>NZ_JBFOCV010000052.1:0-381487 GCF_040907975.1 Aeromonas sp. s10 | reverse complement strand
CGCCGCGAACTGGACAGACGCGAACGGCAGGCCGCTGCCAATGGCCGCGCCTCCCTGACCGACCGCAACTAAGGAGCAACAGCCATGATGATGACCCTGGGCTGGTTCGTGTTTATGCGCTCGACCCTCGCCCCCCTCTCACAACAAGACGAACGGGCATGGCGCCATCCGGGCAATAACCGGATCGGTGCTCGTCCTGCCTATCAGTTCCTCGGCCCCGATGATGAAACCACAACCCTGAGCGGGGTGCTGCTGCCCGAAGTGACCGGCGGCCCCGTCTCCCTCGACTTGCTCAACAATATGGCTGACAGCGGTCAGGCTTTCCCCCTGATCCAGGGCGATGGCGTCATGCGTGGGTCATTCGTGATCGAGGGCATCAGCACCACCCGCAGCGAGTTTTTCAGCGATGGCACCGCCCGTAAAATCGAGTTCACCATCAAGCTCAAGCGGGTCGATGACAACGACAGATCCCTTGTCCAAACCCTGCTGGGCCGCACCGCGGGCAACCTCTTTGGCCGCCTGGGCCTGGGCAAGCTGGTCGGCAGTATCGGCAACAAGCTCGGGGGGCTTCTCTGATGGGGGCTTTCGACCAGTTCGGCACGCGATTGGCCGAAGATTTGGGGCTGACCAATCCGCTCGACGCCTTGCGCCAAGGCCACCCGATACCGGCTTACCAGGTACTTGTCGACGGCAAAGACATCTCGGCCGCCATCAGGCCGCGCCTGATGTCGATGACCATCACAGACAACCGGGGCTTCACCGCCGACACCATCGAGATCACCCTCGATGACAGCGACGGCCAGCTCGATATGCCACGCCGGGGCGCCACCCTGCGCGCCCTCATTGGCTGGCAAGGCCAGGCCTTGGTCGACAAGGGCACCTACAAGATCGACGAGGTGGAGCACGGCGGGGCCCCGGATGTGCTCACCATACGGGGCAAGTCAGCAGACCTGCGCGGCGGCATGAACAAACTGCGTGAGCAAAGTTGGCACCAGACCACAGTCAGCGACATCGTCAGCCAGGTCGCCGCCCGCTACCAGCTCACCCCCTGCGTGGGTGACTCACTCAAGGGCCAGCTGATCGACCACATCGACCAGGCCAACGAGAGCGATCTCGCCTTCCTCACCCGCATGGCTGGTCAGTGTGATGGCATCGCCACCGTCAAGAATGGCCGCCTGCTGTTTATCAAGGCGGGCCAGGGCACCACCGCCAGCGGTCAGCCTCTGCCGGCCATCACCATCACCCGTCGGGATGGCGATCAACACCGCTTCTCGGTTGCCGACCGGGATGCCTACACCGGCGTGACCGCCTACTGGCAAGACAACAAGGAGGCGGAAAAGAAGAAAGTCGAGGTGAAGCGCAAGAAGAAGAGCAAGCCATCGCCGGAACGGCCCTTGCCCCCGGGGGTCATGGTGAACAAGCAAGAGAACGAGCTGCTGGTCGGTAGCAGCGAGAACGTCAAAGAGCTGCGGCATGTCTATGCCAGCCAGGCTAATGCCATGCGGGCCGCCCGGGCTGAATGGGAGAAGCTGCAACGCGGCGTGGCCGACTTCCAAATCACCCTGGCGATGGGCCGCCCTGAACTCTACCCGGAGCAACCCACCACCGTCAGAGGGTTCAAGCCCCAGATTGACGAAGCCGACTGGCTGCTCACCCAGGTGGTGCACGACCTCACCAATCAGGGCTTCACCAACCGCATGCAGCTCGAAGTGAAGCTGGCAGAGCTGCCGGAATAAATCTGTGTGGATCAAATGTGGACACTGATGAAAAACAAAAAAGGCCACTATTGCTAGTGGCCTTAGTAAGTCTTTGATTTTAATGGTGCCCGAGGCCGGAATCGAACCGGCACGACGCGAACGTCGAGGGATTTTAAATCCCTTGTGTCTACCGATTTCACCACTCGGGCACCGCAATCGGTATCAAGCTCGCGTGGCGGGCTTGTCAATATGGAGGCACGTTCCGGAGTCGAACCGGACTAAACGGATTTGCAATCCGCTGCATAACCGCTTTGCTAACGCGCCATGCAAAAGAGAGGAACTCTCTATTGTCTGAATTTGGAGCGGGAAACGAGACTCGAACTCGCGACCCCGACCTTGGCAAGGTCGTGCTCTACCAACTGAGCTATTCCCGCATCGGTCTGGCTGACTGCCTGACTGTGAGAACGCATTCTAGCGATGTTCCCCGCCCAGTCAACCAAAAACATTTAATACGCTGATCGTTCGGGTGTTTTTTACCCTTGTCCCACACTTTTGGCGCTCATGGCCGTTTCTCGGCGCCAGTGGCAGAGAAACGGCCATCTTCCCGTTTGGACTAGAACCGGGAGTGGTAGCTGAGATCGCCCCAGGCAGCCTTCATGTACTGGAACATGGACCAGAAGGTGAGCACGGTGGCCACGTAGAGCAGCACATAGGCGAGCCACACCATCCAGATGTCGTATTGCCAGATGAGGCCGGTGAGCGACACCATCTGGATCATGGTCTTCCATTTGCCAATCCAGCTGACCGCCACCGAGGAGCGCTTGCCAAGCTCGGCCATCCATTCACGCAGGGCGGAGATGATGATCTCCCGGCCAATCATGGTCATGGCGGGGATGGTGACCCAGACGGTGTTGTAGTGCTCGACGATGACCACCAGGGCCGCCGCCACCATGATCTTGTCGGCCACCGGATCGAGGAAGGCGCCAAAGGCGGTGGACTGGTTCAGCTTGCGGGCAAGATAGCCGTCAAACCAGTCGGTTGCGGCCGCCAGGATGAAGACGATGGCCGCCGCCATGTAGGACCACTGATAGGGAAGGTAGAACAGGATGACGAAGACGGGGATGAGCAAAATCCGAAAGAACGTCAGCAGGTTAGGAATATTTGTCATTATTTTCAGCCACTTCTTGTATGCCGCTACATGGTAGCCCCAAGCCGATCGCGGATGCAACCGAACTGGCGCCCGCCTTGGTCCATTAATCCATCAATAACCTCAGGATGCCGGTCATTATGGCATTTGGGAGCCCCCTGCGTCACGGCTCTTGTGCGCAGGCGGCACGCCCTGATGCCCCCTGGCGTGACCTCCTTCACACCAAAGGCAGCGCTAGAGCGAGTGCAATGCGTCGTGGATGGACTGGGCCAGCTCCTGGCTGATGCCGGGCACCTTGGCGAGCTCGTCCACCCCGGCCTTTTTCACCTCCTGCAAACCCCCCAGGTATTTGAGCAGCGCCTGTCGCCGTTTCGGCCCCACCCCGGGAATCTCTTCCAGGGTACTGGTGGTGCGGGCCTTTGCCCGCCTGGCCCGGTGGCCCGTGATGGCAAAGCGGTGGGATTCGTCGCGAATGTGCTGAATGAGGTGCAAGGCGGGCATATCTGCCGGCAGGTGCAGCTCTTCGTGGCTGTCCCCCAGGATCAGGGTTTCCAACCCCGCCTTGCGGGTCACCCCCTTGGCGATGCCCACCAGCAGCGGATATTTGCCACCGAGAAACTCCAGCTGGCGCGCCAGGATCTCCTCGGCGCGGCGCAACTGGCCGAGGCCGCCGTCGATGAACAGCACATCCGGCACCTTGTCCGGCTCCTGCTGCTTGCCAAAGCGACGCTCCAGCGCCTGCTCCATGGCGGCGTAGTCATCCCCGCCGGTGATACCGTCGATGTTGAAGCGGCGGTATTCCGAGGAGAGCGGCCCCTCCCGGTTGAACACCACGCAGGAGGCCACGGTGCGCTCCCCCATGGTGTGGGAGATATCGAAACATTCCATGCGGGCGATGGGGGTCTCGAGCTCCAGCAGCTCCTCCAGCTGATCATAACGGGCGGTGATGGTGCTCTTGTGGGCGAGGCGCGAGCGCAGCGCGGTCTGGGCATTGATGGAGGCGAGCTTGATGAAGCGGGCCCGTTCGCTGCGCGTCCGGCTCACCACCCGCACCTTGTAGCCGGCGGTCTGGCTCAGGGTGTCGGCGATGACGCTCTCATCCTCCAGCGCCACGTCCAGCAGCACCTCGCTCGGGATCTGCCGTCCCCCCTGCCCCGACAGATAGAACTGCAGCAGGAAGGATTGCACCACCTCGTCAAGCGGGGTATCGGCCGGCACTTTCGGGAAGTAGCTGCGCGATCCCAGCACCTTGCCCTGGCGGATGAAGAGCACGTGGATGCAGGCGGTCCCCTGCTCGAAGGCCACCCCCACCACGTCGAGCTCGTCCAGCACGTTGCCGCTCACCGACTGCTGCTCGGTGACCCGGCGCAGGGCCTGGATCTGATCCCGGTAGCGGGCCGCCTCCTCGAAGCGCAGATCGCCGCTGGCGGACTCCATCTTGCCCACCAGTTCGCCGATCACCTGCTGGTTCTTGCCCGCGAGGAACAGCTTGGCCAGCGCCACCTGCTGGGCATACTCGGCCTCGCTTACCAGCCCCGCCACACAGGGGCCGGCGCAGCGCTTGAGCTGGTAGAGCAGGCACGGGCGGGTACGGTTGGCATAGACGGCATCCTCGCACTGGCGCACCGGGAAGATCTTCTGCATCAGGTGCAGGCTCTCGCGTACCGCGCCACCGGAGGGGTAAGGGCCGAAATACTCCCCCTTCACCTTGCGGGCGCCGCGATGGACGCCAATGCGCGGGTGCCGATGGTCGGTGATGATGATCCAGGGGTAGGACTTGTCATCCCGCAGCAGCACGTTGTAGCGGGGCTGGTACTGCTTGATGAGGTTGTGCTCGAGGATCAGCGCCTCGGTCTCGGTGTGGGTGACCGTTACCTGCACATCGGCAATCTGGCGCACCAGGGTGCGGGTCTTGATGCTGTCGACATTGGCCCGAAAGTAGGAGGCGAGCCGTTTCTTGAGATCCTTGGCCTTGCCCACGTAGATGACGGTGCCGCCGCTGTCGTACATGCGGTAAACACCGCTCTGGTGGGTGACGGCACTCAGGAATGCCTTGCTGTCAAAATGGGGCTCGGGAGAGAGGGTCATCGGCAACTCGACTCAACGGATGAATGCAAAAAGACGGGGAGAGCATACTGCCCACAGCCTGCAAAAAGCAAAAGGCGGCCGGTGCCGCCTTTGGTGTCCACACGCCCCCGTTACAGGGTATCGGCATCCAGCATGCCATAACGAATGGCCAGATGGGTCAGCTCCACGTCACCGTTGATCCCCAGCTTGCTGAACAGGCGGTAGCGGTAGCTGTTGACCGTCTTCGGGCTCAGGTTGAGTTGCTCGGAGATGTCGGTCACCTTCTGCCCCTTGGTGATCATCATCATGATCTGCAGCTCCCGCTCGGAGAGGGACTTGAAGGGGTTCTCGTCGGCGGAGGCGAACTGGCTCAGGGCCATCTGCTGGGCGATCTCCGGGGAGATGTAACGCTGACCGGAGTGAACCAGGCGAATGGCGTGGATCATCTCGTCCGGCGCGGCCCCCTTGGTGAGGTACCCGGCAGCGCCCGCCTGCATCACCTTGGTAGGGAACGGATTTTCTGAATGAATGGTCAGCACTATGATGCGTACATCGGGGCGGATCCGCAGGATCTTGCGGGTCGCTTCCAGACCGCCGATGCCCGGCATGTTCATGTCCATCAGGATCACATCGGGGTGATGTTGCCGACAGAAGGCCACCGCGGTTTCCCCGCTCTGCGCCTCGCCCACCACCTTGATCCCGCGGACGTCTTCCAAAATGCGTCTTATCCCTGTACGCACCAACTCATGATCATCGACCAGGAATACATTAATCACCCAAACACCCCGTTTTTATCTCGTTATATGCCAGTTAGGGTTAACACGGCGTCTTGCATCATAACCAAACTCGATGATTTGGCAAACCATGGGCGGGAAAAGTTTGAAATTGCTCGTAAAATTCGTTTTAAATCAAATTATTATACAAAGAATCAATTAAAAAACGGCGCCCTGGGGCGCCGTATTGCATCAAAGCCGTTCCGCCAGCTTCAACCGGCCAGCAGCGCTCGCACCTTGTCGAGATCGGCCTGGGTGTCCACCCCCACCGGCGGGGCTTGCAGCGCCTGGGCCACGTGGATCTTCTCCCCGTACCAGAGCACCCGTAGCTGCTCCAGGGCTTCGACCTGCTCGAGCACGCTCGGTGCCCAGTCCACGTAACGCTGGATGAAGCCGGCGCGATAGGCGTAGATGCCGATGTGGCGCTGGTAGTGATCGCCAATCTGCTCGCGGCTCTGGGCAAAGCGGTCCCGATCCCAGGGGATGCTGGCGCGACTGAAATAGAGGGCATACCCCTCCCGGTCGGTCACCACCTTGACGGCATTGGGATTGAACGCCTCTTCGGCATCCCTGATCGGCACCGACAGCGTCGCCATGGGCGCGCTGGCCGCGGCCAGGTTGTCCGCCACCTGGCGGATGATGACGGGGGGAATGAGGGGCTCGTCCCCCTGCACGTTGACGATGATGGTATCGGCGGCAAAGCCGTAGTGACGGCACACCTCGGCCAGACGCTCGGTGCCGGACTGGTGATCCGCTGAGGTCATGCACACCTCGAACCCGGCAGCGGCGGCAAAGGGAGCCAGAGCCTGCTGCACCCGCTCGTCATCGGTGGCGACGATCACCCGATCGGCGCCCGATTGCAGGGCCTTCTCCACCACGTGCTGCACCATGGGCTTGCCGTGAATGTCGGCCAGCGGCTTGCCCGGCAGCCGGGTGGAGGCGTAACGGGCAGGAATGACGACGACGAAACTCATGGCTTCAGCTCTTCCAGCGCCAGGTGACGGGCCCGGTTCTCCAGCAGCACCGGGATCCCCTCCTCCAGGGGATAGGCCAGTCTGTCGAAGCGGCAGATGAGCTCCTGAGGGCCCTCGGCGTGCGCTTGATAGTGCAGTTTCCCCTTGCAGACCGGGCAGGCGATGATGTCGAGCAGTTTAATATCCAGTGCCACAACGAAACTCCTTTAACGATTTCCCACAGGCGATCTTGCCTGGCATGTCAATGTGCAGGGCCAGCCCCCGAGTCCGGGCGCTGGCCGTCTGTTCCAATCCGGTGGCGCCCCGTCAGGGCGCCTGGTGCCCGTCCCCTCTTCCGGGCTGCGGGCCCAGGGTGCGCAGCAGCGCCTCCCCCAGGGCATCGGGCAGCTCGGCGCTGACCGGCAGATACCACCAGTTGTCCGGGGCGAAGGGGCGGCACTTGACCGCATCCTTCTCGGTCATCAGCAAGGGGCGCTGGCCGAAGCGGGCCAGCAGCTCGGCGGCGTCGAACGCCTGGTGATCCCCGTAGCCGACGCTCTGCACCAGCTCATAACCAAGGGCGGTCAGGGTGGCGAAGAAACGGGGGGGATGGCCGATGCCCGCCAGGGCATCCACCGGCCCCGAGAGGGGGGCCGTGAGAGGCGCATCGTCGCACACCCGGCGCAGGGTATCCGGCACCAGGCGCATGGCGTACTCGCCACGGGCGGGTTCGCCGCCGTTGCAGATGATGGCGTCCACCCGCTTGAGGCGGGTCGTGGGCTCGCGCAGCGGCCCCATCGGCAGCAGACAGCCATTGCCAAAGCGGCGCGCACCGTCCACCACCACCAGTTCGATGTCACGGGCCAGGGCATAGTGCTGCAGGCCGTCGTCGGTGACGATGATGTCCACCTCACCGCTTTGCTCCAGCAACCGCACCGCATCGGCCCGTCTGGGGGCCACCGCCACGGGGCAGCCGCAGCGTCTGGCGATGAGCACGGGCTCATCCCCGGCCTCGGCCGGGGTGCTGCTCTCATCCAGTCGATAGGGGTAATGGGGCGCCTTGCCGCCATAGCCGCGGCTGACCACGCCTGGGCGCCAGCCCCGGGCCTGGAGTTGTTCCACCAGCCAGACCACCACCGGGGTCTTGCCGTTGCCCCCCACCGAGAGATTGCCCACCACCACCACCGGCAGGGTGGCCCGATAGGCGCTGAACCAGCCTCGGCGATACCCCAGACGGCGGACGCCGCTGATCAGGGCAAACAGCAGGGCGAAGGGGGCCAGCCCCCAGCGCCAGAGGCTGTTCCCGTACCAGAGTCTGGCCAGCATCAGCCCTTGTTACCCGTGGCAGTATTACCAAACTGAATGGCCCGCAGCTGGGCATAAGTACCATGCATGTCCATCAGGGTTTGGTGGTTGCCGCGCTCGACGATGTGTCCCTCGTCGATCACCAGGATCTCGTCCGCCTTCTCGATGGTGGAGAGGCGGTGGGCGATCACGAGGGAAGTGCGTGCCTTGCACAGCTCGTCGATGGCCGCCTGGATGTGGCGCTCGGACTCGGTGTCCAGGGCCGAGGTGGCCTCGTCCAGCAGCAGCACCGGAGAGTCCCGCAGCAGGGCGCGGGCGATGGCGATGCGCTGGCGCTGGCCGCCGGAGAGGGAGGCGCCGTTCTCGCCGATGACGGTGTCATAGCCTTCCGGCATCTTGCTGACGAAGTCGTCCGCATGGGCGATGCGGGCCGCCTGCTTGATCTCGTCGCGGCTGTACTTCTCTTCCGCCGCGTAGGCGATGTTGTTGGCCACGGAGTCGTTGAAGAGGTGCACGTGCTGGGAGACCAGAGCGTACTGCTTGCGCAGCTCGCTCAGGCGGTATTCGCGGATGTTGACGCCATCCAGCAGAATTTCCCCCTCTTCGATGTCATAGAAGCGGGTCAGGAGGCTCGCGATGGTGCTCTTGCCGGAGCCGGAACGACCCACCAGGGCCACCGATTTGCCCGCCTCCACCTTGAAGCTGATGTTGCGCAGCGCCGGTGTCTCCTTGGTCGGGTAGGTGAAGGTGACGTTGCGAAACTCGATTTCACCTCGGGCACGTTCCAGGGTGCGAGTGCCGGTGTCCTGCTCCGGAGTGGAGTCCAGCAGACCGAACAGGCTCTGGCAGGCGGTGATGCCGCGCTGGAACTGGTTGTTCACGTCGGTCAGGCTTTTCAGCGGCTTGAGCAGCATCATCATGGAGGTGACCATGACGGTGAAGGTGCCCGCGGTCAGGGTCGCCTTGACGCTGTCGATGGTGGCGACATAGAGGAAGACCGCAAGGGCCACGGAGGCCACCATCTGGACGATGGGGCTGCCGATGGCGTCGGCGGCGACCATCTTCATGGTCTGCTGGCGCATCCGGTTGCTCACCTGGTAGAAGCGCTTGTCCTCCACCTCCTGACCCCCGAACATCAGCACCTCTTTGTGCCCCTTGAGCATCTGCTCGGTGGAGGTGGTGATGTCACCTACCGCCTGCTGGATGTGGCGGCTTATCTTGCGAAAACGTCGGCTGATGATGCTGATGAGGATCCCGACCAGGGGCCCCACCACCAGGAAGATCACCGACAACTGCCAGGAGTGCCAGAACATCAGGCCCAGCAGGCCGATGACGGTGGCCCCTTCCCGCACCAGGGAGACCAGGGTCGAGCTCGCGGCGGACGACACCTGACCGGCGTCATAGGTCACCTTGGAGAGCAGGTTGCCGGTGTTCTGGCGGTCGAAGAAGCTCATGGGCATGGCCATCAGGTGGCTGAACACCTGCTGCTGCAGGCGCATCACCACGTGGTTGCCGACCCAGGCCATGCAGTAGTTGGAGAGGAAGGCGGCGCAGCCGCGCAGAGCCACGATGCCGAGGACGAAGAAGGGCATCCACTTGAGCACGCTGCTGTCGTTGCCGTTGAGCCCCTGATCGATGAGCGGTTTGATGGAGTAGACGAAGGTGGTATCCACGGCCGCATAACCCAGCATGCCAATGATGCCGCCCACCAGACCCAGCTTGCGATCCCGGACATAACCGAGCAGGCGCTTGAAGACGGTCCAGCTCTCTTGTGAGGTTTCTTGTTGCATGAATAGCCGTTAATAAGGGAAATGACGGGCTATTCTAGCCAAACCTTGGAGCTACACCAAGCGCCGCTGGCGCGATGGCTACAACCCGGGTCACAAATGAAGGCCGCCCCTTGCCGGGCTGGCTCACCGGATCCTCACTCCCTTCCCCATACCTGCGGCTGCCACCAGGGGCCGCCACGCCTGTACCAGGGCCCCTGCTCCCGCTCGGCCCGGATCCTGAGCCCCGCGTCCCCCGGCTCGATCAGGATGGCGCCATCCTGCCCCGTGACCCACTGCCGCGCCCCTTGGTATCGCGCCACCACCTCGGGGCGGGGAAAGCCCCACTGGTTCATGAAGCCTGCGCTGTGCACCACGAAGGCAGGTTTCACCGCCGCCACGAAGGGGGCCGTGGAGGAGGTGCGACTGCCATGATGCGGGCTCACCAGCAGGGTGCTGGCCAGCCCCGCGCCCTCACCCTCCTCCAGCGCCAGTGCCAGCAGGCGGCGCTCTGCCTGCTGCTCGATGTCGCCGCTCAGCAGCAGCCGATGACGCCCGTCGTCCAGCTGTACCACACAACTGTCATTGTTACGCCCCGCCCCGGCTGCCAGGGGCCAGAGCACCCGCACATCCAGTCCCTGCCAATGCCACTGCTGACCTCGGCGGCAGGCCTGGGTAGCCGGTGCAAAGGGGAAGGAGGAGAGCTCCCGGCGCACCGCCATGCTCTGCAGCAGAGCCTGCCGGTTGCCCGCGTGATCCCTGTCTCTGTGGCTGATGATCAGGGTGTCGATCACCCGGATGCCGAGCCGGTTGAGCAGGGGCAGGATGGCCGCATCCGCCATGTTGTAGCCCCCGGGGTAGCGATCCCCGGTATCAAACAGGATGGCCCGCTCGCCCCGGGTGACGAGCACCGAGAGCCCCTGCCCCACGTCCAGCACCCGCACCTGCCAGGAAGCGGGAGCAGGCCAGAGGGCGAGCAGCAGAGCCGCCGCCACCGGCCCCCCCAGGGCGCGCCCTCCCGGCAGGTGCCATCCCGTCCACAGCAGGATCAGCAGGGCGCTGGCGGGCATCAGCCAGCCGGGCACCGGCCACCAGAGCTGCAGGCGATCCGCCAGCTGCGTGAGCCCCCACAGCACCCCCTCCAGGCCGAAGGCGGAGACCCAGAGCAGGCCGTGGGCCAGCAACGTGGAGAGGGGCGCCACCAGTACGCCGACGAGCGCCAGGGGAATGATGACAAGGCAGAACAGCGGCAGTGCCAGCAGATTGAGCAGAAACGCCAGGGGCGCCATCCCCTCGAACAGCAGCAGTTGCAGGGGCAGCAATCCGAGCAGCAGCAGAAGTTGCAGCCGCACCAGGCCGGGGCGATCGTGCAGCAGGCTCGCCAGCAACAGCAGGGCCACCGCCAGAAAAGAGAGCCAGAACCCCGCAGAATAGAGGGCGAAAGGGTCCCACAATGTCAGCACCACGAAGGCCCACAGCCAGATCCGGTGGCTCGGCCAGTCCCGCTTTAGCCAGCGCAGCAGGCTCCACACCAGCACCATGATGAGGGCACGCTCGGTGGCCACCGCAAACCCCGCCAGCCAGCTGTAGGTGGCCGCGAACAGGAGTGACACGCAGATAGCCCCGCGCAGCCCGAACAGCCGCCCGAGCCACCAGCCGAGCACCGCCACCAGAGCGATATGCTGGCCCGAGATGGCGATGATGTGGGTCAGGCCGCTGCCGCGAAAGAGTTCCCACTGGGCATCCGTGATCCCCCCCTGTTCCCCGAAGGTGAGGGCTGCCAGCAGGGGGGCCTGCGCCATCCCCTCCCAGGCGCGACTCGCCGCCGCCAGCCAGCGATCGCGCACACCCGGGGGCACGGCATCCAGGGCGATGACCCGGCGCAGGTTGCCGGTGGCGGTGATCCCCTTGCCAAGGAGCAGGCGCCGCCCATCCATCCCCGCTTCGTTGGCCAGGCCATGGGCCAGCTTGAGAGAGGTCACCAGGGTGACGCGGCTGCCGGCAGGCAACGGCGGCAACACCTGATAGGCATTGACCCGCACCAGGGGTGGCACGATGAGGGGGCGATCGTCCAGGGTGTCGAGGCGCAGCAGCAGGCGCGCAAATTTATCCCCCTCTTTCTCTCCCGAAGACTCCGTACTTTGCACGTGTGCGGTTATGATGTGGCTCGTTTTTTTGCCAAGTTGATCCAGCCAGGCAAGCCGGTAGTGCAAATTCACCTGCATCCAGAGGATGCCGAGCAGCAGAAACAGCAGCCGCCAGCAACGACCACCGGCGAGAGGAAGCGCGAGCAGCAGCATCAGGCCACCCCATTCCCATGAAGGCAGCCATGGCCAAAGCAGTGAGGAGCTTGCCCCCAGGGCAAACGACAACAGACGCAGATCCATGGAGCAAGTATTTAGCAAGGTTCAGAACATGCCCAAACGAATCATACAACGCTGGCTACCCGACCCGGCGACCCTCAAGGAACACAAGCACTTGCGACTCTTTGGCAAGCTGCTGCTGGATACCAATCTCTGGCATCTCAACCGGCGCTCCGCCGCCGGTGCCTGTGCGGTCGGCCTCTTCATGGCCTGGGTGCCCCTCCCCTGCCAGATGCTGCTGGCCGCTGGCGGCGCCATCGCCTGCCGGGTCAACCTGCCCCTCTCGGTGGCCCTGGTCTGGCTCTCCAACCCCCTGACCATGCCACCGCTGTTTTATGGCGCCTATCTGGTGGGCTGCCAGTTGCTGGGGCACCCCTCCCAGCACATCGAGATCACCTTCACCTGGGCCTGGCTGGTGTCGGTGTTCGAGACGGTGGCCCCGCCGCTCTTGCTGGGCTCCCTGGTGCTTGCCCTGCTGAGCGCCCTCGTCGGCTATGTCCTGGTTCGCGCGGGCTGGCGCCTGAGCACGGTGCGCCAGTGGCAAAAACGCAAGGTGGCGCGCCCATGCTGAATCGCTGGTTGGCCCGCTTCAAGATTGACCCCGATACCCTGCGCCAACAGAAGTGGTTCGCCCTCTTTGGCGAGCGACTGCTGACCCCCGCCCTCTGGCAAGGGGGAACACGGGCCCTCTGTGGCGCCGTGGCGGCCGGGCTGTTCGCCAGCTGGGTCCCCATGCCCATGCACTCCCTGGTGGCCGTCGCCCTGGTGCTGGCCTTCAGCTTCAACCTGCCGCTGGCCCTCTTGGCGGTCTGGTTCAACAACCCGCTGACACTCCCCTTCATGTACCTCTACGCCTATCGTACCGGTTGCCTGGTGCTGAACGAGACGCCAGCCCCCTTCCATCTCACCTGGTCCCTGCACTGGCTGGAGCAGGAAGCGGCTATCCTGGTGCCCCCCTTCCTGCTCGGCAGCCTGCTGCTGGCGGTGCTGAGCGCTGCCGCTGGCGCCTTGCTCACCCTGCTGCTGTTGCAACTGGGCAAACTGGCCCGCCCCCGCTAGGTTGCCAGCACGCCGTCCTTGTCTCGGGCGGCGTGCCTTGCCATCGTCTGCCTCTGCCACCACACTCCTTGTAACCCGTTGTTTTTCGACCCCCATTCGAAACAAGGAGCCCACCATGGCCGAACCGCTCACGCTGGCCCATGCCAATGGCAACCCCCTCTCCCTGCTCCCCGCCATGGCCAATCGCCACGGCCTTATCACCGGGGCCACCGGCACCGGCAAGACAGTCACCCTGCAGGTGCTGGCGGAGGGGTTTTCCCGCCTCGGCGTGCCGGTCTTTCTGGCAGATGTGAAGGGGGATCTGAGCGGCCTGGGCGCCGCCGGCACCCCCTCTGCCAAGCTGGATGCCCGTCTGGCCCAGCTCGGCCTTCAGGCACCCGACTTTGCCGCCAGCCCCACCCTGTTCTGGGATCTCTTCGCCGAAGAGGGCCACCCGGTGCGGGCCACCGTCTCCGACATGGGGCCTCTGTTGCTTGCACGCCTGCTCGGCCTCAACGACACCCAGAGCGGGGTGCTGGAGCTGGTGTTCAAGGTGGCGGACGACGAGGGGTTGCTGTTGCTCGATCTGAAAGACCTGCGGGCCATGGTGCAGTTTGCGGGGGAGCACGCCAAGACCCTCACCACCCGCTACGGCAATGTGTCGACCGCCTCCATCGGCGCCATCCTGCGCAACCTCCTCACCCTGGAGAGCGCGGGCGGCGATCACTTCTTCGGCGAGCCCATGCTGGACATCCAGGATCTGATGCAGACCGACGAGGCGGGCCACGGCCATATCAATGTGCTGGCCGCCGGCAAGCTCACCCAGTCCAGCCGCCTCTATGCCTGCTTCCTGCTCTGGCTGCTCTCCGAGCTGTTCGAACAGTTGCCCGAGATAGGGGATCCGGAAAAGCCCGTGCTGGTGTTCTTCTTCGACGAGGCCCACCTGCTGTTCAAGGATGCGCCCAGGGCGCTGCTGGAGAAAATTGAGCTGGTGGTGCGCCTCATCCGCTCCAAGGGGGTGGGCGTCTATTTCGTGACCCAGAGCCCGGCCGACATCCCCGACAGCGTGCTGGGGCAGCTTGGCAACCGGGTGCAGCACGCCCTGCGCGCCTTCACCCCGAGCGATCAAAAGGCGGTGCGCATCGCCGCCAACACCCTGCGGGCCAACCCTGCCTTCGACGCCGCCGGAGCCATCACTGAACTGGGGGTCGGGGAGGCGCTCATCTCCCTGCTCGACGAGAAGGGGCGGCCCAGCGTGGTGGAGCGCGCCTTCATCGCGCCCCCGGCCAGCCGCATCGGCCCCCTGAGCGCGGCCGAGCACCAGGCGCTTATTCAGGGCTCATTGCTCTACGGCAGATACGACACCCAGGAGGACAGGGAGTCCGCGTTCGAGCGACTTCAAGAGACATCGCCCGCCGCCGGTGACGAGACCGCTTCCCCACAGAACGACCAGGGCGGCGGTCTGCTGGATGCCTTGAATGGCATCCTGTTCGGTCGCACCGGCCCCCGTGGTGGCCAGCATGACGGGGTGGTGCAGACCGCCGCCAAGAGCGTGGCCCGCACCCTCGGCAACGAGGTGGGACGCCAGCTGATGCGCGGGGTGCTCGGCTCCCTGCTGGGAAGCAGCAAGCGGCGCCGCTGATGCCGGAAAATGAAAAAGCCCGCCGATACGGCGGGCTTTTTATGGCTGAAGCAAGGCGCTGGGCGCAGATGCTTCTCTCTTACAACACCTTGGCGATGGCGTCGCAGAGGGGATCAATGTTGGCGCGGGTGATGCCTGCCACGCTGATCCGGCCGGAGCCGACGATATAGATGGCGAATTCGCTCTTGAGGCGCTCCACCTGATCCTTGGAGAGACCGGAGAAGGAGAACATGCCGTTCTGTTCGCGGATGAAACTGAAATCCTGGTTCACCCCCCGCTCGGCCAGCTTCTCCACCAGCAGCTCGCGCATCTCGCGAATGCGCACCCGCATGGCGGCCACTTCTTCCACCCACTCCGCATAGAGGGCCGGGTCGCTCACCACGGTGGTGACAACGGCGGCGCCATGTGACGGCGGATTGGAGTAGTTGGCACGAATGACGGTCTTCACCTGGGTGAAGGCGACGTCGGCCACCGCCTTGGTCGCGCAGACCAGGGTGAAGGCGCCGACCCGCTCGTTGTAGAGGCCGAAGTTCTTGGAGAAGGAGCTCGCCACCAGCAGCTCGTCGTGGCACTCGGCGAAGATGCGAAGGCCTTCGGCATCCTCTTCGATACCCCGGGCGAAGCCCTGATAGGCGAAGTCAAAGAGCGGCAGCCAGCCGGCGGCGGCACTCTGCCTGGCCAGGGCGCGCCACTGCTCGGTGGTGGGGTCGATACCGGTCGGGTTGTGGCAGCAGCCGTGCAGCAGCACCAGATCCCCCGCCTGCGCGTCAGACAGGGAGGCCTGCATGGCGGCGAAGTCGAGCCCCTTGGTGGCGGCGTCGTAGTACTTGTACCACTTGACGGTCAAACCGGCCGCCTGGAACACGCTGACATGGTTCGCCCAAGTGGGATCGGAGATCCAGATGGTCTTGGCGAGATTGTTGCGTACCACGAACTCGGCGGCGATGCGCAGGGCACCGGTACCGCCCGGCGCCTGCGCCGTCTTGGCGCGGCCGCTGGTCACCAGGGCGGCATCACGGCCGAACAGCAGTTGCTGCACGATGCGGCCGTATTCGATATTGCCTTCGATACCGAGGTAGTTCTTGGTCTTCTCGTCGGTCAAGAGCTTCTGCTCGGCTTGCTTGACGCAGTGAAGGATAGGAGTGGCACCGGTCTCATCCTTGTAGATACCGACCCCCAGATTGATCTTGTGGCTGCGAGTGTCGGCACGGAAGGCTTCGGTCAGGCCCAGGATCGGATCCGCTGGGGCGGCAACAACCTTTTCAAACATGGTATTCCCTGTAGTCCGTTGAGTTCGTTGGCTGGCAAAGTAGGTTGGCAAACAAAAGCGCCCGTCCAGGGAGCGCTTCGTCAGCTCTTTATACCACTGCCTTCCATAGGGGAAAACCGCTTTCTCGGCGCCGCCTCAACCAATCCCGTGCCAATCCGGTGCCAGGGCACACACCTCGACCGACAGACCCCGATTCGACTCCACCAGATCATTGCACTGCGCCAGCAGCGCACGGGGGATACGGCTCGGCTCCCAGGGCCGGCCATCCCCCAGGGGAACCCCGTAAGCCGCCTTGATGGGCACCAGATCCCGGGGCAACCACCAGCTCGCCGGTCTCCCCAACCGCTGGGCCAATGCCAGTACTCTGTCGACCCCGGCCGGATCCAGGGCAGTGAGGTGGCTCCAGAGGGTCTGGGGCGGCAAGGCGGCGATCAGGGGCTCCAGCGTGCCGGGATCCTCGGCGGGATACCAGACCAGCAGGGCGTCGGCGGGCAGTGGCAACTCGGCGAAGGCGCCGACGGCATCGGTCGTGATCACCCGCAGTATCTCCCCCTCTCCCCAGAGGATCTTGCCAAGCTGCGCCAGGGTGCGGGCTGGCAGCGCCACCTCCCCCAGGGTCTGGAGCCAGGGGGCGGCATCCAGCAGGGTGCCGCCGCTGAGAAACAGGCTGAACGGCCGTGCGGCCCGCAGACGAAGGGGCAGATCACTGCAAAGCCGGATCCCCTTGTCTTCGAAGTCGATCTGCTCGATGGGGCTGAAATGGCCCTCCCCCTTGCGATACAGGGCCGCCAGCACCCGCTCGTTGACCCTCTCCCCCAGTTGCCAGCCGTGGGATTGCAGCCACTCCTCGGGTTCCGGCGGGGCACTGGCCATCTTCGCCAGCATCAGCTCCCGGGTCAGATAGCGGTGCCCGGCAGGGGTGAGCTCATAGTGATGATTGCCAAGGGCCAGCAGCAACTGGTTGTCCCGAAGCATACCGATGAGCGGCTGCCATTGACGACCGCGAACAGCCTGGGGGCCGCCTCTCAGCAACTGCTGTGCCAGCGCGCGCCACTCGGGGTGGGTGAAATCGATCAAAGGCATCCTTCCCTGTCGGCCAATCTGCTTCAACAAATTGAATAATCTAGCGATTTACCAGAGGAGAACCAAGGGTGCAAAGAAGACAACGTGATATGGCGCAGGGCCAGAGGACGAAAAGTGGTGAAGGGGCCAAAAAACAGAACGGCCAAGCAAGCTTGGCCGTTCATCAACTAAATCAGCGCAGAGGCTAGATTAGAAGTTGTATTGCAGGGCAACAGTGAACTCGTCGTCCTTGTCGTTGATACCCTGGATTTTGTACTCGGTGTACGCCTTGAACTTGGAAGTGAAGTTGTACTGCACGCCCAGCAGGGTTTCGTCGACGATGTCTTCGTAAGAAGAACCGGCGGAGTTGGACAGTACCTTGCCTTCGGCGAAGTTGTAACCGGCCAGGAAGGTCCAGGCGTCAACGTTGTAGGAAGCAGCCAGCTCGTAGCCACGGCCCTTGTCCTTGTTGTTGCCTTGGGTGGTGTTGTCGTAGCTCAGGTCACCCTGGGTGTACATACCGGCGAAGTAGAAACCGTTGATGGCGTAGTGTGCGCCCAGGGCCCACTCTTTCTTGTCGCCAGAAGCGGTGCTGACGGTGCTTTCCAGGTCGGAGTAAGCGTAACCGGCGTTCAGGCCCAGACCGAAGTCGAAGTCGTAGCCAGCAGCAGCGGCGTAGCCGTAGTTGCGCTTGACGTTCGGACCGTAGACGTCGGTTTCCTTGATGCCTTGACCGATGTCAGTAACCTTGACGGCTACGTCATCGTTGGTCTGGTAGGACACTTTGCCCTTGAAGCCACCGAAGGTGTTGGAGTAGATGATCTGGCCTTCTTGACGACCGTCGTAGAAGTTACCTACGTCACCCCACTCGTTGAAGATATCGGTCGGCTCCAGCACGTCGTAGAACGCGGTGTCGGTCTGGCCGAAGATGATCTTGCCGTACTGGGTACCGTCCAGGCCGACATAGATGTGACGGGAGTTGAACTTGTTGTCAGAGTTTTCGGCGGATACTTGCCACTCGGTCTTGGCGATACCGGACCAGGTGTTGTTCAGGCCAACTTTGCCGGACCAGCCCAGACGGGAGGAACCAACCAGTTCAGCGTCGGTGTCGTCGTGGTCTGCGTACATGTTGGCTTGTACACGGCCGTAGATGTCAAAGGAGGTGCCGTCTTTGTCGTAAACGACAGCAGCGTTGGCTGCGGATGCGAACAGAGCCGGGATAGCAATAGCCAGAATTGTCTTTTTCATAGTTTCCAATGCCTACTGTAATTAAACACTAAGTCCTTGTTATTCCCTGTGTTAGCGATGTTCTTTGCATCACTATGGCGCCGAGACTATCACCGGGTTTTCGAATCCGCAATGAAAAAACTTGGAACTTTTTATGAAAACCATAGTCACAGGGAAAAATTTGTGAGCTGAATCTCACAATGTTTGCCCCATCAGGGAAAACGTTTACAGCGATACTCTCTGCCTGAATCCCTCTTTTTTGGTGGTTTATTGCAACCCCCTGTTCCCTCATAACATATGTGCAAAGCCGGGGCTGACCCGACTGCTTCTCCCCTGCCTCGACCAGGGCTGCCTGTTGCGGGTATCCTGTTGCCATCCACACCGACACGGCCTCACCTTCTTTATGCTATCGACTCGCCTCAAAGCCACCATCCGCAATACCTATCGCCAGATTGCCGATGGTTTACCCGGTTTTGTGCCGCGCAAGGAGCAGAATTTCCTGGTTGCCGAAATCGCCAAGACCCTGACGGGAGAATATGACAGGAGTCGCCGCATCCTGGTGGCCGAGGCAGGCACCGGCATCGGCAAGTCCCTCTCCTATGCCCAGGGGGCCATACCAGTGGCACGGCTGACCCAGAAGAAGCTGGTGATCTCCACCGCCACCGTGGCCCTGCAGGAGCAGCTCATCCACAAGGATCTCCCCTTTTATCACCGTCACAGCGAGCTGCCGTTTCGTTTCATGCTGGTCAAGGGGCGCCAGCGCTACTGCTGCGAGCACCTGCTGGAGCAGGCGGCAAACGGCAGCGAGATGGCCAATTTCGAACTCGACTTCGGCGCATTGAGCAAACACAAGCCATCGGATGCTGACAAAGCGTGCTACCAGGGGCTGTGGCAGGCCTACACCGAAGGCAAGTGGGACGGGGATCGGGACAACTGGCCCAAACCCATAACGGACCCTTGCTGGGATCGCATCGCCGCCGACCGCCACACCTGCAACAAGGCCCTGAGCCACCATCAGCACTGCCCCTTCCATCGGTCCCGCAACGACATGGACGCAGCAGACGTGCTGGTGGTCAACCACGCCCTGCTGCTCTCCGACCTCACCATGGGGGGCGGCATCATATTGCCGCCACCGGACGAGTGCATCTATGTGCTGGACGAAGCCCATCACCTGCCCACCATCGCCCGGGATCACGGCGCCGCCAGCGCCAGCATCAAGGGATCCCGCCGCTGGCTGGAAAAGCTGGTGCAAAGCGCGGGCAAGCTGGCAAGGACGCTGAACAAGGAGAGCCTCCTCGATCCCCAGCTCAAACTGCAGGATGCCCTGGCCTCTCTCCAGCCGGATCTCAAGGCCCTCGAGCAGTGGCTCACCAGCAATGATCACCTCTTTGGCGGCGAGCCCCACCACAGATTCGCCGATGGGGTGCTGCCGGATCCCCTGCCCATGCTGGCGGAAAACCTCAAGGAGGCGAGCAAGAAGGCGTTGCGGGCGCTGGACAGAATGCAGGGGGCCATCGGCGAGGCGCTCAAGGATGGCGAGATTCGTCGCAAGGAGGCCGAGCCTCTGCTGGCGGAGAGCGGTTTTCACTTGCAACGGCTCGAGAGCTTCTACGCCCTCTGGGAGATGCTGAGCCGCCATGTTCCCACCGGCAAGACCCCCCTCGCCCGCTGGATGGCCAGAAGCGAGGACGGGGACATCTGGCTGCACGCCTCCCCCATCGAGGTGGGGTATCTGCTGGAGGAGTGGCTCTGGTCCCGCTGTCTCGGGGCCGTGCTGGTGTCGGCGACCCTCACCGCCCTCTCCTCCTTCAGTTATTTTCGCCACCAGGTGGGGCTCAAGGAGCATGACGGCACCCGCTATCTGCGGCTGCGCTCCCCCTTCGACTACCACAAGGCCGAACTCTATCTGCCCAAGATGGCCCATGAGCCCAGTGCCCCCGCCTTCACCCAGGAGTTGATCGATACCCTGCCTCGCCTGCTGGCAGGCAAGGAGGCCAGCCTGGTGCTCTTCTCCTCCTATCGCCAGATGAACGAGGTGGCGGTGGGGCTGCGGGCCAAGGGGATGTCGCTCCTGGTACAGGGGGAAGCGTCCCGCAGCGCCCTGCTCCTCCTGCACAAACAGAAGTGCGACGGCGGCCAGGCCAGCATCCTCTTTGGCACCGGCAGCTTCTCGGAAGGGCTGGATCTGCCCGGCCACTACCTCACCAACCTGGTGATCACCAAGCTCCCCTTCGCGGTGCCCAACTCCCCCGTGGAAGAGGCGACCGCCGAGTGGATAGAGCAGCGCGGCGGCAACCCCTTCCTGCAACTGACGGTGCCGGAGGCGTCGCGCAAGCTCATCCAGGCCTGTGGCCGCCTCATCCGAAAAGAGGCGGATCGGGGGCGGGTCACCATCCTGGACCGGCGCCTGCTGACCAAGCGCTACGGCAAGGGGCTGCTGGACGCCCTCCCCCCCTTCACCCGACGCATCGAGTGACACGGCTGACGCCCGCCATGCGTTCCCCTGTCCCTCATGTCAGGAGGGGGCAGGAAGATAGAAGAGCACGCTGCCCGCAGGGCTCGGGGCAGCGGGATCCACACCCCGCACACCGGAAGGCGCCATAAACGGCTATTGCCGCTGTGGGGCAAACCTGTAAAAATGACCCCCTATTTTTCAGTGGGCAATTGCCTGACTGTTCAAGGAGATGAAATGAAACTGACTGTTCTGGTACCGGCCCTGGCTGGTCTGTTGTGGGCAGGTAGCGCCCTGGCCGCTAGCCAACTGGAAATTACGAATCCCTATGTCATCCAGCTGCTCGATGGCGAACCCGTCAACCCCCAGCTGCTCGATAAAGCCACCGTCTTCTCCCTGGAGCCCGGCAGGCACCAGGTCGTGGTCGCCTTCGAGGGCAACTACTCCAGCCGCAGTGAAACCAAGCTGGTCACCGCCGAGCCCCTGGTGATCAACTTCACCGCCGCCGACAACCAGCAACTCTTCCTCGACTTCAAGAAGCCCCGCAAGGAAGAAGAAGCCAAGCGTTTCGTCAAGGAACAGAACGTCGTTCTGAAAGACAAATCCACCGGCCAGGTTCTGAAATCCGAGCAGTTCGTCATGCCGACCGTGGGTGGCTTCCAGCTGACCCGTGACTATCAGCAGGAGCTGCTGAAGATGGGCAAGGCCTTCAACCAGCCCAAGACCGTTTCCGTCTCCACCGCCGCCGTGATGGCTGCCGCCAGCGCACCGGTGGAAGTGGCCCCGAGCAAGGCCATGAGCAACCCGGAAGCCCTGACCCAGCTGCAGAGCTGGTACAACAAGGCCGATGCGGAGACCCGCAAAGCCTTCCAGATCTGGGTGATCCAGCAGCAGTAAGGCGCATCGCACGCCTGCATCGAGGGGAGCCTGGCTCCCCTTTTTCATACCCGTTCATGGCCGATGCTTCATGTCACTGCGCATCTTCTATCACCCCCACTACTCCGCCCTGACGCTGCCCGAGCGTCACCGCTTCCCCCTGGCCAAGTACCAGGCGCTGTTTGAACGCCTTGTCGCCCTCGACTATCCGCTGGCACAGGCCGCCCCTGCCAGCCGTGAGCAGATAGAGAAGGTGCACGATACGGCCTATGTACAGGCCGCCCTCGCCGGCACCCTCGATGAAGGGGCCATTCGCCGGCTCGGCTTTCCCTGGTCTCCCCTGCTGATAGAACGTACCCTGCACTCGGTCGGCGCCACCCTGGCCGCCAGCCGCCACGCCCTTGCACAAGGCTGCGGACTGCAGATCTCCGGCGGCTACCACCACGCCCACCGGGGGTTTGGCAGCGGCTTCTGCCTCTTCAACGATCTGGTGATTGCGGCGCGAACCTGCCTGGACGAGGGACTCTGCGAGCGAGTATTGATTGTGGATCTCGATGTCCATCAGGGAGATGGCAGCGCTGCCCTGTGCGCGGGCAGCCGTGACATCATCACCCTCTCCCTGCACGGGGAACACAACTTCCCCCGCCACAAGCCAGCCTCCCATCTGGACTTTCCCCTGCCAAGCGGCATGGAGGACGACGCCTATCTCGAGACCCTGGACCAGGCCCTCGCCCTGGCTCATCGCCTCTACGCCCCCGACTTCATCCTCTATCAGGCCGGGGTGGATGTGCACCGGGACGACGAGCTGGGCTACCTCTCCCTGAGCGACTCAGGCGTGCGCCAGCGCGATGCCATGGTCTTTGACTCTGCGCTTCGCCACGGGCTGCCCATCACCGCCGTACCGGGAGGGGGTTACCGGCGAGACTGGCAGCAGTTGATCCCGCTGCACCTCTCGCTCTTTGAAGCAGCAAGGCACCGGTTTGGTTGAGCGGCACTACCCGGCCCATGACGAAAAAGAGGCGACCCTTGGGTCGCCTCTTCTATATACGTGCACAGGGATGATGACGCCGTCTGCCCTCAGGCATGGGCCATCGGCGTCGGGTGCTCGCCCATCTTGCGCAGCAGCATCAGCAGATAGACAAGGGAGACCCCGGCAATCACCATGAACAGCAGATGATCCGAGTAGTGCTGCATCAAGAGCGCCGTCAGGGTCGGCCCGAGCAGGCTGCCGATGGTGTAGCTCAGCAGCAGCGCCTGGTTCATGGCCACCAGTTGATGCTGCTCCACCTTCTCGCAGGCCCAGGCCATGGCCACCGGATAGAGCGTGAAGCCCGCGGCCCCCAGAATGAACAGCGTCGGTGCCATGGCCGCGTTGCCGAGCATCGCCATGGCCCCCAGGATCACCACCAGCACCTGTACCCGCAGCACCGGCAGGCGCCCGAAACGATCCGCCAGACGTCCCACCGGCCATTGCCCCAGGATGCCGGCGCTCACCATCACCGCCATCCAGTAGCCGATGGCCCCGTCGCTCACCCCCTGGTGGTTCAGATAGAGCGGCATCAGACCATAAAGTACCCCCAGCACGATGCCGGAGAGGATGCAGCCGTTCACCCCCAGACGCGCCTGACGCAGGCGCAGCATCGGCCAGACCGGAGTCCTGGCCTGGTGGTTGCCTGACGGACTGGCGATGCGGGTGAACAAGAGCGGCAGCATGGCCGTCAACACCAGGGCAATCACCCAGGGCAGCACCGCCATCAGCGACGTCGGCACCTTGCTCACCAGCAGTTGCCCAAGCACAGTGCCCACGTAATAGACCATCATGTAGGCGGCCAGCAGGCGACCCCGATTGCGGGCGTTGCCGCTGCACATCAGCGCGCTCTCCACCACCACCCAGATCATGGCGCAGCCGACCCCGGCGATGAATCGCCAGGCGAGCCAGCTCCAGAACGCCAGGGTAATGCCGAGCCCGACGCAGCCTGCGGCAAAGAGCGCACTGGCCAGGTAGTAACTGCGATTGAAACCGCAGCGGGCGATGAGTCTGCCCGCCAGCAGGGTTCCCAGCAGGTTGCCGGTGAAATAGGAGGAGCCGACCATGCCGACCTGCCAGGTGGGCAGATGCTCATGGGCGAGCCAGAGCGGCACCAGGGTATTCAATACCGCGATGGCTAGGGTCAGTAACAGCAGGCCACAGAGCAGGAGCAGCACCGGGCGGGAGTATGTGGTCATGGATAGAACCGTGGGGAGATGCAAAATGCGAGCGCATCATGCCACCGCCTGTGCCTTTGTCAATCGGCACTGAGGCCGGGTCGCAAGGTTTTTCTGCCCACCGTGATGGCAACGCGGCACGGCCCTCCCCTGGCGGGAGCCTCATCCCCTTGATTGGCCGGCACCTTGGTCATGATGAAGGGAACCGGGCGGTTGAATATCGCCCCTTTGCCTCCCTCACGCCAGAGCGCCATGACCAGAAGAGGCGACCCAGGGCCGCCTCTTCTTTCTAACAAGCACAACCTATCGTGCACAACGCCGGTCAGCGCTGACGCTTCTTGGCGTACTTGCGACGAGCCCGGGCCTGGCGCTCCTCTTCCCGCTCCGCCTTCTCCCTGGCTTTCTGCTCAGCCTCGGCCTCGGCTTCCACTATCTCGACGCTCACCATCTCTGGCGTTTCCAGGGAGATCCGCCCCAGCATGCCGGACCGGAATTCATTGACCAGGATTTCCGAGGCCTTGTGCAGATCCGCAAGCCCCCCCTTGCGCATGAAGCCGCGCTGACGGGCAATGAGATCCAGCAGCTCGATCTCGGTCTCCGGCAGCTCGCTCAGCTGGTAGCGTGCCTTGATGCGCTCCGGATAGGCCTTGATGAAGTAGTCGGCGGCAAACATGGCGATGTCGGCGTAATCGAAGACGGTATCCTTGATGGCCGCCGTGATCGCCAGTCGATAACCGCAGGAGGGCGGATTGAGCTTGGGCCACAGGAAACCAGGGGTGTCCGTCAGGATGACGTGGTTGTCGAGCTTGATCCGCTGCTGGGACTTGGTCACCCCCGCCTCGTTGCCGGTCTTGGCGATGATGCGCCCCGCCAGGGTGTTGATCAGGGTGGACTTGCCCACGTTGGGGATGCCCATGATCATGGCGCGCACCCCGCGCAGCTCGAAGTTGCGCTCCGGCAGCATCTCGTGGCACAGGGTCAGCAGTTGCTTGATCATCGTAGGCTCCTGCTGGGTCAGGGGCAGAGCCTTGATCCCCTTCTCCTGCTCCATGTGGGCCACCCACAGCGCGGTGATCTCGGGGTCGGCAAGGTCTGCCTTGTTGAGCACCTTGATCACCGGCGTCTCCCCGCGCAGCTCCGGCACCAGGGGGTTCTCGCTGGAGAAGGGGATGCGGGCGTCGAGCATCTCGATGATGACATCGACCTGGGGCATGACCTCTGCAATCTCTTTGCGGGCCTTGTGCATGTGGCCGGGGAACCAGTTGATGGACATATCCGTTACTCTCTCATTGGCATGCGGTCCCCTCTCGGGGCTGCGGGCGCTCGGGGTTGCGGGTGCGTGGTGATGCGCCAGACCGCTGGCACTCATCGCAAGGGGGCGCATTTTACCTGCTGCGGCCCCGATTTGACAGGCTATTCTGGCCGGGTGTTGTCACCCGGGTGGCCGGATGCCCACCACGCCACCGGGAGGTGAGTGGCAAAACACAATCAACATAACCCATTGATATAAGATAACATTTGCAAGGCGCTTTCACCGTATTGTCATCTCTCTTCACTAAAAGTGTCATCTGCCCCCTCTAGGCTGCGCTCAGGTTTCACAAGGAGCGAACCCCAATGAGAAAGATGGCAGGACTTGCAGTGATGATAGGCGCCGCCCTGGCCGCCGGCTGCAACTCCAACAACGACAGCAACACCCCGGAATCCAGCGCCAAGAACGTGATCTTCTTCCTCGGCGACGGCATGGGTCTCAACACCCTCACCGCCTCCCGGATCTATGGCGTCGGCGAAGAGGGCAGCCTCACCATCGACACCCTGCCGGAAACGGCCTTCATCAAGACCTTCTCCCACGATGCCCAGGTGACCGACTCGGCCCCCTCCATGGCGGCCTACATGACCGGGGTCAAGAGCAACAACGGCGTCATCAGCATGGACAGCGACGCCACCCAGGAGAGCGATTGCAGCCAGAGCGGCGGCAAAGCGGTGACCACCCTGCTGGAGCTGGCCAAGGCCGATGGCCGTGGCACCGGCGTGGTCACCACCACCCGGGTCACCCACGCCACCCCGGCCGCCACCTATGCCCATATCTGCAACCGGGACCTGGAGGCTGATATCGCCGTCCAGATGGTGCCGGGGGGCAGCGGTTACAACAGCGCCCTGAAGGAGGGGCTGGACGTGGTGCTCGGGGGCGGCAGCGGCTTCTTCCTGCCCAGCGCCGACAAGGGCAAGCGGACCGATGGTCGCAACCTCATCGACGAGATGAAGGCGAAGGGCTATCAGTTTGCCGCCACCCTGGACGAGCTGAACCAGGCCGATGCGAGCAAGCCGCTGCTGGGCCTGTTTGGCTCAAGCCACATGAAATATGACCTGGACCGGCCCGCCAGCGAGCCGTCACTGGCCCAGATGACCCTGGCTGCCATCAAGCAGCTCAAGGGCAAAGAGAAGGGCTACTTCCTGATGGTGGAAGGGGGGCGTATCGACCACGCCCTGCACGACACCAACGCCAAGCGCGCCCTGCAGGATACTCTCGCCTTCGACAACGCCATCCTGGCCGCCATCAATGAAGTGAAGAAAACCGATCCCGAGCTGAAAAACACCCTGATCGTGGTCACCGCCGACCATGACCACACGCTTGTGCTCAACGGGTACGCCAAGCGCACCGGCAAGACCACGGCAGGCAATGCGGGCGTGCTCGGGCTGGTGAAGAACTACGAGACCGGCGAGCCGAGCAAGGATAGCGATGGCATGCCCTACACCATCATCGGCTTTGGCAACGGCTACAACCGAGTGGATGGCCCGCGCAGCAGCGTGGCGGCCCTCGACGACGCCACCGCCTCCGCCGACGACTATCACCAGGAGGTGGTGGTCAAGGTGGGCGAGATAGGCAACGAGACCCACGGCGGTACCGATGTTTTCCTCGGCGCCATCGGCCAGGGGGCGGAGCGCTTCCACGGCTCTCTCGACAACACCGCCGTGTTCGGCAAGATCAAGGCTGCGGCCAAGCTGTAAGGGATTATCAGGATGAACATCACCATGAAAAAGACGCTGGTCTGCACCGCCCTGCTCGGCACGCTTGGCGGCCTCTCCCAGGCGCACGCCGCCGATGCCAAGAACGTCATCCTCTTTATCGGAGACGGCATGGGCCCCACCGTGCTCACCGCCACCCGCCTGTTCAAGGTGGGGGAAGAGGGGGATCTCGAGATGATGAAACTGCCCCAGAGCGCGCGCATCAAGACCTTCTCCCACGATGCCCAGACCACGGACTCCGCCCCCTCCATGGCGGCCTACACCACCGGCGTCAAGATGAACAACGAGGTGATCGCCATGAGCAGCGACACCAGGGCAGTGGCACCGTCCAAGGATGCCAACGGCAACAAGGGCATCAACAACTGCACCAGCGACAACGGGAGCCCGGTGCCCACCCTTCTCGAGCTGGCCAAGGCGGCGGGCAAGTCGGTGGGGGCCGTCACGACCACTGAGCTCACCCATGCAACCCCGGCGGCGACCTATTCCCATATCTGCCACCGGGATGCGGCCTACGCTATCGCCGAGCAGGCGGTACCAGGCGGAGCCGGCTTCAACCAGGCGCTGGGGGATGGGGTCGATGTGCTGATGGGGGGCGGCGCCAACCACTGGACGCCCTACAGTGCCAGCAACAAGGGCGGCCGGGCCGACGGCCGGGATCTCACCGCCGAGCTGACCGCCCGGGGCTACCGCTATGTCACCACCAAGGATGAGCTCTCTGCCGTCAACTCGGGCAAGGTGCTGGGGCTGTTCAGCACCAAGTCCCACCTCGACTACGAACTGGACCGCGTCGCCAAGGGGGCGGCCAGTACCCAGCCGTCCCTCTCCGAGATGACCGCCAAGGCGATCGATCTGCTCAGCCAGAACAGCCAGGGCTACTTCCTGATGGTGGAGGGGGGGCGTATCGACCACGCCCTGCATGCCACCAACGCCAAGCGATCCCTGACCGATGCGGTGGCGCTGGACGAGGCGGTCAAGACGGCCCTCGGCAAAGTGGATTTGAGCGATACCCTGATCGTGGTCACCGCCGACCACGACCACACCATGACCATCAACGGCTATTCCGCCAAGGGCAATAAGGTGCTGGATCTGGTCAAGAACGCCGATGGCTCGACCCAGAACGACGCGGACGGCAAGCCGTTCACTACTCTGGTGTTCGGCAACGGCCCCAACCGCCAGGACCAGCGCCCCACCCTCACCAGCGATGAAGTGATGGCGGATGACTACCTGCAGGAGACCGGAGTCAAGCTCGGCTCCGAGACTCACGGCGGCGGCGATGTGATGCTGTTCGCGGGCGGCGCAGGCAGCAGCCAGTTCAAGGGCACCCTCGACAACACCCGGGTGTTCGGCAAGCTCAGGGAGGCCCTCGGCCTGTGATAAAGGGGCCCGGCACCGCGCCGGGCACCTTTTCCGTCGAGCGAGAGACGATGATGAAATATCTGCTTTCTTTATGGCTGCTGGGCAGCGCCCTCTCCTTCCCCCTCCTGGCCGACGAGGTGCCCGATCTGGCCGCCCGCATCCGCTACGTGGACAGGGCTACCGGCAGCGACGGCATCACCCGGGAGAGCCAGTGGCAGGAGAAGTGGCTGCGGGTCGGTGACCAGGTGTGGAGCCAGCGGCTCATTCCCGTTCCCCTGGCCCGTGCCTATCACGCCACCCACGATGCCCGCCCCGGCCACAAGCACTTCACCCACCAGATGGCGGCGCGCTGGGTCACCCGCAGCGAGGGAGACACACTCCAGTTGCGCTACGCCGATGCCTGGCACAACCAGCTGGTGGAGGTGCCGCAGGAGGAGTACGGCCAGGTGGCCTTCAAGCCGGAGTGGGCGCGGATCCGCCACCTCATCAACCCTGCCCTGTTAGAGGGAATGACACCGCTGGATGAGGCCGCCCCCGACCAGGCGAACTGGTATGAGACCCGCGAAGGTCGCCAGCGTACCCGCATCCTCTGGTCGAGCCGCTGGCAGTTGCCCCTGGTGGTGGAGTCGGCAAGCCTCGACGGTTATCGCAGCTACCGGATGGAGGTGACGCTCAAGCCGCTGCCAAAGACCCTCCCCTGGCAGCAACTGGCAGGGTACCAGACCCTGGATCTGCGGGATTTCTTCGACTGATCCCCCCAGGCGGCAATCGCCTGGCTGACATGGCGTAACGGGATGTTACACTCTCTGTACTCATCCCGGACCCGAACATCCATGCGCCTTGTTACTCTGCTTCTGCTGCTCTCCCCTCTGATCGTCTGCGCCTTTTCGGCCCGTGCCGTGGTCGTCGTGGCCGCGGACATTCCCCCCTATGTGATCCGCGCCCAGCAGGGTGCGCCGAGCGGCATGGCCATCGAGGTGCTGGAGGAGGCTGCCCGCCGCCTCGGGGAACCGCTCGAGATCGAGTTGATGCCGCTGGCTCGCGCCCTCAGCCAGGCCAGCCACCGCCCGGATGTCCTGTTGTTGCCCCCGGCCCGAAATCCCCAGCGCGAACCACTGTTTCTCTGGATTGCCCCCCTGCTGGAGGAGGCCTTCGTGCTGGTCAGCCATCGCCGTCACCATCCAGCGCCGCTCTCCATGAAGACACTGCCAGGTCTCACCGTTGGCGTGATGCGTGGCTCCCATAGCCAGAGCCTGATCCAGCCGCTGACAGGGGTGACCCGGGAGCTGGTCACCGAGGAGGTCAGCAACGCCAGCAAGCTGGCGCGCGGCCGCATCCAGGCATGGGCGGTGGCCTGGAACACCGCCCGTTACAACCAGCAGCGGGCGGGTCTGCCGCTCCCGGATCTGGTGCGAGGCGAGACCTTGCAGCAGAGCACCCTCTACCTGGCCGCCAGTCCCCGCTTCTCCCGCAGCGAGGCGCTGCGCTGGCGCCGGGTCATTCAGGAAATGAGGGAGGATGGCAGTCTCGCGCGCATCCTGCACCAGTACGATTACCAGGCTCCCTGATGAGACAGTCAGTCCAATTGCCAAACCACCCCAGAATGGTTATGGTATCTCCATGAAAGCAATCATGATTTTTTCCAGTACGCTCACACCCCGCTGAGCCCCCGCCCTCGCCCCGCTGCGCGAGTCGCTCGGGGGCATCGCTTTTGCTGTCTGCTTTTTACCCTTGCACCGTTTTTTGTCGACCAGTCTGCCCGTCATCCTGGTCCCTTCAGTCATTGATAAGGAAATACCCTATGAAACAGCCTCATCTCGTCATCTCCAGCCTGGATCTGGATCGCATTGAACAGCTGCTTGGCAACCACCCCCAGCACCTGGCCCTGCAAGAGGAGCTGGATCGCGCCGAGATCCGCGAACCCGCCGACATGCCGCCGGACGTGGTGACCATGAACAGCACGGTGCGCTTCAAGATGCAAAACAGCGGCAACGACTTCTGCCTGACGCTGGTCTATCCGAAGGATGTGCAGGGGGACGAATCGAAGATCTCCGTGCTGGCGCCAGTGGGCAGCGCCCTGTTGGGGCTCAAGGTGGGTGACAGCATCGCCTGGCCGGGGCCGGCCGGTCGCACCATCCAGGTGGAGATCCTGGAAGTGGTCTATCAGCCGGAACGCGCGGGGGAGCTGCACCGCTGACAGGCGGCTAGGCGGCCATTCTGGTCTGATGCGACCAGGTAGCTGACTCGGTATGCCTTTGTCCGGTCGGAGCCAAGGGCCACCGGCCGGGCATGACCTGACGGGGGATCAGGCCCCCTGACAAATCCGGTTCTTGCCCTCCCGCTTGGCCTGATAGAGAGCGCGATCGGCCTGGCTGAACAGGGTGTCAAAGTGCCATTCGCGGGCGCTGGGCGCCCACCCCAGGCTGGCCGTCACCCGGACCCCCTTCAGCCCCAGCGTTTCTATCCCCTGGCGGATCTGCTCGCAGCGCGCCTGCTGGGCCAGGGGGTCCCGCTCGGGCAACAGCAGCACAAACTCCTCCCCGCCGAAGCGGCTGGCCACCAGATCCCGCTGGCCGGCAAGATAGCGACCCACCGCCTCCAGCACCCTGTCCCCGGTCTCGTGACCGTGGCGATCGTTGATCTGCTTGAAGTCGTCGAGATCCAGCACCACCAGCGCCCCCTGCCTTGCCATCGTCACGCAGTGGTCCATGAAGCCGCGCCGGTTCAGGAGGCCGGTCAGGGGATCCTGGCTGGCCTGTCGACGCAGGGCCAGGGCCCGGTACTGGGTACAGAGCAGCAGCACCCCGAAGGTCGACAGATAGTTGCCCATCAGCATGGAGAGGAAGGGGAGCACATTGACCGCATGCTGATCCATCAGGACCCGCACCTCGCCGCCGAGCAGGGCCCCCATGCGCACCAGATTGAAACCGTAGAGCAGGATGTTGACCACGGTGAACACCAGCACAGCAGGCAGATAGTCAGGGTAGCCATGGCGCCAGATGAGCCAGACAATCACCGCCCCCACCATCATGTAGCTCAGGCAGGCCAGCAGCACCCGGGGGGCCATCTTGTCGTTGAAGATGACGCTCCAGCAGAGGATCAGCAGATAGACCAGCATGAAGAGGGTGAATGCCCGCCAGTTTGGCGGCTCCCCGAAGAAGCGCTGGATGGCGAGTGGCATCAGGGCGAGGCAGAAGGTGATGAGCAGGTTGGCCAGCCAGATCCCCGCGATATGGGGGGAAAATGCCTGCATGAAGAAGAGCGATTGCGCCGCCAGGGCACAGAGGCTGGACCACCACCAGAGCCCGAGACCGGGTATTTCCCTGTGGGTCGACCAGATGATGGAGAGGGTGATGAATCCCAGGCTGTAGCCCCCGAGGGCCATCAACATCAGGGTAAATACGTCCAGATTGAGCAGAATTGAGGCGTCCATTCCCGAACCTTCCAATGGGGATGGCTGAGTATATGGGAAGCCCATGACAAGACACAGAGGGAGCCTATGGGCCGGGCAAAAATATTTGCCCGACTCGCACGCCCCATTCCCCGTGAAGCGTGCCGGACAACGCCCTGTCTGTGCCCGGATTTTCCACCGAGACGGCCGCCGGATATTTTGCACTTGAACCGGCGCCATTAGATAGATATGTTGTTTTCATGTGGTTTTATGAGTCACCACGAGGGATAAAAGTCTCCATAACTTATTGAGTCTTCTGGCACAAACAGGTTTTGGTACATTTTTCATCCAACGAACCATTCATAGAATCTCATATGGGGCTTTTGCCCCGACCAAGACAATAATCCTGTCTTGCCTGCTGCCGGATGCAGCAGTCTCTTGTGCCATGGAGTCGCACGGGAGCAGGTTCAAGGCCGACCACATTTACGACAGAGACGTCATTTATGATCAAAAAACTCATTCTCTCTACCCTGCTGCTGTGCGGGCTGGCCAACGCCGCGCCCACTTCCACCCTGGATGCCGTGCTGGAGCGCGGTGTGCTGCGGGTCGGCTTCGATGCCGGCTATCAACCCTTCGAGATGACCAACAAGCAGGGCCAGTACATCGGCTTTGACGTGGATCTCGCCAAGATGGTCGCCAAGGAGATGGGCGTGAAGGTGGAGTTCGTCAACACCGCCTGGGACGGCATCATCCCCGCGCTCTTGACCGACAAGTTCGACGTCATCATGGGCGGCATGACCGTCACTCCCCAGCGCAACCTGCGCGTGAACTTTGCCGATCCCTACATCGTCGTCGGCCAGACCATCGTGCTTCGCAAGGACAAGGCGGGCGAAATCAAATCCTTCCAAGACCTCAACGATCCCAAATACAAGATCGCGGTCAAACTCGGCACCACCGGCGAGCAAGCGGTCAAGCGCATGATCCCCAAGGCCACCCTGCTGCAGTTTGAAACCCAGGATGACGCCAAGCTGGAAGTGATCAACGGCAAGGTGGATGCCTTCGTCTACGACCTGCCCTACAACGCCATCTTCGCGTCCCAGAACCAGGGCGCCGTGGTGCACCTCGACAAGCCGTTCACCTTCGAGCCGCTGGCCTGGGCCATCCGCAAGGGGGATCAGGACACCCTCAACTGGTTCAACAACTACCTGCGCCAGATCAAGGGCGACGGCAGCTACGACCGTCTCTACAAGAAGTGGTTTGAATCCACCGCCTGGCTGAACCAGCTCAAATAACCTCTCAAAGGGGCGGCATGCCGCCCCTTCACGCAGACTCCCCACACGATAACGACAAAAGAGGTTGTGACAGTGATCAACCCCAAACTCACAAGACAGATGGAAAAACAGCCCAATCAGCTGCTCTGGCACGGGATCTTCCTGCTGCTGGTGCTGGCCGCCATTTTCGGCATCTACAAGGCCGTGCAGGCAGTGGATTACACCTGGCGCTGGGAACGCATTCCCCAGTACATCGCCTATCAGGCAGAACAGAAACACTATGCCGAGTTTGACGGCACCGTGGTCGCGGACAAGGGACAGCTCTTCCTGCAAGACGATCTCGACCCCAGCCGCCGTCAGGCCATCGCACCCAAGGGCTCCCAGCTGGCTGAAGGGGATACCGTCTTCCTCGGCGATACCCTGGATGTGCAACTGAGCTGGACCGCCGGCCCCATCGCCTGGGGCGTCTGGGTCACGGTCAAGCTCTCCCTGGTGGCGGGCATCTTCGCCATCCTGCTTGGCACCCTGGCCGGGCTCGCCCGCCTCTCCCCCAATCCGGCCCTGCGCAACCTGGCCGTGACCTATGTGGAGCTCATCCGTGGCACCCCGTTGCTGGTGCAGATCTTCATCGTCTATTTCTTTATCGGCACCGTGCTGAACCTCGACCGATTCACCGCTGGTGTGGCGGCGCTCGCGGTCTTCACCGGCGCCTACGTGGCGGAGATCGTGCGCGCCGGCATCAGCTCCATTCACAAGGGGCAGATGGAAGCGGGCAGAAGCCTTGGCATGACCTCGGCCCAGACCATGCGCTACGTCATCCTGCCCCAGGCCTTCAAACGGGTGCTGCCACCGCTCGCGGGTCAGTTCATCAACCTCATCAAGGACTCCTCTCTGGTCTCCGTCATCTCCATCACGGATCTCACCAAGGCGGGGCGCGAAGTGGTCAGCTCCACCTTCAGCCCGTTCGAGGTGTGGTTCACCGTGGCTCTGCTCTATCTGGTGCTGACCGGCACTCTCTCCTTCCTGGTGCGTCGTCTGGAGGTGAAATATGCGCGCAGCAACTGATCCCGTTATCAAGGCGCCATCGGTGTCGAAACGTTCTGCCATCACCGGCACTCCCTGCCCCTTCCCGGTGCGTCGTCTGGAGGTGAACTATGCGCGCTGCAACTGATCCCATCATCAAGGCAACCGGTGTAGAGAAGTTCTACGGCACTGAGGTGCACGCCCTGAAAAACGTCAGCACCCAGGTGGCCGAAGGGGAAGTGGTGGTGATCGTGGGGCCGAGCGGCTCGGGCAAGTCCACCTTCCTGCGCACCCTCAACCAGCTGGAGACCATCAACGATGGCAATATCGTGGTCGACGGCATCAGCCTCACCGAACCCGGGGATGTCAACAAGCTGCGGGAAGAGGTGGGCATGGTGTTCCAGTCCTTCAACCTCTTCCCTCACCTGACGGTGCTGGACAACATCACCCTGGCCCCTCAGAAGGTGAGAGGGCTCTCTCGCCAGGAGGCTGAGGAGCGGGCCAAGGCCCTGCTGCTCAAGGTCGGTCTCTCCAACAAGGCCCAGAGCTACCCCTCCCAGCTCTCCGGCGGCCAGCAGCAGCGGGTGGCCATTGCCCGGGCGCTCGCCATGCAGCCGCGCATCATGCTGTTCGACGAGCCCACCAGCGCCCTCGACCCCGAAATGGTGGGAGAGGTGCTGGACGTCATGAAGGGGTTGGCCCGCGAAGGGATGACCATGGTGGTGGTGACCCACGAGATGGGCTTTGCCCGGGAAGTGGCGGACAGGGTGCTCTTCATGGAGAGCGGCGAGTTGCTGGTGGACGAGAAACCCGCCGACTTCTTCGACAATCCCCCCTCCCCGCGCCTGCGCCAGTTCCTGAGCCAGGTGCTATAACCCGCGATGCACCAGCACGAAGAGGGAGCCCATGGCTCCCTCTTCTATGCTTGCCTTCTTCACCCCCCAGATCATCTCCCTGGCGCATTCCTTTCCGCAGCCTTTTGCCATCGGGTTGTCACCACGCCAACGAGCAAGGATGTTAATGAAATTTTAAATTCATCCGGTATGCTGACATCCAACTGGTCCAACCGGATGGCTCACATGGATGTGCAACTGCTCCTGCTCTACCTCTCGCCCCTCTTTCTGGTCTTCATCGGCTGGGAGATGCTCTACCTGCGAAAACACGGCACCGCCTATCCCACGGCGGGTTACCAGTGGAAGGATCTCTTCGCCAATGCCACCCTGGCACTGATGCATCAGGGGGGCGATGCCCTGGCAGCCATTGCCATCGCCTATCTCTATGACACCCTCTGGGGCTGGCGACTATTCGATATCGAACTGAACCTCTGGAGCCTCTTGCTGCTCTTTCTGTTGCAGGATCTCTGCTACTGGCTGTTTCACTTCGCGAGCCACCATGTGCGCTGGCTCTGGGCCTCCCACGTGGTGCACCACAGCTCGGAGCGGCTCAACCTCTCCACCGCCTTTCGCCAGAGCCTGATGTACCCGGTCTCCGGCATGTGGCTGTTCTGGATCCCCATGATCCTCATCGGCTTCCCCCCCGAGGCGGTGGTGGCCACCGTACTCTTGAGCCTGGGTTTTCAGTTTTTCGTCCACACCCAGGTGGTGGGCAAGCTGGGCAAACTTGAATGGATTTTCAACACCCCCTCCCACCACAGGGTGCACCACGCCAGCAACGCCAGATACATCGATCGCAACTTCGCCGGCGTGCTCATCATCTGGGACCGGCTGTTTGGCACCTTCGTGGAAGAAGACTTGGGCGAGCCGTGCCGTTTCGGCATCACCAAGCCAATCCACAGCTTCAACCCGCTCACCCTCACCTTCCACGAGTGGCGCGACATGCTGCAAGAGGCCCGTGGCCTCCCCTGGCGGCAAAAGCTCGCCGTGCTGTTTGGCAAACCGGCGGGCCCCACCAGCGGTTGACCCACCGACCAGGATAAAAAAAGAGCGCCCAGGGGCGCTCTTTTTCATGACAGGGACACCCCCCGGGTCAGACGTGAACGAAGGACCAGACGGCGGGGATCAGGCTCAGCAGCGTCACCCCGGCCAGCAGCCGTTCGCGCCCGCTGAGCCGCTGTTCGGCGCCGAGCTGGCGACGGCTGTAGAGAAACAACAGCAGACCCGGCCCGTAGAGCAGAAGCGACAGCAGCAGGTACTCCACCCCGGCGGCGTAGAGCAGCCAGAAACCATAACCGCTCGACACCAGCGCCACCACCCGCATCAGGCCGCGGCCCTGCCCACCCTTGCCACTGAAGACCAGCTTGAGCAGGAAGAGGCCGATGAGCAGGTAGGGCACCAGGATCATGGAGGTGGAGATGAGCAGCAGGTTGGTGTACCCCTTGCCAAGCAGCCACACCAGCAGCAAGCAGCCCTGCACGGTCAGGCTGGTGAGCCAGAGCGAGGCGATGGGGGTGCCGTTGCGGTTCTCGCGCCGGAAGATGGCCGGGAAGGCCCCGTGACGCGCCGCGCTGAACGGCACCTCGGCCGAGAAGAGGGTCCAGCTCACGTAGGAGGCGAGCACCGACACGATGAGACCGGCGCTGATGAGCAGCTTGCCCCAGGAACCCGTCATCTGGGCCATCAGTCCCGCCATGGAGGGGTTGGGCAGGGCCGCAAGCTCCGGGCGGCTCAATATTCCGAGCGCCAGCACCGAGATGAGCACATAGAGCAGCAGCGCCAGCACCACGCCGAGCACGGTGGCGGTGCCCACATCCCGCTTGTTTCTCGCCCGGGCCGAGAGCACCGCTGCCCCTTCGATGCCGGTGAAGACCCAGAGGGTGATGAGCATGGTGTTACGCACCTGCTCGGAGACCGGTACCGCCAGGGTGCTGCCCTCCTGATCCGCCGCAAAGGTGACCGGATCGAACCAGTAGCAGGCGAACAGGATGAACAGCAGCAGCGGCAGGCTCTTGGCCAGGGTCGCCACCAGATTAAACAGGGCCGCCTGCTGCACGCCGCGGGCCACCAGCAGGTGCACCGCCCAGAGGATGCAGGACTCGCCGACAAAAGCTGCCAATGTGTTGCCCTCGCCAAACCAGACCCGCTCCGGCGTGTCGACGAAGCTGCCCAGCGCCGCGAAGGCGATCACCAGATAACCCACCACGCCGATGGTGGCACAGAGCCAGTATCCCCAGGCGGAGAAGAACCCTACCAGCTCGCCAAAGCCGGCGCGGGCATAGCTGTAGATGCCGCCGTCGAGCTCGGGTTTGAGCCGCGACAGGTAAAGGAAGCTCATGGCCAGCGCCAGTATGCCGACCCCGGTGACGGCCCAGCCGATCAGCACGGCGCGAGCGCCCGCCACATCGGCCATGTTCTGGGGCAGGCTGAAGATGCCGGCCCCCACCATGGAGCTGAACACCAGCGCAGTGAGGGACCAGAGCCCGATCTTGCTCTCTTTCATGGGCGCTCCTTAACGCAGCCGGCTGGCCAGCGCCTCGATGTGTTCCGGGCCGATGCCGCAGCAGCCGCCGATGAGGTTTGCCCCGGCTCTGCGCCAGCGCTCGGCCCAGCCGAGGTAATCCAGCGGCCCCAGATCGCCGCGGATCTCGTCCAGACCGTCATTGGCAGTCGCCTCCTTGGGCTGGGGCGGGAAGGCGTTGGCATAGGCGCCGAGGCGAACGTCGGTGCGCCCCTGAACCTGCAACGCGGCGACGGCCACCTTAAGCGCCCCTTCAATCACCTCGGGCTGGCAGCAGTTGAACAGGATGGCATCCACCCCGGCCGACGCCAACGCGGTCACGGCATCCGCCACCCGCTCGCCGGAGCGCAGGGTGGGCTCGCTGCCCGGCGCCTCGTCTTCCAGAGTAAAGGAGACCCAGAACGGCTTGCCGTCCTCGGGCAGCAGGGCCTTGAGGGCCAGGGGCTCGGCGATGAGGCTCATGGTCTCCGCCAGCCAGAGATCCACATGGGGTGACAGGGCACGGATAAGCGGTGTCGCCAGCTCGCTCACCCGCTCGGCCTGATAGAGGTCCGCACGATAGGAGCCAAAGAGCGGCGGCAAGGAGCCGGCCACCTTGACGGCTCCCCCCTGTTCGTCGGCCACGTCTCGGGCCAGTTGCCCGGCCAGAGCCGCAAGTGCCTCCCCTTGGGCGGCAAAGCGTGCCTCGCCGATATGGAAGGGCACCAGGGCATAGCTGTTGGTGGTGATCACCCGGGCACCGCTCGTCGCATAGGCCTGGTGTACCTCGCGCACCGTCTCGGGCGCTTCCATCAACGCCAGTGCCGACCACTCCGGTTGACGGAACGGCGCACCACGCCGCGCCAGTTCACGGCCCATACCGCCATCGAGTACCCACAAATCCTGCTTGTCCATCTCTGTCTCTCTGCGTCTCCCCGCCATGACGGGTGTTTATTGTGTGAAACCACATTAAGCCATCAAAACATCTAGACGGCTAGAAATCCCAAATATCATGACCCAAAGTAGAACAAGAGGCAATCGGGGGCTACGAACAAATCCGGGCAAGCTCAGGATGATGGCGGCAAAGGGAGGTCTCCCCGGCACAGGCATCACCTGGCCAGGCACTGAAACGACAAGAGGCCACCCCGGGGGGTGGCCTCTTGTGAAACAGGGGATCAAGGCGGGCACAGCCGCCGATAACCAGGGGCTCAGCGCCCGGCCAGCACCCGCTTGGTCTGCTTGACCCAGTCGGAGACCCGGCCCTGCTGGGGATAGCCCTGCCAGATCTGCTCCCACTGGGCGGGGCTGAGGGGGCGGCCCAGCCGACGCTGCACCCCGGCATAGAGGTAGTCGTGGGCCGTGGTGCGTGCCTGGGCCGAGGTGAGGAACTTGGCAACAGGGTCAGTGAGACGCACGTCCCGCATGCCGAGCAGCGGATAGTCGCTGTGCACCGCCGCCAGCATGGTCTCGCGCATGGCGGATTCGATGTAACCCCGGGCAAACAGGGCGGTGACCGATTCAAGCGACCCTTGATCCGGGCCGTGATACTCCTCGTCGAACACCGGGCTGGGCTCTGCCACGGCGCTTTGCACCACCGCATCGGGATCCTGCTGCAGGACCACCACGGCAGGCTGGGGAGCGACGGGTTTGGCAGGCGTCACCGGCTTGCGCGGTGCGCTCTGGCTGCAGGCACCCAGTGCCAGGGCGAGCGCCACACAGGCCAGCGCACGGGAATGAGTCTTCATCTTCATGATTGCTAACGAACTCCTTTAGGATTCCTGAGCGGGCTTCTCATTGCTCACAGGTTCTACCCGGGTGACCAGCAACTGGTCAATCTTGTAACTGTCGATGTCCACCACTTCGAACTTGTAACCGGCATATTTGACCGAGTCGGTGCGCTTGGGGATCTTGCGCAGCATGTACATGATGAAACCGGCGATGGTCTCGTAGTTCTGGTTTTCCGGGAACTCCTCGATGTCGAAGGCGCGCATCACGTCGGAGATGGGGGTCACCCCGTCCACCAGCCAGGAGTTCTCGTCCCGCTGGACGATCTGCTCTTCCACCACGTGGGTGGCCCACTCCCCCATGACGGTACTCATCAGGTCATTCATGGTGACGATGCCCACCACCAGGGCGTATTCGTTCATCACCACCGCAAAGTCCCCGCGATGGTTCTTGAAGTACTCCATCGCCTCGTAGAGGTTGAGGGTGTCGGGAATGATGATGACGTTCTGCACCAGGGAGCCGCTGTTGAGATCGATGCTCTGGCCGCTGATGACGCGGATCAGCAGCTCCTTGGCATCCACGAACCCCTTGATGCTGTCGAGGTTGTGGTCGCACACCAGGAACTTGTTGTGGGGGTGCTCGGCGATCTTCGCCTTGATGCTCTCTTCCCCCTCTTGCAGGGTGAAGTAGATGAGGCTCTCTCGCGCCGTCATGGCGGAAGTGACACCCAAGGACTGGAGCTCGAACACGTTCTCGATGAGCTGGTGCTCCTCGCGCTGGATGACACCGGCTTCGGCACCTGCATCCATCACCGCATAAATATCGTCGGAGGTGATCTCGTCGTTGCGCACCATGGAGATGCGCATCAGCCGGAACAGGCCGTTGGCCATGCCGTTGAACAGCCACACCAGCGGCATCAGCAAGGTGACGCACAGCATCATGGGACGCACCACCACCACGGCGATCCGCTCCGGCATGGTCATGGCAAGGCGCTTGGGCATCAGATCCGCTATCAGGATGAACATGCCGGTGACGAAGACGAACGAGGCCGCAGAGCTAATCTGGCCGAGCCAGGGCCCCTGGTAGAAGCCGGCTATCAGCTCCCTGATGGCGGGATTGAGGGCGGATTCCCCCAGGATACCACCGAGGATGGCGACGGTATTGAGGCCTATCTGCACCACGGTAAAGAAGTTGCCCGGCTGGGCCTGCAATGCCAGCACCTTCTCGGCGTGGCGGTTGCCCTCGTCGGCCATCACCTGCAACTTGATCTTGCGGGAGGCGGCAAGGGAGATCTCGGAGAGTGAGAAGAACACGCTGCCGGCGACCAGCAGCATCAGAAAGAACAAACTATCGGCAAAACTCATGATTAACCTATTGCTACAGCCGCCTTAGCACAAGACGGCAAACTGGGCCCGGGAAACCGGACCGTGACTCCATCCGGGACTCACACAGGGGCCATATACTAGCAGAAAAGCGCCCGCTGGGTGGCGTTATCTTGAACTGCCGTGACATGCAATGAAAAAGGCGCTCAAAGCGCCTTTTTATTCAATCAGGGTTGGATTCCCGTCGTGCAGCCGCGACGGGAGCTCCACCCAAGGCGCCCCATCAGCCCTTGCCCAGCAGATCGCTCAGGTCATCGGCCTTGGTGTGACGCACATCCTTGCCCTTGACGTAGTAGACGATGTACTCGCAGATGTGCTGGCAGCGATCGCCGACCCGCTCGATGGCCCGCGCCGCCCAAAGCACGTTGAGCACCTGGGGGATGGTGCGCGGATCTTCCATCATGTAGGTCATCAGCTCGCGGATGATGGACTCGTATTCGCGGTCCACCTTGTCATCTTCCTTGTAGACCGCCAGGGCTGCATCCAGATCCATGCGGGCGAAGGCGTCCAGCACGTCGTGGAGCATCTTGATGGTGCGACGCCCCATGTTCTCCAGCGACACCAGCGGTGGCTGGGGTTTGTTGGCGTTGTCGGTCAGCATGCGGGCAATCTTGTCCGCCACGTCGCCAATCCGCTCCAGATCCGTGATGGTCTTGATGATGGCCATCACCAGCCGCAGGTCGGACGCGGTGGGCTGACGCTTGGCGATGATGCGGGTGCACTCCTCGTCGATCGCCACTTCCATGGCGTTGACCTTGTGGTCGTTGGCCACGATCTTGCGCGCCGCATCCAGATCCTGGCCATGGATGGCGGCGATGGCGTCGGTGAGTTGCTTCTCCACCAGCCCCCCCATCACCAGTACCTGGTTGCGCACGCTCTCAAGCTCGGCGTTGAACTGACCGGAGATGTGTTTGTTGAGGTTCATATTGTCCATACCAGTAATCCTTGTTGCTCCGATTATGCCTTAGCCGTTGAACTGACTGCCAATCTGTTTGTTGATGCCCATCTTGCTCATCTTGCTCATCTCAATCACCGGCATCCCTTAGCCGTAACGACCGGTAATGTAGTCTTCGGTCTTCTTCTTGGCCGGGGTGGTGAAGATGGTGTTGGTATTCGAGTACTCGATGAGTTCCCCCATGTACATGAACGCGGTCTGATCCGAGACCCGCGCCGCCTGCTGCATGTTGTGGGTCACGATCACCACGGTGAACTGGCTCTTGAGCTCGTTGATGAGCTCCTCGATGGTGAGGGTGGAGATGGGGTCCAACGCCGAGGTCGGTTCATCGAGCAACAGCACTTCCGGCTCGATGGCGATGGCACGGGCAATCACCAGACGCTGCTGCTGACCGCCGGAGAGACCAAAGGCGTTGTCGTGCAGACGATCCTTCACCTCCTCCCACAGGGCGGCACCGCGCAGGGAACGCTCGGCGGCCTCGTCCAGGGTACGGCGGTCATTGATGCCCTGCAGGCGCAGGCCGTAGACCACGTTCTCGTAGATGGACTTGGGGAAGGGGTTGGGGCGCTGGAACACCATGCCCACCTGACGGCGAAGGGCGGAGACATCCACGCTCTTGTCATAGATGTTGTGGCCGTGCAGCTGGATCTCCCCCTCGATGCGGCAAATCTCCACCAGATCGTTCATCCGGTTGATGCAGCGCAGCAAAGTGGACTTGCCGCAACCGGACGGGCCGATGAAGGCGGTGACCTGACCCTTGGGGATCTTCATGTTGACGTTGAACAGCGCCTGCTTGTTGCCGTAGTACAGGTTGAGATCCTTCACCTCCAGCGCAGTCTGCTCCGGGGTCAGGTTGAGCAGGTCGGTGGCGGTGTGCGGGGCCGAACTCGGTGTTACGTTGATCATCTGTTTACCTCAAATTCTCTTGGTGGCAGCGGGCAAACGTCTTGCCCGCTGCCGGAATATCTGGTTGGCAGGGAAGGTCCCTGCCCGTCTCTGTAATGGCTGGATTAATGTTCCAGCGACCGGAATTTCTCGCGCAGGTGGTTACGAATACCGATCGCCGTCAGGTTGAGGCCGACGATCACCGTCACCAGCAGGAAGGAGGTGGCGTAGACCAGAGGACGCGCCGCCTCGACGTTCGGGCTCTGGAAGCCCACGTCATAGATGTGGAAGCCCAGGTGCATGAACTTGCGCTCCACGTGCAGGTACGGGAAGTTGCCGTCCATCGGCAACGTGGGAGCAAGCTTCACCACCCCCACCAGCATCAGCGGCGCCACCTCGCCCGCCGCACGGGCGATGGCCAGGATAAGGCCGGTCATGATGGCCGGGCTGGCCATGGGCAGCACGATGCGCCACAGGGTCTCGGCCTGGGTGGCACCCAGCGCCAGCGAACCCTGGCGAATGGTGCTCGGGATCCGGGCCAGCCCCTCTTCGGTGGAGACGATCACCACCGGCAGGGTCAGGATGGCCAGGGTCAGGGCTGACCAGATGACACCGGGGGAGCCGAAGGTCGGGCTCGGCAGCGCTTCCGGGTAGAAGAGGCGGTCGATGCTGCCCCCCAGGGTGTAGACGAAGAAGCCCAGGCCAAACACGCCGTAGACGATGGAGGGCACCCCCGCCAGGTTGATCACCGCGATGCGGATGATCTTGGTCAGGCTGTTCTTGCCCGCGTACTCGTGCAGGTAGACCGCCGCCACCACTCCGAGCGGGGTCACGATGATGGCCATCAGGATCACCATGAAGACGGTGCCGAAGATGGCCGGGAAGACGCCGCCCTCGGTGTTCGCCTCCCGAGGGTCATCGGAGACGAACTTGCCAATCTGGTGGAACCAGTGACCCACCTTGGCCATCAGGCTCATGTCGTTGGGCCAGACCACATCCAGCACCCGGGACATCGGCATGGTCACCAGCTCGCCGCGCATGTCCTTGACAGTGATGCTGTCTCTGTCCGCCTGGGTACGCAGGGAGAAGAGCTCTTTCTCCAGCACCTGGTAACGGTCGTTGAGCGCCTGACGCTCGCTCGCCAGCTCGGCTTTAAGCTGATCGGTCAGCTTGTCATCCAGCTCGGCCTTGCGCTCTTTCAGGCGCAGGCGCTCCAGCTGGTAGTTGATGCTGCCGATGGCCCCTTTTTGCAGGTCGTTGGCTTGGCTTGAGAGGCCGTTGGCACGGGCCAGCACCCGCTGCAAGGCGGGATGCAGATCCGTGGTCAGCTCCTGGCCATCTTCCTTCACCGAGGTGATGTAACCATAGAAGTTGCCGTTGGTGGCGCGTTCCACCATGGCGAGCTCCGCCGGCTGGGTGCGCGATTTGATATCGGTCTCCAGCACCCAGCGAAAATCGAGGTCGACGAACTCCCGGTTGCCGGTCTTGACCAGATAACGGGTAATCTCTTCGCGCTCCTCCCCTTCCAGCGCCTGGCCTGCGGCGCGCAGGCGCTCCACCGGCACCAGCTCCCGGTCGTTGATCTCGCCAATCAGGACGCTCTTGTTGCCGCTTGCATCTTCAAGTTGCCACTCATAGATGGGATGGGGCCAGAAATAGACCAGACCACGCCAGCCAATCAGCAACAACAGACCCAGTACGGCCACCAGACTCAGGCTGACGGCGCCCCCCGTCATCCAGATCCAGGGGGCCCCCGATTTAAACCACTTACCCATTGTCGATTCCTTAGTCCTTACAGAGAGCTGTACTTTTCACGCAACCGCTGGCGGACGAATTCAGCCAGGGTATTGAACAAGAAGGTGAACACAAACAGCACGAAGGCGGCGAGGAAGAGCACCCGGTAGTGGGAGCTGCCCACTTCCGATTCCGGCATCTCCACCGCGATGTTCGCCGCCAGGGTCCGCAGCCCCTGGAACATGGAAAAGTCCATGATGGGGGTGTTGCCGGTGGCCATCAGCACGATCATGGTCTCGCCCACGGCGCGGCCAAGGCCCATCATCACCGCCGAGAAGATGCCCGGGCTCGCGGTGAGGATCACCACCCGGCTCAGGGTCTGCCACGGGGTAGCCCCCAGCGCAAGCGAGCCCTGGGTCAGGTGCTTGGGCACCGAGAAGACCGCGTCTTCGGCGATGGAGAAGATGGTGGGGATGACCGCAAAGCCCATGGCGATACCGACCACCAGGGAGTTGCGCTGGTCAAACTTGATGCCCATGTCGTGGGTCAGCCAGATGCGCGAATCACCGTGCATGAAGGCGTTCTCGATGATGGGGCTCAAGGCGAAGGCGCCCCATCCGATGAACAGCAGCACAGGGATAAGCAGGATGGCGTGCCAGCCTTCCGGCAGCCAGGTGCGGCCGCGCTCCGGCAGATAGTTCCACACCAGGGCGGTGAGCAGCATGCCCATGGGCAGCAGGATCAGCAGCAGGATCACCCCGGGCAGGGCCCCTTCGATGATGGGCGCGAGCCACAGACCCGCCAGGAAGCCGAGGATGACGGTCGGCAGCGCCGCCATGATCTCCACCGTCGGCTTGACGTATTTGCGCAGTCCCGCCGACATGAAGTAGGCGGTATAGATGGCGCCGGCGACACCCAGGGGCACCGCGAACACCATGGCATAGAAAGAGGCTTTCAAGGTACCGAACACCAGGGGCACCAGGCTCAGCTTGGCTTCGAAGTCGTTGCTGGCGGAGGTGGACTGCCACACGTACTGGGGCTCGGGATAGCCTTCATACCACACCTGTTGCCAGAGGGCAGACCAGGTTACCTCGGGGTGATCGTTCTCGACGTCAAAGACCTTGAAGTCATCCCCCTGCTGGGTCAACAGCAGGTTGTGGCGAGGAGAGATGGCAACGGCAGCCAGGTTGCCCCCGTCAACCTTCTCGCCAAGCAGCTTGGCTTCGCCGGTGGCATGGAAGAAGTTGATGGTGCCGTCGCTGCCTGCGCTGATGAAGCCCTTGCGAAAGTGCTCGGGGGTCAGCAGGGCGACCGGCGCGTCACTCTTGAAGTCACGGATCTGGGTGAACTGGCGCTTGCCATCCTTTGCCACCTCGAACCACTGGGAGATGACGCCGTTGTCGTTGCCCACCAGCAGGGAGGACGCACCGGAGAGCAGGGCAACCTGGGTCACGCTGGCATTGGGGGCGTTGATCTCCATGACATTGCGCAGGGAGATGTCGCTCAGGTTGTGGATGTCATAGACCGACAGGCGGTTGCCCTCGCGCACGAACAACAGGCGCAGGTTCGGGGTCAGCAGCATCTGGTCAACATGGCGTGGCAGGGACGGAATGGTGTAGGTCTGGTTGCTCCACTCGATTTCGCCGGAGAGGAAATTCTCCTCGCCGCTCATCACCATCAGCACACCACGACCATCTTCGGTCACGGCCGCGGTCGCCATCTTGTCCTTGGTCGCCTCGAAGACCATGCGCGTCAGCGCCTTGCCCTGGGGATCGATCACCACGGGGGTCTCGCCGAAGGGATATTGCAGGCTGGGCTCGATGACGCGCACGTCATTGGGATAGGAGATCTTGAAATAGGGTTGCACCACCTGGGCCTTGCCGTCGGCAAACCCATAGGCGATGAGTTTCTGGCCCGGCGCAGGCGGCGCGACCGCCGTGATCTCGCCGTTCACCTGCGCCTCGCCAATCACCTGTCCGGTCTTGATCTTGCCATCCGGTTGCACGGCAAAGAACTTGACCTTCCCCAGGTCACTGAAGCGGTAACCTATCTCGTTTTGCTCCTCGACCCCGAGCCAGGCGGTCTTGCCCTTGATGGGCAGGGTGAAGGAAGCGGTGCTCTCCATGCTGGCGCCATTGAAGATGGGCTTCACCACATAAAGCAGGTAGAAGAAGATAAGCAACAGCGCCACCAGCACCAGGGCTCCCCCTGTGGTGACGCCATATTTGGCCAATTTATCCTTGATCCGGCGTTTTCGACTGCCCGCCATGACCAGATTTAACGATTCCGATGACATGCAAGACCTCAATGTGAGCTAGGCTTGGCGGCATTATATGGCGGATGCATGACAGTTTTGTTACATCAACAGCGGCAAAGAGCGCGGGCTTCATCGCAGGGGTGGCAGTTGGTAGGAAGCAGGCCGCCGGTCTGGCAGTGAAATAAAAGCAAACGGGGCCATCAGGCCCCGGTGTCATCGTGAGGAAGCGCCTCTTTCGCGGCGAATCTGGCCGCCTTCTTCTCGGCGCGACGCCGTTTGAAGAAATCCGACAGCTGGGCCGAGCAGGCGTCGGCGAGCACCTCCCCCGTCAGTGCCACCTGGTGGTTGTGGCGGGGATCCAGCAGGATGTCGAACACAGACCCTGCCGCCCCCGTCTTCAAATCCCGGGCACCATAGACCACCCGTTTGACCCGGCTGTGGATGAGGGCGCCGGCACACATGCAGCAGGGCTCCAGCGTCACATAGAGGGTGGTGTCGAGCAGGCGATAGTTTTCAAGCTGCTTGCCCGCTTCCCGAAGCGCCATCACCTCGGCATGGGCGCAGGCGTCGTGCTCGCTGATGGAACGATTCCACCCCTCTGCCACTATCTCGTCCCCCAGCACCAGCACGGCGCCCACCGGGATCTCGCCTATCCCCTCTGCCCTGGCGGCCAGGGCCATGGCATGGCGCATCCAGCGTTCGTCCTGCTCGCGCTGGCTGATCTGTGCTGCAACTTCAGATGGTTTCACGCCCTGATCCTCTCGTCGATATGATGTCGGCTTGCCTGGCACCTGCACGGCATCGGCCGCGCACTCCCGGATTGCTGCGTCCCGGCCCTGGGCACACCGGGCCCCTTCCCCCTCGCGCTGACCGGTAGCCGGTAGCCCACGGCAGAAGATGCTGTCAATGAAAGAGAGGCCAAAGGCCCCGGCGACATCGGAACGCCCCGAGTTGGGTGTTCGCCACCCTGTGCCCGCCTAAGGGGGCGGCGATTATGCCAAAACTCCGGCCAGGGCCCAAGTTGCATCTTGGCTGAACAATAAAGAAGCAGTCGGCATCTCCCTGATAAAAAAGGAGTTGCGCCCGCCAAATCATCCGATTAGACTTCCTCCCCGTCAGCCGAGCTGACTCCGTCGGTGTGTAGCGCAGCCAGGTAGCGCATCTGCATGGGGTGTAGAGGGTCGGAGGTTCGAATCCTCTCACACCGACCAAATTCCCCGAAAATAGCCCAGTCAAACGACTGGGCTATTTTTTTGCCTGCACGCCCGACGCTTGCCTCTTTTCCTCTCACCTCCCCCGTTCATCGGGTCGCCGCTTTTTATTGGCATGAATTTTATACAGAACCACTTGAAGCTTTCATAAAGTGCCGCTAGGATACGCAACTTTTCCGCCGGCCATAAAAACAGGGAGGTGGACACTAGGGTGATGGAATCACCGACCGGCTTGCAATCAATGAGGCAAGCATCCATGACCCAAGCTGTTGACTCCCAGCCCGTTCAGCCCCTGATCTCCCCCACGCCCTCCGAGCTCGATTCCGCAGAGCACGAGTTTGGCAGTTCAGTGCACCTCGATGTGATCGATCTCGCCGCCCCGGATGAAGATTACTGAGACGAGCCCGTGCCATAGTGCGATTCAAGACGCCGGTTTTGCTGTCCGGCACCGCCCTTGACCCCGGCCAACAGACCGCCACCGCAAATAACGACAAAATGCTAGTTTTTCTTCAAAAATCAGTTTGATTGACTACTTACTGCGCCCCAACCTCCCTCTCCTTCATGGACACGCCTTGATACAAACCTACGTTATTGCTCGTCATTTCCCTCTCTCCTGTTCGCCTTCGCCATTTTGACCCAATTTGACATTTTAGTTTTAAACATAAGTTCACTATCCAGTCACTTCATAGCCCCCATGCATGCTGGATTGAACGAAGGCATTTCATACAAATGTTTTTGCAAAGCTTGGAGTAATGTCGGGATTTGTTTTTGCATTTGTAATTTAATTACGTAATTAGTTACATTTTTAACCCATCCCCTCTACCGAAATCCTCCCCCCTGCCGCCCCGGCAACCCAAGAGCATAACCATCTGCAAAGAGCTTTTGCACCAATCACATAAATCCATTTAAAACAGCATCTTAACTATCATCAAGAAACACCTGTTTTAAAAATCAAGTTGACGAATCCGCCATTCTTTTGCACCTTATGAATCGTGTTACCCCGCTGTTATGGGGAGTTTGAAAGAAAGGGATATAGACGTTAGTCGTAGTTAATAAATTCAAAATGTAACTTTTGGAGGAGTACCCACTATGTCGGCACCGGCCCAGACCATCAGCAGCACCCGCCTGCGCATTCAAGGCGAGATGCTTCCCGATTACGCGCAGATCCTGACGCCGGATGCGGTGGCCCTGGTGTCCGAACTGGTGGAACGTTTCGCTCCCCAACGCAACGAGCTGCTGAAGCAGCGAGTCGCACGCCAGGCCCGTATCGATGGCGGCGAGTTGCCGGACTTCCTGCCAGAGACCGCCCATATTCGCGATGGTGACTGGACGGTGCGCGGCATTCCCGCCGATCTGCAGGACCGCCGTGTGGAGATCACCGGCCCGGTCGAGCGCAAAATGGTGATCAATGCCCTCAACGCCAACGTCAAGGTCTTCATGGCCGACTTCGAGGACTCCCTGGCCCCGGCCTGGAACAAGGTGATCGAGGGCCAGATCAACCTGCGCGATGCGGTCAACGGCACCATTGCCTACCAGAGCCCGGAGGGGAAGGCTTATACCTTGAATCCCAATCCGGCCGTGCTCATCTGCCGGGTGCGCGGTCTGCATCTGCCGGAGAAGCACGTCACCTTTGATGGTGCCCCCATTCCCGGCGGCCTGTTCGACTTCGCCCTCTATTTCCTGCACAACCACAAGGCGTTGCTGGCCAAGGGCTCCGGTCCCTACTTCTACGTACCCAAGCTGCAGAGCCATCTGGAAGGGCGCTGGTGGAGCGAGGTGTTCGCCTGGACCGAGGACAAATTCGGTCTGCCCCGCGGTACCATCAAGGCCACCGTGCTCATCGAGACCCTGCCGGCGGTGTTCGAGATGGATGAGCTGCTCTATCAGATGAAGGATCACATCGTCGCCCTCAACTGCGGTCGCTGGGACTACATCTTCAGCTATATCAAGACCTTGAAAAACCACCCGGATCGCGTCCTGCCGGATCGTCAGGTGGTGACCATGGACAAGCCGTTCCTCTCTGCCTATTCGCGACTCCTTATCAAGACCTGCCACAAACGCGGCGCGCTGGCGATGGGGGGCATGGCTGCCTTTATTCCGGCCAAGGACGCGGCCGTCAACGAGCAGGTGTTTGCCAAGGTGCACGCGGACAAGCAGCGCGAGGCCGACAACGGCCACGATGGCACTTGGGTCGCCCACCCCGGTCTGGCCGATACCGCCATGGCGGTGTTCAACGCCACCATTCCGGCGGGTGCCCAGAACCAGATCGGCGTGCTGCGCGAGCAAGATGCCCCCATCACGGCCGCCGATCTGCTGGCCCCCTGTGAGGGTGATCGCACCGAGGCGGGCATGCGCACCAATATCCGCGTCGCCCTGCAATACCTGGAAGCCTGGATCAACGGCAATGGCTGCGTGCCCATCTACGGACTGATGGAAGATGCCGCCACCGCCGAGATCTCCCGCACCTCCATCTGGCAGTGGATCCGCCACGGCAAGACCCTCTCCAACGGTCAGGCAGTGACCAAGGCGCTGTTCCGCCAGATGCTGGCCGAGGAGCAGGAGGTGGTCAGAGGCGAAGTGGGCGAGGCCCGCTGGCAATCGGGCCGTTTCGCCGAGGCAAGCGCCCTGATGGACGAGATCACCTGCGCCGACACACTCATCGATTTTCTGACGCTGCCCGGCTACGAGCGGCTGTGAGACCCGGGCCGGTAACGGCCCCCATAACAAGTCAATGGAAACGTGAAATCAATGAAAGAGGGAACTGATATGGCACTGACCCGTGAGCAACAGATCCAGGCTATCGAGAAAGACTGGGCAGAAAACCCCCGCTGGAAAGGGATCAAGCGCGGCTACAGCGCCGAGGACGTGGTGAACCTGCGTGGCAGCCTGCAGCCGGCACACACTCTGGCCCAACGCGGCGCCGACAAACTGTGGGAGCTGATCCACGGCGGCGCCAAGAAAGGCTATGTAAACTGCCTCGGCGCCCTGACCGGCGGCCAAGCGGTGCAACAGGCCAAGGCCGGCATCGAAGCCATCTATCTCTCCGGCTGGCAGGTGGCGGCGGACAACAACCTCTCCTCCACCATGTACCCGGATCAGTCCCTCTACCCGGCCAACTCCGTCCCCTCCGTGGTGGAGCGCATCAACAACTCCTTCGCCCGGGCCGACCAGATCCAGTGGGCCAACAAGGTTGGACCAGAGGACAAGGGCTTCATCGACTACTTCCTGCCCATAGTAGCGGATGCGGAAGCCGGTTTCGGCGGCGTGCTGAACGCCTTCGAGCTGATGAAGGGGATGATTGAAGCGGGCGCCGCCGGCGTGCACTTCGAAGATCAGCTCGCGTCCGTGAAAAAGTGCGGCCACATGGGCGGCAAGGTACTGGTCCCGAGCCAGGAAGCGGTGCAAAAGCTCATCGCAGCCCGTCTGGCAGCCGACGTCTGCGGCACCACCACCCTGGTGATCGCCCGTACCGACGCCAACGCGGCAGATCTGCTGACCACGGATGCCGACCCCTACGATGCCGGCTTCCTGACCGGTGAGCGCACCAGCGAGGGCTTCTACAAGGTGCAGGCTGGTATCGAGCAGGCCATCTCCCGCGGCCTGGCCTATGCCCCTTATGCCGACATGGTGTGGTGCGAGACCGCCAAGCCCGATCTGGACGAGGCGCGCAAATTTGCCGAGGCCATCAAGGCCCAGTACCCGGACAAGATCCTGGCCTACAACTGCTCCCCGAGCTTCAACTGGAAGAAGAACCTGGACGATGCCACCATCGCCCGCTTCCAGCAGGAGCTCTCCGACATGGGCTACAAGTACCAGTTCATCACCCTGGCGGGTATCCACAACATGTGGTTCCACATGTACGAGCTGGCCTACCAGTACGCCCGTGGCGAGGGGATGAAGCACTATGTCGAGATGGTGCAGCAGCCCGAGTTCGCCGCTGCCGAGCGGGGCTACACCTTCGTGGCACACCAGCAGGAAGTGGGTACGGGTTACTTCGACAAGGTGACCACCGTCATTCAGGGCGGCCAGTCCTCGGTGACCGCCCTGACCGGCTCCACCGAAGAAGATCAGTTCCACTGATAGCTGTGTAATGCTCGCAAACAAACCCCGGCCAAGTCCCGGGGTTTGTCGTTATGGGGCTTAGAACCTATCCCAGTAGGCGTAATCGTTGAAGGCAGTTTGAACACGGACAGCGCGCAGAAACCGGAGCGTACTGTAGTACGTGAGGATTTCGAGCACTGCCCAGGTTCAAAATGGCGAATAAGATAGCCTAATGGGATAGGTTTTCAGAGCTCGAGTATCTCTTTGACAAAGGGAATGGTCAGCTTGCGCTTGGCACGGAAGGAGGCGTTGTCGAGACGATTGAGGGTGGCAAGCAGGGTGCGCATGTCGCGGGAGAGGCGGTTGAGCAGGAAACGGCCCACGTCGATGGGCAGCTTGAAACCCCGCAGCTCGGCGCGCAGTTGCAGGGCGCTGAGTTTGCCCTCGTCGTCCAGCTCGTCGAGGTGGAAGCTCACTCCCCAGTCGAGACGGGACGCGAGATCCGGCAGTTGCAGCCCCAGCTTGCGTGGCGCGCTGCAGCCGGTAACGATGAGCGTCCCCTCCCCCTTCTCCTTCCAGCGATTGTAGAAGTCGAACAGGGCCCGCTCCCACAGGGCGTTACCGGCGATCGCCTCCAGGCTGTCGAGACAGACCAGGGGCAGGCTCTCCAGGGCATCGAGCATGCTGGGGTCGAGCTGTTCGAATTGATCGAGGGAGAGATAGGCCGCCGCCGCGTCGCGGGCGTTGACCTCGGCGCAGGTGGCATGGAGCAGATGGGAGCGGCCCGACCCCTTGGCTCCCCAGAAATAGAGGAAGGGCGAGCCCTGACCGATGGCCGCATTCTTGAGGGCGGTGATCAGATGGGCGTTGTTGCCGGGATAAAAACTGACGAAGGTTTCATCATCCGGTAGTTGTACGGCTAAAGACAGTTGGGCCGGTTGCTTCACTCGTTGGGCTTTGACTGTGATATTTGCGGGCAAGTGTATCACCAGCGGGGCAGATAGAGAACCGCCCGGACCATGCCGGGCGGTCAGGATCCTTCCCCGGGATCAGGGCTGCGACCATTGATAGCGCAGGCCGCTCTCGTTGTCTTCCACCTGATGCAGGCGGCTCTCCAGTTGCAACCCCCTCACCAGCTCGGCCTTGTCCCCCTGCAGCGAGAGGTTGAAGGTCACCTTGTCCCCTTCCAGCTTGCCGATGGCCACCTTGGTGACACTGGCCATCCCCTGCAGCAGCTTCTGGATCTGGATCATGCCATCGATGTCGGACAGCCCCTCCACCACCAGGGTCTGGCTGGAGGCGACACCGGAGAGACGGGTACCGTACTGCTGCACCAGCCAACCGGCCAGGGCATCGGCAAAGCCCTTTGCCACCTCGGCCTGGGTACCTGAACCCGAGCCCTTGGTCAGCTCGGTCAGCTCTCCTGCCTGCGCCCCCGGCTTGGTACCATAAAGACCCCAGTCGATGCTCCAGGCCTCCCCCTCCGGGCTCAGTTTGCCGAGCACCACCATTTCGGCGCCGTAACGCTGGCTCGCCTTGAGCACGGGATCAGCAAAGCGGCCCCAGACATCGGTGGCATTGACCGCCATGTTGTCATCCAAGTCCATCAGCGGGAGACTGACCGGCAGCCCCATGGCCTGGGTCTGGGCACGCAGCGCCTCGGACCAGCCATCGCCGGACTGATCCGGCAGAATGCGCCGCTCGCCTTCGTCGACAACCAGCCAGATGGCGACCTGCGGCCGCACCGGGCCAAGCAGGGCAAACTTGCTCTGGCCGACCAGGGCGTTCACCTTGGCCACATTGAAATCCGCCTTGAGAAACTTGACCGAGCCGATGTCCTGATAGCTGTATTGCTGCACGTAATCCGCCGGCGCCGCCAGGGCCTTCACCACATCCGGCTGGGTGAGGATATCGCGCTTGCCCGTCACCTTGACGAGCACATCCCCCAGCGCCTGGGACTGGGCGGCCGTCATGTCGCCACTGGTGGGAGCCTTGCCCTGATAGAGGTCGGTTACCTGGGCGGCCGACACCACGAGAGGCAGACAGCAGCAGAGGAGAGTCGCTAAGCGTTTCAGCATAAAGAAGATTCTCGAAATGGGGGATGGTGCTTATGGTAGCGGCAAGGCGCGCATGGCAGCAAGCAAAGGGGGGGAGAAACAGCGGAGCCGGCAGGGTGCCGGCTCCGTTTGCGCGCCTTGGGCGCGGCGATGGGGTGAGGCTTACTTGGTGCCGAAGATCTTGTCGCCAGCATCACCCAAGCCCGGGACGATATAGCCCTTCTCGTTCAGCCCCTGGTCGATGGAGGCACAGAACAGCTCCACGTCCGGGTGAGCGGCTTCCAGCGCCTTGATGCCTTCGGGGGCGGCAACCAGCACCAGCACCTTGATGGACTGGCAACCTTTCTTCTTGAGCAGATCGATGGTGGCGATCATGGAGCCGCCGGTGGCCAGCATGGGGTCGATGACCAGGGCCAGACGCTCTTCGATGTTGCTGACGATCTTCTCGAAGTAGGGGACAGGCTGCAGGGTCTCTTCATCGCGATAGATACCGACCACGCTGACGCGGGCGCTCGGCATGTGCTCCAGCACGCCATCCATCATGCCAAGACCGGCGCGCAGGATGGGCACGACGGTGACCTTCTTGCCCTTGATCTGGTCGACTTCCACAGGGCCGTTCCAGCCATCGATGGTCACTTTTTCGGTTTCGAAGTCAGAGGTCGCTTCGTAGGTCAACAAACTGCCCACTTCCTTGGCCAGTTCACGGAAACGCTTGGTGCTGATGTCGCCTTCGCGCATCAGGCCGATCTTGTGCTTGACCAGGGGGTGTTTGACTTCAACGACTTTCATTATTATCTCCTCTAACCGGCGCCAAAAAAATCGCGGAATCATACAACAAAAGCCACGGCTTGTAGAGCTTTTCGATTCAAAAACGCGCAAACGATTTTCTTTCTGGTTTTTCGTGCCCGCTGGTAGAATACGCCCCGAATTTTACCCTCCACTTCTTTATATGACGGGGAATACGCGTGACTGACAAAACCTCACTGAGCTACAAGGATGCTGGCGTAGATATCGATGCCGGCAATGCACTGGTTGAACGTATCAAGGGCGTGTCAAAACGCACTCGTCGTCCTGAAGTCCTTGGTGGTCTTGGCGGCTTTGGGGCCCTGTGTCAAATCCCTGCTGGCTACAAGGAACCGGTACTGGTCTCCGGTACCGACGGGGTGGGCACCAAGCTGCGTCTGGCCATCGACCTGAAGAAGCACGACACCGTGGGGATCGACTTGGTCGCCATGTGCGTCAATGACCTCATCGTGCAGGGCGCCGAGCCCCTCTTCTTCCTCGACTACTATGCCACCGGCAAACTGGACGTGGACACTGCCGCTGCCGTGGTCACCGGCATCGGCGCCGGCTGCGAACAGTCCGGCTGTGCCCTGGTCGGCGGTGAAACTGCCGAAATGCCTGGCATGTATGAAGGGGAAGATTACGACATCGCCGGTTTCTGTGTCGGCGTGGTGGAAAAGAGCGAGATCATCGACGGCAGCAAGGTTGGCGAAGGGGATGCCCTGATCGCCCTGGCCGCCAGCGGTCCCCACTCCAACGGCTTCTCCCTCATTCGCAAGATCCTGGAAGTCTCCAAGGCCGACGTGCAGCAGCCGCTGGGTGATACCACCCTGGCCAACGCCCTGCTGGAGCCGACCCGCATCTACGTGAAGCCCGTGCTCAAGCTCATCGAGGAGTGCGAGATCCACGCCCTGTCCCACATCACCGGCGGCGGCTTCTGGGAGAACATCCCGCGCGTGCTGCCCGCCAACACCCAGGCGGTCATCGACGAGCAGAGCTGGCAGTGGCCGGCGGTGTTCAGCTGGCTGCAACAGGCAGGCAACGTCACCCGCCACGAGATGTATCGCACCTTCAACTGCGGCGTCGGCATGATCATCGCCCTGCCGGCGGATCAGCTGGACAAGGCACTGGCCCTGCTCAAGGCCGAAGGCGAGAACGCCTGGCACATCGGCCACATCGCCAAGGCGGCCGATGGTGAGGAGCAGGTCATCATTCAATGAATGATCGGATCAACGGCCAGATGACCTCCCCTATGAAACGCATCCTCGTCCTCATCTCAGGCAGCGGCAGCAACCTGCAGGCCATCCTCGACGGCTGTGCCGGCGGCAAGATTGCCGGTCAGGTGGTCGGCGTCATCAGCAACAAGGCTGATGCCTATGGCCTGGTGCGTGCCAGGGAAGCCGGGGTGGCAACCGCCATCCTGGCCCAGCAGCAGTTCGCCAGCCGGGAGGAGTATGATGCCGCCCTGCTGGCCCTGATGGCGGATTATCAACCGGATCTGGTTGTGCTGGCCGGCTTTATGCGGATCCTGAGCGCCGACCTCGTGCGCCACTTCGCGGGGAGGATGATCAACATCCACCCCTCGTTGCTGCCGAAATACCAGGGTCTGCACACCCACCAGCGCGCCATCGAGGCCGGTGATGACGAGCACGGCGCCAGCGTCCACTTCGTCACCGAAGAGCTCGACGGCGGCCCGGTGATCCTCCAGGCACGGGTCCCCATCTTCGAAGGGGACAGTGCCGACGAGGTCGCCGCCCGGGTCCAGGTGCAGGAGCACAGCATCTACCCCCTGGTAGTGCAGTGGTTCTGTGAAGCGCGCTTGCAGATGCGAGAAGGGTCTGCCTTCCTCGATGGCAAGCAGCTTGGCCTGGCAGGCTATGCCAGCGAGTAACCGCTAGCAGCAGTAAGACACAACAAGGGAGGCTCAGGCCTCCCTTGTCATTTCCATCGACCAGCGCAATGGCTGTCATCACGTCCGATGACGCCGCTGCGCGGCTAATCGGCCCTACACCGGATTGTCGATATCGATAAAGGTCACCTCCAACCCGTGTACGGTGGCGAGCCACTCTCCCAGCGCCTTTACGCCGTAACGTTCGGTGGCGTGGTGGCCTGCGGCGTAGAAGTGCATGCCCATCTCGCGGGCGGTGTGGATGGTCTGCTCGGAGGCTTCGCCGGAGATGAAGGCATCGATGCCCTGCTCCGCCGCCTGGCTGATGTAGCTCTGACCACCGCCGGTGCACCAGGCCACGGAGCGGATGAGCTCGGGACCACTGTCACTGCAATGAAGCGGCTCGCGACCGAGACGCTCGGCAATCAGCTTGGCAAAATCGCTGCCGCTCATGGGCTCCTCCAGCTTGCCCACCATGGCGACGCTCTTGCTGTTCCAGGGTTCGAGGCCGCGACGCACCTTGATGCCGAGCAGCCTGGCAAGCTGGGCGTTGTTCCCCACCTCGGGGTGCACGTCCAGCGGCAGGTGATAGGCAAACAGGTTGATGTCGTGGGTCAAGAGGGTCTTGAGACGACGCTGCTTCATGCCGGTGATCTGGGCCGGCTCGCCGCTCCAGAAGTAGCCGTGATGGACCAGGATGGCATCGGCCCCGGCGGCCACGGCGGCATCGATGAGGGCCTGGCTGGCGGTGACGCCGGTCACCACCTTGCGAATGCGCTCGCGCCCCTCCACCTGCAGGCCGTTGGGGCAGTAATCCTTGATGGCATGGGGTTCGAGCAGGTGGTTGAGCAGGCTTTCCAGTTTACGATGAGAGATCATGGGGGTCTCCTAGCTGGGCTCCCCACGCACTGTGCGGGGAGCCGGATTCCGATCGTCAGGGCCCATGATAATCGAGCCGGCCCGGCAAGGCCATGCGCCTGTCAGGCCTAGGCGGGCAGCTCGATGCCGGCGTCACGCATCTGGGCCAGCTTGTAACGCAGGGTGCGCGGGCTGATGCCGAGCTTGTCGGCCACAGCTTTGCGACTGCCGTTGCACTCCTGCAGGGTGTCCAGAATGATCTGGTGCTCCTGCTGCTTGAGTTCGCCGCCGAGCCCCTCCCCTGACAGCCGCTCGAGCGGGCGCACCAGGGTCTCGTCCGTCTCCTCCAGGATCAGGTGCTCACAGTCGATGAGGCCGTCTGGACAGAGGATCAGGGCGCGCTGAACCACGTTGTCGAGCTCGCGCACGTTGCCGGGCCAGGGGTGAGCCATCAGACGCTCTCGGGCGTCCTCTGCGAGCTGCGGCGTCGGCAGCCCCATCTGGCTGGCATGCAGCGCCAGCAGATGCTCCGCCAGGGGAAGAATGTCCCCCGGGCGCTCCCAGAGCGCCGTCCAGCGCAGGGGGAAGACGTTGAGGCGGTAGTAGAGATCCTCGCGGAACAACCCGTCCTGCACCGCTTTTTTCAGATCCCGGTTGCTGGTGGCAATGACCCGCACATCCAGGGGGATCATCTTGCGGCTGCCGAGCCGCTCCACCTCTTTCTCCTGCAAGACCCGCAGCAGCTTGGCCTGCAACCCCAGATCCATCTCGGTGATCTCGTCGAGCAGCAGGGTTCCTCCCTGAGCCTGCTCGAACTTGCCAGGGCACCCCTGCACCGCACCGGTGAAGGCGCCCTTCTCGTAGCCAAACAGAGTCGCTTCCAGCATGTTCTCCGGAATGGCGGCGCAGTTGATGGCGACGAAGGCCTGCTCTGCCCGGCTGGAGTGGTCGTGAATGTAGCGAGCCAGCACCTCCTTGCCCGTCCCGCTCGGTCCGGTCACCATGACGGTGGCTTCGCTTCTGGCCACCCGGGTCGCCAGCTGGAACAGCTCCGCAGTCCTGGGGTCCCCGTACACCACGGCACGCTTCTCCACCTTCTGGGCCGGCACATAACGGCTGACCTGGTTGAGCAGCACCTCGGGGGAGAAGGGCTTGGCCAGATAGTCGATCGCCCCCTCGCGCATGGCGCGCACCGCCCCGTCGATGTTGGCGTAGGCAGTCATCAGGAGCACAGGCACCTGGGGATATTGCTGGCGGATGTTGGCGAGCAGGGTCAGACCATCCATGCCCCCCATCTGGATGTCGGAGATCACCATGTCAAAGCGCTGACGGGACAGGGCAAGCAGGGCCCGCTCGCCGCTGTCAACCTCGCGGCACTCATAGCCACCGAGCAGCAGGGTATCCACCAGCGCCTCGCGCAGGCCGTTGTCATCTTCCACCACCAGAATACGAGCCTGGGTCATGCCACACCTCCTACAACCAACATGGCCTTGTCGAGAATCATCTTCACCGGCGCTCCGGCTTTTGCGCGCATCATGCCACGCCCCCCAACTGAACCTGTTGCTGATGCAGGGGGAAGGACAGGGTAAAACAGGTGCCCTCGCCAGGGACCGAGGCCACGCTTACCTCCCCCTGATGGGCTCGTACTACCGACTGCACCACCGCAAGACCGAGGCCCGTGCCCTGAGATCGGGTGGTAAAGAAGGGTTCGAAGATCTGGTTGAGCAGGGAGGGGGCCATCCCCTTGCCGTTGTCGATGACCCGCATCTCCACCCGGTTGCCGCTGCGCACAGCGCTCACCAGGAGCGAATCGGCGCCGGCCTGCCGGGCATTGGCGATGAGGTTGTTGATAGCCCCAGCCAGAGCACTGCTGTTGGCAAGCAGACAGAGATCGGGCTCAGGGGCCTCCAGATGCAAGGCGCAGCCCTGCTGCTGGCAGAAGGCTTCGGCCCCCGCCTGCACTTCCGCCAGCAAGCCCTGCACCGAGAGGGGCGCCACCACCTGGTTGTCGCCATTGCGGGCAAACAGCAGGATGTCGTTGATCTGTTTTTCCAGGTCTTGCAACCTGGCCATCAATTTTTGCTGGAACTGGCTGCGGGATTCAGGCTTGAGGGTGCGGTTGGCCAGGTTGGCCGCATAGAGCATGGCGGCGGAGAGCGGGGTGCGGATCTGGTGCGCCAGAGAAGCCGCCATGTTGCCAAGGGCGGAGAGGCGCTTCATGTGGTTGACCCTGTCCTGCAACTGGCGGGTCTCGGTCAAGTCGGTAATGAACACCAGTTGGCCGGGCTGATCCGGCAGCGGCTGGGTCGACAGCTGGACCCGGCGGCCGTCGCGCAAGGAAATCTCGTGACCGTCATCCTCACGGGGTTCGAAGCAGCGGGCGATGATCTGGCGCCAGGAAAGGCCTTCCAGTGGCTCTCCCAGCAGCGCCAGGGCGGCAGGGTTTGCGCGGGTGATCAGCCCCTCGCCATCGAGCAGCAGCACGCCGGTCGGCAGCGCCGTGAAGATGGCGTAAAGCTGACTCACTTCATGTGACTGGAGGGGGGCATCCTGCTGCAAGATTGTCATAAAGCTGACCTCAAACTGGCGATTGAGTCAGCTTATTCAATTTCCATGCCAGCAAAATAGACGTTATTTATCAATGTATTGGGTCTATGCGTCAAAGCATTGACCTCAATTGTCCTTGCTCATGCCGTACTTCTTCATCTTCTCCACCAGGGTGGTGCGGCGCATGCTGAGCAGGTCGGCGGCGCGGGCCACCACCCCGTCCTGGGACTCCAGGGCCTGGCGGATCAGCTCCACCTCGAGGTCGGCCAGCATCTCCTTGAGGTTGACTCCTTCCTGGGGCAACTGCATGGGCAGGGGCATGGCGATGCCGGGATCCAGCTCTGGTGGGGACTGGAACACGGCAGCCAGGGCGTCCCGCTCGTCCATCTCGGTGAGCCGTTCATCTCGTGGCTCGCAGGGCAGCAGGCGATAGCGGCCGGGCAGATCCGCCACATCGACGATCTGGTTCGGATAGAGGATGAGCAGGCGCTCGATGAGGTTGGACAGCTCGCGCACGTTGCCGGGCCAGGCGTACTGCATCAGGGACTCCATGGCGCGCTGGGTCAGACGGATGATCCCTTTGTGCTGTTCGGCATGGCGATTGAGCAGCTCCTGCAGCAGCAGCGGGATGTCGTCGGCCCGATCCCGCAGGGGGGGCGTCTCGATGGGAAACACATTGAGGCGGTAGTAGAGATCTTCGCGAAACGCCTGGGTGCGGATCATGGCTTCCAGATCCCGGTGGGTCGCCGCGATCACCCTCACATCTGCCTGGACGGCCTTGCCGCCTCCGACCCGGTCGAACTGGCGCTCCTGCAGCACCCGCAGCAACTTGACCTGCATCGGCAGCGGCATATCGCCGATTTCGTCGAGGAAGAGGGTGCCCCCCTGGGCCAGTTCGAAGCGGCCGCGCCGGGCGGCAATGGCACCGGTGAAGGCCCCCTTCTCGTGACCGAACAGCTCGCTCTCGAGCAGCTCCGCCGGAATGGCGCCGCAGTTGATGGGCACGAAGGGGCCCGCGCTTCGGGCGGACAGCTCGTGGATGGCGCGAGCCACCACCTCCTTGCCGGTTCCGGACTCACCGAGGATCAGTACGTTGGCGTCGGTCTCGGCCACCTGGCCGATGAGACGGCGCACCTCCTGGATGCCCCTCCCCTTGCCCACCAGCAGGCGCAGCAGGGTCTGACCCTTGTCGTGGGTCTGATGACGGGGATGCAGGGAGATGAAGGCCTGGCAGAAGTGCAGATGACGGGTGAGGGACTCATAGGTAAAGGGCGCCTCGGCCACCCCGATGAAGTTGCTGCAACCATGGCTCGCCGGCATCAGGGAGAGGAAGGGCAGACGAGGATGGGCGGCAAGCAGCTCACTCAGGGCGCGCTCGCGCAGTTCCCCGGCCAGAATCCCCTGCAAGGGCCCGGCAGTCTCGATGGCCACATCGAGATCGCTCTCCACCACCTCCTGCCAGGGGATCCCCATGAAGGAGAGCACAGTCCCCAGTTGCTGGCGCCGCACATCATCGGCATCAACAAGCAGCACACCCATAGCCATCCTATCCATATTTTCACACCTGACGCCAAGTTATTGTTTTTTAAGTGCTTATTAAAACCAATTTCGCACTGTGTCATAAGGGGGACAAAGTGCCAAAATTCTGGCGGATTGTCAAAACTTGTCGCATCCTCCCGGACCCTGGCGGGACGGGGATCACGCTTCCAGCCAGATTGAGTATCGGATGAAAACCAGCGAAGGGGAAAGAATGACGCCGACAGGGTGCGGCGTCAGAGGAGGGATCAGTGTTTCACGCTCTCCTGGGGAGCGGCATAGCGGCACTCGGGAAACCGGCTGCAGGCGAGGAACAGGCGACCGGCATGGGGACCCTTTCGTGCTTCCCGTGCCACCAGGGGCGCGGCACAGCGGGGGCAATGAGGGGTCGTCTCCCGGGGCTCCTCCTCATCCGGATCGAGGAAGGGATTCTCCTCCATCAACGCGGGCATTGCCTCTTCGGCCTGGGGGGGCGGCACCTGGGGCTCCCTGGCAGCCCCCGGGTGTGACGTACCCAGATCGACACCATCGAGCAGCAGCGGGCTGAAGGTCGGTTCGCGGCGCTCGCCGGGCAGCAGGTCATCCACCGGCGCCGTCGTTCTCGCCAGCAGGGGCAGCAGTTGCTCCCGCAACTCGTCGACCTGGTAGTGGCTGCTGGCCGGGATCTGCAACAGCGGCAGGCCGGCGCCATCGCAGGCCGCCTTCAGGAAGAGATCCCGCGCCTTGCGCTTCTGGTGGCGGTGCCCCTCGTCATCCAGCTCCACGGCACACAGGAAAGAGAGATCCGCCGGGTGGCAGAGCAGAAAATCGAAGTGCTTCTCCCCTATCTTGCCGAGCGCCTGCTGGCGCTTGCCCTTGCCAAGGTACGCCTCGGGCGCCAGTACAAAGGAGGCTCGTACCTTGGCAAAGACACGGGCCTTGTCCCCCACCGCCTGGTCCAGCACCCCGAAGAAGGTGCGCTCCGCTGGGCTCATCAAGGTTTCCTGCAGATCATAGGGCTCGGCCTTGCCCCCTTTCTCCCTGCGCCAGACGATCACCAGCAGGAGCAACCCCAGCAACACGGCTCCCGATACGACAAGGCTATTCATACACGCACATCCCGTTTACAAGACAAATTCAGTTCACACCAGAGGAAGGGGCACACTCTACCACGGGGAAAGCGACTCAGGCAGCGCAGAAATCAAGCCCGTCCCGGCATTCGCGTTTTTTCACTGAATTTGCGCAAGGCGGGCTTCATATGGCCTGTCACAGCAGGCACAATGCTAGAGCCCATGGACGTTCTGGCGCACTCCCCGTCGCCGCCAGGCGTCAACGGACCCCACGCAGCCCCATTCAAGGAGAGCAGGATGCAAAAGCAATTGGTCGTCACCGTGATCGGCGCAGACAAACCCGGTATCGTCGAGAGCCTGGCCGATACCATCACCCGGCAGCAGGGCAACTGGCTGGCCAGCTCCATGAGCGAGCTGGCGGGGCAATTTGCCGGCATTTTGCACGTCGCCGTGCCTGACGAGCATTACCGCAGCCTGTGCGAGGCCCTGGTGATGCTGCCTGGCCTCACCGTGAGCTTCGCCGAAGGGCAGCTCAGCCCGCAACCGGCCCATCAGGTGATGCTGAGCGTCACCGGCAACGACAGACCGGGCATCGTCCATGAAGTGGCCAGCATCCTGCGCCAACTCAACATCAACGTCGCCGACCTCACCACAGGTTGCGAACCTGCGCCCCACTCAGGCGCCCCCCTCTTCTATGCCCACGCTCTGGTGGCCCTGCCGCCGCAGCTCGAACTGGACGATCTCATCACAGCCCTGGAGTCCCTCTCCGACGACCTCGTCGTCGACATCGATCAGGATCTGAGCGAATAGTGTCGCCTGTCATAAATTTGTCATGGTTTGACGCCATAACTTCCGCGCAGACGCAACCAGAGCAAAGAGGCACCAGATGAGCACCGACAAGCAGTATGAAGAGAAAGAGCTTAGCTGGCTCTCATTCAATGAACGGGTGTTGCAAGAGGCGATGGACAAGACGGTACCCCTTATCGAGCGGGTCCGCTTCCTCGGGATTTTCTCCTCCAATCAGGACGAGTTCTTCAAGGTACGGGTGTCGGACGTCAAGCGCCGCATCCTCATCAACGAAGTCCACGGCGGCGACGACGAGGCCAAGGTGCTGCTGCGCGCCATCCAGCAGAAGGTGATGGCGCTCGGCGAGGCGTTCGACAACACCTACAAGGAGCTGCTGATCGCCCTGGCCCGCCACAACATCTTCCTGGTGAACGAAAGCCAGCTCTCCGAGTCCATCCAGCAGTGGCTGCGGATCTTCTTCCGGGAAAAGGTGCTGCGCCACATCATCCCCATCCTCCTCAACAAGGAGGTCAACCCGGTCAAGTTCCTGAAAGACGAGCACACCTATCTCGCCATCGAGATGAAGAAGAACGGCCAGGTGATCCAGTACGCCCTGGTGGAAGTGCCCACCGACGATCTGCCCCGCTTCTTCCAGCTACCGCCGGAGGGCACCCGTCGCAAGAAGCAGATCATCATCCTCGACAACGTTATCCGCTTCTGTCTGGACGAGATCTTCAAGGGCTTCTTCGACTACGACGAGATTGCCGCCTACGCGGTCAAGCTGACCCGGGATGCCGAATATGACCTCTCCGACCAGCTGGACCTCAGCCTGGTGGACAAGATGAGTGACGGCTTGAAACAGCGCCTCACCGCCATGCCGGTGCGCTTCGTCTACGAGCGGGAGATGCCGGCGGCCATGATAAGCTTCTTGAAGCTCAAGCTGCAGATCAGCTCCTACGACGCCATCATGCCCGGTGGGCGCTATCACAACTTCAAGGATTTCATCGGCTTCCCCAATGTGGGCCGGGATTATCTGGAAAACCCCAAGTTGCCGGCCCTGGATTGCCGCGACTTTGACGGCTTCGTCAACGCCTTCGACGCCATCGCCAAGCAGGACATCCTGCTCTACTACCCGTACCACAAGTTCCACCACTTCACCGAGCTGGTGCGCCAGGCGGCCTTCGACCCGGCGGTCAGCGCCATTCGCATCAACATCTACCGGGTGGCCAAGAAGTCGCGGATCATCCACTCCCTCATCGACGCTGCCAACAACGGCAAGAAGGTGACCGTGGTGGTGGAGCTGCGCGCCCGCTTCGACGAGGCGGCCAACATCGACTGGGCCAACATCCTGACCGACGCAGGCGTCAAGGTGGTGTTCGGGGTACCCAGCCTCAAGATCCACTCCAAGCTCTGCCTCATCACCCGCCACGAGAACGGCGAGGCGGTGCGCTACGCCCATATCGGGACCGGCAACTTCAACGAGAAGACCGCCAAGATCTACACCGACTTCTCCCTGCTGACCCGCCATCCGGACATCACCGCCGAGGTGGAGAGCGTGTTCGAGTACATCGAGTACCCGTACCGGCGCTACAAGTTCAACCACCTGCTGGTCTCCCCCATCAACAGCCGCCGCCAGCTCTATCGCCTCATCGACAACGAGCTGACCAACGCCAAGGCGGGGCAACCCAGCGGTATCACCCTCAAGATCAACAACCTGGTGGACAGAGACCTCATCAACCGGCTCTATGCCGCCGGCCAGGCCGGGGTGCCCATCCAGATGATCATCCGGGGCATGTGCGCCCTGCGCCCGGGGGTGCCGGGTCTGAGCGACAACATCCGGGTCATCAGCATCATCGACCGTTTCCTCGAACATCCGCGGGTGATGGTGTTTCACAACAAGGGCAATCCCCAGCTCTATATCTCCAGTGCCGACTGGATGAGCCGCAACATCGACGGTCGCATCGAGGTGGGCACCCCCATCTATGACGAGCGGCTCAAGCAGCGCATCCTCGACATTCTCGAGCTACAACTGAGTGATACCTGCAAGGCGCGGGTGATCGATGCCGACCAGAAGAACGAGTACGTGAAGCGGGGCAACCGCCGCAAGGTCCGTTCCCAGGTGGCGATTTACGACTACCTCAAACGCATAGAGTCAAACCATGGACAATAGTCTGTACGCCGCTGTCGATCTGGGCTCGAACAGCTTCCACATGGTCATTGCCCGCCTCACCGAGGGGCGGATGCAGATCATCGATCGCATCAAGGAGCGAGTGCGCCTCGCCGAAGGGATGGATGAGCAGCGCCGCATGTCCCAGGAGGCCATGGCGCGCGGGCTGGACTGCCTCGCCCTGTTCGCCGAGCGGCTCACCAACATCAAGCCGGATCAGATCCGCATCGCCGGCACCTACACATTGCGCCGCGCCAGCAACGCCCGCGACTTCGTGCGCGAGGCGGCCAAGGTGCTCAACCACCCCATCGAGATCATCAGCGGCCAGGAAGAGGCCCGCCTCATCTATCAGGGGGTCGCTCATACCCAGCACATCGAGGGCCAGGTGCTGGTTGTGGACATCGGCGGCGGCAGCACCGAGCTCATCATCGGCGAAGGGTTTGAGCACAAGGCGCTCACCAGCCGCAAGATGGGCTGCGTGAGCTTCACCCAGAGCTTCTTTGGCAACGGCAAGCTCGGCGAGAAGGCCTTCAACGCCGCCGTGCTGGAAGCCCAGCATCAGCTCGCCCCCATCATCAACCAGTACCGCAAGCTGGGCTGGCAGAGCTGCCTCGGCAGCTCGGGCTCCATCCGCACCGTGCGCGACGTGTTGCAGGGGGAAGAGTGGACCGATGGTGCCATCACCCTGGCGGGACTCGAGCGGCTGAAAGAAGAGATGCTCAAGCACAAGCGGGTCGACCAGCTCAAGCTGGCGGGCCTCACCGAGGAGCGTCAGGGGGTGTTCGCCGCCGCGGTGGCCATCCTGCTCGGGCTCTTCACCTCCCTGCCCATCGAACGGATGGAGTACTCCGACGGCGCCCTGCGCGAAGGGTTGCTCTACGAGTTCGAGGAGCGCCTGCAGCATCACGACATTCGCGAACGCACCGCGCTTGCCCTCAGCACCCACTATCGCATCGACAAGCGCCAGGCCACCCGGGTGGAGAGCAGCGTCCTCTCCCTGTTCGACGCCCTGAGCGGCCCCTGGGAGATGCCGGAAGAGCCCTATCGCGCCATCCTCGGCTGGGCGGCGCGGCTGCACGAAATCGGCCTTGCCATCAACTACAGCGGCATCCACAAACACTCCGCCTACATCTTGCAAAACACCGATCTGCCCGGCTTCAACCAGGACGATCAGGCCCTGCTGGCGGCCCTGGTGCGCTTTCACCGCAAGGGGCTCAAGCTCTCCGAGCTGCCGGCCCTGCCCAACCACGACGAGCAGACGGTGCTGCGCTGCATCCGCATCCTGCGCCTCGCGGTGGCGGCCCACCACAGGCGTCAGGACAACCTGCTGCCCGAGTGGAACGTGCAGGCCGCCGGGGATCAGCTGGTGGTCACCCTGCCGCTCGACTGGTGCGACGAGAACAAGTTGCTGATGCAGAACCTGGAAAAGGAGCACCGCTACTGCCACGAGCAGGGCTGGCCCCTGCTGTTCCAGCTCGGGTGATCCGCCCCTCTGTGCAAAAAGGCAGCCGATGGCTGCCTTTTTTGTCTCTTGTGCTTTCCTACTGCAGATCCGGCAGGATCAGCTTGGCTATCTCGAAGTAGATGATGAGGCCGGTACCGTCCACCAGGGTGGCGATGAAGGGGGCGGAGACCACCGCCGGGTCGATGCGAAAGCGACGCAGCACCATGGGGATCACCGAGGCGACGGTGGCGCTCCAGAGCACGATGGCGACGATGGTCAGGGTCACCACCATGCCGATCTCGGGCCCCACCCCCAGGCTCCAGGCCCGCACCCAGGCCGCCAGCGCGATGGCGGCCGAGATGAGCAGACCGGTGGAGATCTCCTTTTTCAGCACGGTGCCGAGGTTTTTCAGGCTCACCTCCCCCACCGCCATGGCACGCACTATGGTGGTGGTGATCTGGGTGCCGCTGTTGCCACCGGTGCCGATGAGGAGCGGGATGAAGAAGGCCAGGGCGATGGCCGCCTCCAGCTGCTCTTCAAAGGCCCGCAGCACGGTACCTGTGTAGGCTTCCGCCACGAACAGGATCAGCAACCAGCCCACCCGCTTGCGCCACAGCTGCCAGGGGGTGGCCTGCAGATAGGGGGTATCCAGCGGCGAGGAGCCCCCTTGCAGCTCCGCATCCTCGGTGGACTCCAGCTCCAGGATGTCGGCGGCATCGTCCACGTGGAAGACCCCCACCAAACGCCCCTGATCTTCCACCGGCAGGAGCGAGAGGTCACGGTCAATGAGCAGGCGGGCCGCCAGCTCCTGATCCGCCCGGGCGTTGATGCGCACTGCCTCCCCCTCCATCAGCTCCCCTACCGGCAGCAGAGGATCGGCGATCAGCAGCGACTTGAGGGAGACGCTGCCAAGCAGGCGCTGCTCGCCGTCAACCACATAGAGATGACCGAACAGCCTGGCCTGATCCCAGGCCCCGTGGATCAGCTGCTTGGCGCTTTCCACCGTCGCATCGGCCTCCACTGCCAGGTATTCGTGGCGCATGTTGGCCCCCACCGACTCGTTCGGCCAGGCCAGCAGTGACTGGAAGGCTTTACGGGCGGGGTCTGGCAGCCGGGCGAGCAGGGTCTTGCGATCGTGCTCGTCGAGCCTGCGCAGGATGGCCAGCAGGTCCCGACGGGCCAGGGTGCCCTGTAGTATTCCCACGATGCTGCCATGCAGTCTGAGCAGCAGATGGCCGGCACACTCCGCCGGGAGGGAGGCGAGCAAGGACGCCCCTTCCGGCATGGAGAGGGTATCGAAGATGCAGTTGAGCTCTTCCGGGCGCAGGGTCAGAAGCTGATCGGCACGGGCCACCGGATCCAGGTTGTGAGCCAGCCAGTTGCGCAGGGCGACCGGGTCGAGCAGTTGATGACGATTGAGCAGGGTGTGTGTTTTCTTCATCACAGATGTCCTCATGTGATTTCAGGCGAACCTGAACGCCTCCGGCACCTGGCCGGATGCAACGGCAAGAAAACAGCAATTTGATTGACGAGTAACAGGCAGGAAATGACGCCGTCCGGCGTGTTTTCATCCCCACGTACCAGCTTTAGCACTGCATAACGTATCCGGCATGCCGGAAGCCACTTGGGTTGACACCTTAATCCGATGAAAACTGTCCTGATCTTGGGCGTCTCTGGACGTCGTGAGATCAGTGGCCTGTGTTTATGCAGGAGCCTCGCCTAACGAGATGCTGCGAACATTGATTGCACGGCGCTACCGTGCGGGCGGCATCATCTGCCCAGGCGCAGGTCGAGTCAAGGCAAACGGGCCCCTGGCAACGGGTTGTTACAAATTGGCCGGACGGCGGGCCTTTCATGAAATGAGGCTCCCCCGTACGTGGCACGGAGGAGCCTGCGGTCAACGGACGAACGTCAGCGGATATAGTCGAAGAGGGTCAGCTTGCTTATCTTGCTGAAGGCGAGCTGGGAGGCGCTCATGGCTGCATCCTCCTTGGAGAGGGCCGCGATCACCTCGTACATGTCCGCCTCGGACACCTTGGCCCGCGCCTGCTGGTTCAGGGTGCTGAGTCCGTCGTTGGAGCTCATCACCTGCTCCAGGCTGTTCATCCTTCCCCCCAGCTCCCCCAGTCCCCGGTCTATCTTGGTTCTGGCGTTGCTCATGTGGGTGGTGGCATCGGAGACCGCCAGCTGGAAATCGCTCTCGGACAGGGTCGGATCGCGCATGGCGGAGATGAAATCGGACATGCCATTGAGGATGTTGTCGTTTTTCGGGGTATCCAGCACGAAGTTCTGGGTCGCCGATCCCGCAGGGAGGTCGAGGGTGAGCGCCAGGCCGTTGAAGGGGATCTTGTTGCCCGCCACATAGTCGCCGCTTTGCAGCAGGGTACCACCGCTGTCACGGATCTCGTAGGTGTCCGGCGGCCCGGCCAGGGTGCTGACCGCATACTGGTTGCTCGGCAGGGAAGCATCATAGTTGTTGCGATAGAAGCTCTCGAAGTTCCCCTGATCCGCCACCGACACCTGGATGTTGCCACTGGCGGCGCTGGCGGTGCGCCGGGTCGCCACCATCTCGAACAGATCGAAACCGGAGTCGTTGGCCGGGATCTGCACCGTGGGAGAGACCTGGATGTTGCGCTGCCCCGTGTCCCCCTGAAACACATAGTTGCCGCTGGCATCCTTGACGAAGGGCTGGGTCTTGCTCTGATTGCCGCCGAAGATGTACTCCCCCTGGGAGTTCTTGCTGTTCATCAGGTCGAACATCTGCTTTTGCAGCCCCTCCAGTTCGCTCGCGATGGCGTTGCGCTCCTCGGAGCCCATGGCGGAGTTGTTCGCCTTCTGGATCAGGGTCTGGGCACTCAGCATGGCGTTGTTGAGGGAGGTCAGCACCGTCTCCTCGTGGCCCAGGCTGTTCTCCAGCAGGCTGCCGTTGACGCCGTACTGCTTGAAGAGATCGATCTCCTTGGTCAGCGCCATCTTCTGGCTCATGCCGGCCGGGTCCTCCCCGGAACGGGAGAATTTATCCCCCGTCATCAACTGGTTGTAGGCGGTGTTCTGGCGCTCGCTCACCTTGCTCATGGAGGCAAGGTTGCGGTCATAGATCATGTTGGTGGTGATGCGCATGACTTACCTCACGGAGGAGAGCAGGGTGTCGAAGATGGTCTTGGCGGTATTCACTATCTGGGCCGAGGCCGCATAGGACTGCTGGAAGCGGATGAGGTTGGCCGCCTCCTCCTCCAGATTGACGCCGGAGACACTCTCGAAGATGGCGGTACTCTGGGTCAGCTTCGCCTCGTTGGCTTGCAACAGGGTCTTGGCCTGACTGGTCTTGTTGCCAATGCCGCTCACCAGACCCGAGTAGGCATCGTTGAAGGTCATCTTGTCGTTGCTGGTGGCGGCGTTGTTGTTCTTGCGCACCAGCTCCTTGTTCTGCAGCTCCGCCAGCGCCAGGCCGTTGGCGTTGTCCGCGAAGCCATCCTTGTTGTAGCTGAGCGTGAAGCTGTCGCTGGCCTCCACCTTGCCGGTGATGCTGAACTCATAGCCCGGGCTCTGGGTCGGATCGGCGTAGACCTTGGGCCCCCCCAGGGGGCTCTCGAGGGCGGCCATCAGGTTCTTTCCCTTGCTGGAGGCGGGGGCCACACCGAGCAGGTTGTTGTTCTTGTCATAGACCTCGTAGTTGCCGCTGCCGTCGATCTTGATGACCTGGGGTGCACTCGGGTCCAAAGTGTTGGTGCCAAAACCCGAGCCCGTGCCGGTGTTGTAGACACCGCCCAGCGTTATCTCGCCCGAGCCCAGGTTCTGGGATCCCTTGTCCGCCTTCAGGGGGGATGCCAGCGCGATATCCTCGGGACGGGTGATCGCCTGCTCCAGGTTGGCAGCCGCATTCCGGGTGGGTTGCAACAAGATCTTGTCACCCGCGACCGGAGTGCCGGAGAGATCGATTTCGATGCCGTGCCCCGCCACCTCGAAGGTGGCTGGCGGCGTGGTCCCCGTGGCGAGCGAGGTACGCTGCCCGCTGCCATCGATGGCGAATACCTCGTAACCGGTGGCGCTGTTGAACCGCACCTCGTAGTCGAAGGTGGTGACCTCGCTCCCCTTGCCGGGGACGAAGTTGACGCTGGCCGCCCCGTTACCCTGGTTGCTGGCGTAGGGCAGCCCCTGGCTTCCCTTGAGGGTGAAGAGATCCCCCCCAAGCTCGTTGTCGAGATCCATCCCCAGCCGGTTCTGCTGGTTCATGGCATCCCCCAGGGCGACGGCCAGCTGCCCCAGCTCCCGCTTGGCGGGCTCCAGATCCCGGCGCGCGGTGAAGAGGCCACCGATGGCACCGCCAATATCCTTGTCGTTGATGCTGGCCTGGTTCTTGCCCAGGGTCAGCTGCAGGGAAGGCTCACGGGAATCCGGGTCCCCCGGCACCACCTTGAACTGGGCCACGCCGCCATCGAGCACCAGGGAGTGCCCTGTACTCATGTTGACCAGCATGCTGCCATTGGGCTGGGTCACGGTGCGGATCTCCATCTTCTCGGAGAGCTGGCGAATGGCCTCATCCCGCTGATCGAACAGCATCAGGTTCTCTTCAGGGGAGCCCTGGGTGCGGACGATGGCCTGGTTCAGATCGTTGATGCTGTTCAGCAGGCTGTTCACCCTGTCCGTCTCGTCCCCTATGGTGGCATTGATGGTATCGGACTGCTTGTCGAGCTGGGCGGAGAGGGTATGGAATCTGTCCACCATGCCGCTCAGTTCACTCAGGGTCGTCTTGCGCCCCCCGATCTCGGACGGTGACTCGTTGGCGGTGTGGAAAGCCTTGAAATAGGAGGTGATGGTGGTCCCCACGCTGTTGCTGGCATCACCGAGCAGGCTGTCGAGCCGGAACAGTTGATCGTAGCGGGTGTTGGCCGCCTGATAGGCGGACGTATCCCGGCGCACCTCGGCCTGGGCATAGGCGTTGATGATGCGCTCGCTCACCATGTCGCCCGTCCCCAATCCGACGGAATTGGTGTAGATCAGGGTGCGTTCACGTACATAGCCCTGGCTATTGACGTTCACTATGTTGTTGCTGGTGGTCTGCAGCAGTCGCTGCTGGGCCAACACACCCGAGGTCCCAATTCCAAGCAGATCGCTTGCCATAGCTTACAGCTCCATCTCTGTGTTCCTGTCTGCAATGTTGCCGGACGTCGAGTAACCGGCGATGGCATCACTGCGCAACACTTGTTTAAGTTTCCTGGCGTACTGGGGATCGGTGGCATAACCGGCCTGCTGCAACGCCTCGAAGTAACGATCCGGGCTGTCCACCTTGGCCAGCGCCCCCTTGTAGCGACTCCCAGAGGTCAGAAAATCCACGTAGTCGTTGAAGCTCTCTTCGAACGACTCGTAGGAGCGAAACGCCGCCTTCTGGCGCGAGGCCACCCCTTGCTCGTATTCCAGGGTGCTCACCACCGCCTTGGGGCCTTCCCAACGCGGATCGGCCTTGATGCCGAACAGGTTGTGCGTCACGTTTCCGTCTGCATCCTTGATCACCCGCTTGCCCCAGCCACTCTCAAGGGCGGCCTGGGCCACCAGCACCGCCGGGCTCAACCCCAGCTTGTCCGCCGCCTTCTTGGCCAGCGGCATCAGCCTGTCGACGAACTCTTCCGGGCTGTCAAACACCTTGGCGCTGCCATCCAGGGCCGAAGGCCTCTGGCTGCTGCCCATGGGCGGCACGGTGCGGTGGGGACGTCTTGGCATGGCCAGCGTACGCTCGGCCCCATTCAGCTCACCCTTCATTTCGTTATCAGCAAAATCTTTGCCAACTTTGGAGGCAGCAATCAGATCGTTGGAGGCACTGGGGGGTTGATAGGGCTTGTAGACCCGCTCGGTACGCTGGGGCAGCTTGAGTACCCGGCCATCCTGATGGGTGAAAGTCTGCTCGGGTGAGAGCTGCCTGGCCACCATCTCGGCAATGCCCAGCCCCCCCTTGCTCGACATGTCGGCAACCCGCTGCTCGTCCAGCATCCCTTCATAGAACTGGGTGTAGCTGCTGTTCATCGGGTTGCCCTCGGTGAGCACCGAGTTGGCCTGGCGCATCCCCTTGAACAGGGTCTGGGTGAAGATGGATTCGAACTGGCGGGCGGCCGCCATCAGGGCCCCTTGCTTCCCCTCCTTGCTCAGGCTCATCTGGCGCAGTTTGTCCAGGTTCTGGACGTCCTGCACCATGCCAATATTGATACCGCTCTGGGTGTCGAACTCTGCCATAACCTACCTCTTTGCCGCCCGTGGCAACCGCTTGCCGCTCACGAAATTACAGAATGACCAGTTGGCCCTGGATCGCGCCCGCCTGCTGCAGCGCCTCCAGGATCGCCATCAGATCCCCGGGGGCGACCCCCACCTGGTTCACCGCCCGCACCAGGTCGTCCAGGGTCGCGCCGGTATCAAGCTTGAACATCCGACCGGGATCCTGCTGCACGTTGATGGTGGAGTTGTTGGTGACCGCCGTCTGCCCGCCAGCGAGCGGATTGGGTTGGGAGACCTGCTGGTTCTCGGCGATGGTCACCGTCAGCCCACCGTGGCTGATGGCCGCCGGGCGCAGCTTGACCTCGCTGCCGATGACGATGGTCCCGGTGCGCGAATTCACGATGATCTTGGCGGACTCGCTCGCCGGGTCCACTTCCAGGTTCTCGATGGTGGAGAGGTAGGAGACCCGCTGGGCCGGATCCCGCGGCGCGAATACCTTGATGGAGGTGGCGTCCATCGCCTGGGCGGTGTTCGGACCCACCAGATCGTTGACCACGTCCGCCAGACGGCGGGCGGTGGTGAAGTCCGGCCGGTTCAGGTTGAAGGTGATGGTGTCGCCCTGGCTGAAGGAGTTGGGAACCTCCCGCTCCACGGTCGCCCCGTTGGCGATGCGCCCCACTGTGGGCGTGTTCACCACCACCTTGGAGCCGTCCGCCCCTTCGGCCCCGAGGCCACCGACCACTAGGCTGCCCTGGGCCACCGCATAGACGCGGCCATCCAGCCCTTTCAGGAAGGTCTGGAGCAGGGTGCCGCCACGCAGGCTCTTCGCCTCGCCGATGGCGGAGACGGTGACGTCTATGGTCTGACCCGGCTTGGAGAAGGGGGGCAGATCCGCGTGGATGGCTACCGGTGCCACGTCCTTGATCTTGGGCTTGATGTTGTCAGGCACCTTGATGCCGAAGTTGTTGAGCATGGTCCTGAAGGTCTGCTCGGTGAAGGCGTTGTTCTTCTCCCCCGTGCCGGGCAGGCCCACCACCAGACCGTAACCGATCAGCTGGTTGCTGCGCACTCCTTCCACCGAGGCGAGGTCCTTGATGCGGGATGCGTGCGCCAGCCCGAAGGGCAGCAGGCAGCACAGCAGAGCAAGCAGACGGAATCGGTTCATGACATCTCCTAACAAAACCTTCCTGATCCGGGGCCCGTGAACGCCCCGGACTCTTGAGTCTTAAATGGGCCACCAGGGGCCGTTGAAGAAGCTGGTGAGCCAGCCCTGTTCCTGGGTGTTCGCCAGATCCCCGGTACCGCCGTAATAGATACGCGCATTGGCCACCCGCTGGGAGGAGACGCTGTTTTCCGAGCTCACGTCCTCCGGACGCACCAGACCGGTGATACGGATATATTCGTTGCCATTGTTGAGCATGATCCACTTCTCGCCGCGCACCAGCAGGTTGCCGTTTGGCAGTACCTTGACCACGCTGACCGAAATGTTGCCCTGCAGGCTGTTGCTCTGATCCGCCTTGGCCTGCCCCTTGAAGGCACTGTTCTGGCCGATGGAGGCCGACAGATCGTAGGGCCCCGCCGTGACCGGCACGCCACCCAGGGTGACGGGGTCGAGCGCCAGCTTGTTGTCCTTGCCGCTCTGGGTGTTGGCCTTTTTCGACGCCGAGGTCGACTCCGCCAACTGGATGGTGATGATGTCACCCACCCGGTGCGCTTTGATGTCCGAGTAGATGCCGTTGACCTGCTCGGGCTGGAAGATGGCGCCGGTCGGGCGCACCGACACCGGCTCCGACTCCCCGTAGACGGGGGCGAAATCCGGGTCATCCGGTTTGGCGGTATTGGGGGTACTGGTGCAACCCGCCAGCGTCAGCAGTCCCAGCATCCATATGGCTTTCATCATGGCACTCCTTTCATCAGGTCCGCTGGGTCAGGAAGGACATCATGGAGTCGACGGCGGAGATGACCTTGGAGTTCATCTCGTAGACCCGCTGAGCCTGGATGAGATTCACCAGCTCCTCGGTCACGTTGACGTTGGAGGTCTCCAGCATCCCCTGCTTGATCACCCCCAGCCCGTCCGCGCCGGCAGTCCCCTGAATGGGGGCGCCGCTGGACTGGGTCTCGAGGAAGAGGTTCTCCCCCATGGGCTGCAGGCCGGTGGGGTTGACGAAGTCCGTGGTGTTGATCTGGCCCACCACCTGAGACTGGCCATCCCCCTTGAGCTGGACGGAGACCTGGCCATCCTCCCCCACGGTGACGCTCTGGGCGTTCTCGGGGATCTGGATCTCCGGTTGCAGCGGATAACCGTTGCCCGGGGTGACGATGGTCCCCTCGTCGTTCAGGGTGAACTGGCCGTTGCGGGTATAGGCGGCGCTGCCATCGGGCAGCTGGATTTCGAAGTAGCCGCGGCCGCTGATCATCAGGTCAAGGGAGTTGTCCGTGGTCTGGACGTTGCCCTGACTGTGGTTTTTCTGGGTGGCGACCACCTTGGCCCCCGCCCCCAGCATCAGGCCGGAAGGGAGCTCGGTATCCGCCGAGGAGCGACCGCCAGGCTGGTTGATGTTCTGATAAAGCAGATCCTCGAAGATGGCCCGCGCCTTCTTGTAGCCCACTGTGCTGGCGTTCGCCAGGTTGTTCGAGGTGACCGAGATGTTGGTCTGCTGGGCATCGAGGCCGGTCTTGCTGATCCAGAGTGCAGGATTCATGGGGTGCTCCTTGATTAGCTGATACGCAGCAGCTGGGTTTGTGCCTCGTCGTTCTCCTCGGCGGTCTTCATGATCTTGACCTGAGTTTCAAACTGACGTTGCAAGCGAATAAGGTTGGTCATCTCGTCGACCACGTTGACGTTGCTCCCCTCAAGGGAGCCGGCGATCAGGCCCACATCCGCAGACGCGGCCTCATTCTGGCCATCCTTGCGGCGAAACAGGCCGTCCTGGCCTTTCTCCACCGCATCTGCCGCCGGGTTGACCAGCTTGATACGCTGGAAATCTTCCGGCAGGTTGGCGGCTGCCCCCTCGGGACGGCCGCTGATGGTACCGTCACGATTGATCTCAATTTTCTCCATGGGCAGGGGCAGCACGATGGGCTGACCGGCATCATCCACCACATTCAGACCGGTAGAAGTTTGCAGATTACCGGTGGCATTGAGCTGCAGGTTGCCCATGCGGGTATAGGCTTCCGCGCCGTTGGGATCCTGCACCGCAATCCAGCCCGGCCCATCGACGGCAACGTCAAGATCCCGACCCGTGGTCATCAGCATGCCGTGCTGCAGGTTCTGGCCCGGCCGCTCGGTCATGGCGAACACCCGCGTGGGCAGCCCTTCGCCAAACGCCTGCATGCTGCGCGCCTGCTCGAAGTCAGACTTGAAGCCAATGGTGTTGGCGTTGGCAAGGTTGTTGCCACGAACAGCCAGGCTGTTCATGTTCTCCTTGGCCCCGGACATGGCGATGTAAAGCAGGTGATCCATGGGATCCTCCGTCAAACAGATGACTCTCACAGCTCAACTGCAAGTTGAATGCCAAGAGAGATGACGAAGACGGAATGAAAGGAGGAAATGAGGCGGGACGGAAATGACAAGGGGCGCCGAAGCGCCCCTGCCAACTACCCGCCGTCTTAGCGGATCTGCAGTATGTTCTGCTGCAGGGAGCTGTTCACTTCCAGGGAACGGGAGTTGGCCTGGAAGTTGCGCTGGGCAGTGATGAGGTCGACCAGCTCGGTGGTGAGATCCACGTTGGACTGCTCCAGTGCCGACGACTTGATGGAGCCGAACGTGCCGGAGTTCGGGGTGCCGGGCAAGGCATCGCCAGAGAGCAGGGACTGGCGCCAGGAGGTGTCGCCGACCTGGGTGAGACCCTGGGCATTGGCAAACTTCGCCATGGCCACCATGGCCACCTTGACGGTGGTGGCGTTGCTGTAAGTGGCGGAGACTATGCCATCCGCCCCGATCTCCACCTTGGTCAGGCGGCCGACGGTGGAGCCGTCCTGGGTCAGCTTGCTCACTTCAAAGGGGGAGGCGTACTGGGTCACGGTACCAAGCTTGAACTCAATCTCCTGGGTGCCATCGGCGCCATTGGTGATGATACCAGCCCCTGTCGCCCCCAGGGGTTCCGTCTTGATGACCGCCGGGGTGGTGGGTGTGACCATCTTGCCGGAGGCATCGAAGGTCACCCGGGCGCTCAGGGGGGCCTGGCTCAGACCGGTCGCCATGGTGGTGGCCGTACCGCCTACGATGTCGATGGGCTTGTCCCCTTCATAGAGGTACATGCGCCAGGCAGTCGGCACCGCCGCTTGGGTAGGATCGGCCGGATCCGCTTCCTTGGTGAAGTACTGGGTGATGGTGTGTGGCTCGCCCAGGGAGTCATAGACCACCACGGAAGTGGAGGAGGAGTAGGTGGTCGAGTCCGTGGGATCGAATTTGGAGGCATTGACATCCATCAACGTTTTCGTGCTGGAAGGCAGGTTGAAACCAGCTTCGACCGTCGTGGTCTGCACCGGCTCACCGGCCTTGTCCGGGATCTGGATGGGCTTGGTGGCGTTGATGCTCACCGCCTTGGGGGTGCCGTCAGAGTTGATCTCGTACCCCTGCAGATAACCGCCGGAGTTGCTGACCATGTAGCTGCTTTCATTGAGCTTGAAGGCGCCCGCACGGGTGTAGGTGCGATCCAGGTTGGTCAGGCCGTCCGAGGTCACGAAGAAGCCGTTGCCCTGGATGGCGAGATCCAGCGCGTTGTTGGTGAATTGCAGCGCGCCCTGGTGGAACTGCTGGGCCACAGCGCCAGTCGCCACCCCGTTGCCAACCTGGGTCTTGGCGTTGACGAAGATGGAGTTGGCGTAGACGTCGGCAAACTCGGCACGGGACTCCTTGAAGCCGGTGGTATTGACGTTGGCAATGTTGTTCGCGGTGACGTTCAGGTCTTTTTGAGCCGCATTGATGCCGCTGAGGGCATTGTTGAATGACATGTCTTTCTCCTTAGATCACTGCGTTAGAGGACGAAGCCGACTGGGTGGTGGTCTTGCCGGTCGTCGCGCCAATTTCCAATACATCGGTCAGGTAGATGCCGCCCAGTCCCTTGAGTTTGAGGGTGCTGGGGTTGGTGCTCGTTCCCAGGGTGACGCTCTCCACCTTGGCGTAAGTCAGGGCGGGGACGCTCTCCGACTTGCCGTCGACGGTGGCATGCGCCTCTATCGAATATTTGCCGCTCTTGGCCTGGTTGCCGGACTTGTCCTTGCCATCCCATTCAAAGGCCACGTTCCCCTTGTGGCTCCCTTCGATGGCGAACTCTCGGATGACCTGGCCGCTCTCGTCCTTCACCGTCACCTTGATGTTGCTGCCGCCATCGCCGGTGGCGATGACCCCCGTGAGGGTGCCTCCCTTCTCCACGTAACCCGTGTTGGACGGGATCAGCACGTTCTGTCCCACCAGCGCGGAGGCCTGCAGCGCCTGGCTGGAAGTCATCAGGCTGTTGAGGCTCTCCATCTGGGTGGAGAGGCTGCTGATCCCCTGAGACGTCGACATCGAGGTCATCTGGGAAAGCATCTGGGCGTTGTCCACCGGTTTGAACGGATCCTGATAGGAGAGCTGCATGGTCAGCAGCTTCAGGAAGGACTCCTGATCCAGCTCCTTTTTCTGGGTACTGGTGTTGACCGTACTGGTCTGGGCCGACGTCGTCCGGTTGACGCCCAGCAGGCTGTCATAGGTATCTGCCACTTATGCTCCCCCCTCTAGGGCGTGCCCACTGGGCCGATTGTTGCCGCCAGGCAGGCGATCACGGGTCACTCTCATCCGGGTTCACCTCTGTCAGGACTTGCCCAGACCCAGGGTCTGCTGCAACATTTTCTTGGCCGCATCGGCCACCTGGACGTTGGTCTGATAGCTGCGCGACGCCGCTATCATGTCCGCCATCTCTTCCACCATGTTGACGTTGGGCTTGAAGATGAAGCCATCCTTGTCCGCCATGGGGTGATTCGGGTTGTACTCCTTGAGCAGGGGCGCATCACTCTCGACGATGCCCTTCACATCCACCCCGACCGAGGCCTGCTTGTCGGACATGGCCTGATCCAGCTGGGCGGCAAAGACTGGCCGCCTGGCGTGGTAAGTTTTTTCCACGCTGGAGCTGACACTGTCAGCGTTGGCCATGTTGCTCGCCACCGTGTTGAGGCGAACGGACTGCGCGCTCATGGCAGAGCCTGCAATGTCAAAGACCTTGAACAAACTCATCCTTGCTCTCCTTTCAGTGCCTTGAGCAGGCCGCTTATCTTGCTGTTCATGAATTCAAGGGAGGCCTGGTATTCGAGGCTGTTGCGCAGGAACTCGCTGCGCTCCTGCTGCACGTCCACCGTGTTGCCGTCACCGGTATCCGGTTGCAGGGGATTGCGGTACTGGGTCGTGCCCGGGGTATCCATCTGCAAGGCGAAGTGCTTCTCGCTGGTGGTGCTGAGCCCGAACCCTTGCTGGCCCTGGGCATCCTGCAACGCCTGTGAGAAGTCGATGTCACGAGCCTTGAAGCCCGGCGTGTCCGCATTGGCGATGTTGCTGGACAACACCTCGGCACGCTTGGCGCGCACGCTCAGCGTGTACTGATGAACACCGAATGCCTTGTCGAATGAAATTGCCATAGCACACCTCCTGCTTCATGAATATTTAGCAAGAGGTGTGCCAAGAGGGTATTGAGCGGGGTTATTTGACCTTGTAGACGATGCCGGGGTTGCAGCGGATCATCTCGAACTTGTCGGTGAGGCCGGCCAGAGACTCGGAGGCCCCCAGCATCAGGTAGCCGCCAGGATTGAGGCTGCTGGCGAACTGGTTGAGGATCTTGGATTTCACTTCGGGCGCAAAGTAGATGAGCACGTTGCGGCAGAAGATGATGTCAAACTTGCCGAGCAGGCTGTAGCTCTCCAGCAGGTTGAGGGGACGGAAGCTGGTCAATTTTCTGACACGCTCCACCACCCGCATCTTGTTGTCGCCACAGGGTTCGAAAAAGAGTCGCTTGCGCTCGGGGGAGAGCCCGCGGGCCAGCGCCAGGCTGTCGTAGACCCCCTCCTTGCACTGGTTGAGCATGGTGCTGGAGATATCGGTCCCCACTATCTGCACCCCGCCCGGCAAGGTACCCGGCCGCTTGACTTGCTGCTCCAGCGCCGTCATGGCGATGGAGTAGGGTTCCTGCCCGGATGAAGAGGCGGCAGACCATATCTTGATGGGACGACCGCTCTTGCCAAGCTCCGGGAAAATCTTGTCGCTCAGCAGCTGGAACGGATAGGTATCGCGAAACCACAGGGTCTCGTTGGTGGTCATGGCATCGACCACCGCCATCTTGAGCTCCCGCTCGCGCACGCTCATCGCCCGGGTGACCAGATCAGACAGACTCTCGATACCAAACTGAGTCATCAAGGGCGACAGGCGGCTCTTGACCAGATACTGTTTGTTGTCACCCAGCACTATGCCGCTCTGTTGCGCCAGAAAATTGCTGAATTGCCTGTATAAGTCGTCCGAAAGTGTCTTCATGCAGTTGTTCTTCTTGATTAGAGAGCGCCTTGTACGGCCTTGGCCAATTCATCCGGCTGGAATTTGGCAATGAAATTGTTCGCTCCGACTTTCTGCACCATGGCCTGATTGAACACCCCACTGAGGGAAGTGTGCAGGATAACATGCAAATCCTTGAGGTTGGGATTGTTGCGGATCTCGGCGGTGAAGGTATAACCGTCCATCTCCGGCATCTCGATGTCCGAAATGACCAGGGCTATCTGATCCTTGATGGGACCGTTCTTGGACATCTCCAGCAACATGTTGAGCGCTTCCCGTCCATCCTTGGCCAGCACGCACTGCACCCCGATTGCCTCCAGTGCCCGTTGAACTTGCTTGCGCGCCACCGAAGAGTCGTCCGCAACCAGCACGGGACGCCCGTGAGGATTGCGCTCCACGCTTGCTTCCACCAGTTCGGTGGACACCTCGGTGGAGACCGGCGAGATCTCGTTGAGAATGCGCTCCACATCCAGGATCTCCACCAGCTCACCATCTACCTCGGTCACCGCCGTCATGTAGTTGATGCGACCTGCCCCTTTGGGTGGCGGCAGGATGGACTCCCAGTTCATGTTGATGATGCGTTCGACCGAGTGGACCAGGAACCCCTGAATGGAGCGGTTGTACTCGGAGATGATGATGAAGCACTTGGAGAGGTCCTGGATGGGGCGCTTGCCCATCGCCATGCTGAGATCGATCACCGAGATGGTCTGGCCACGGATATGTGCCACGCCGCGAATGCAGGAGTTGAGCTTGGGCATGACGGTCAGAGGGGGACACTGCAGCACCTCGCGTACCTTGAATACGTTGATGCCAAATCTTTGACGTCCATTGAGACGAAACAACAGCAGCTCCAGCCTGTTTTGTCCCACTAGCTGGGTTCGCTGGTTGACCGAGTCCAGAATACTCGCCATAAACACTCCCTAAAAATGCTTGGCACTGATCGTGCATGTCATTATGCATGCACATTGGCTTGCATCAGATCATCGTTGTTTCAACAATCGAATAATTCTGGAGCAAGCATAGTTAACTACGGTGGTATACGTGAATAACTTATCGACCGGTAAGCAAAAATGATTAGTAGACTTTTCCTTATCTTACTGCCGTTTTGCAGTCTGTCTCACGCCATGGCGTCCGAGGTCACCGACTATCTGCAAGAACAGGCACAGGCGTTCGTGCTCGACCAGCTCGATATTCCCCTCGATGCACAGGCCGACGTCAAGGCCGGTACCATTGACGAGCGCCTCCCCCTCACGCGCTGCGAAGATGCCCTCACCATTTCCCTCCCCGCCAGGATGGAGATCCGTCGCAACACCACCGTCTACCTCAAGTGCGAGGGAGAGAAATCCTGGGATCTCTATCTACCGGTCCGGGTCAGTATCCAGAAACCCTATGTCACCGTCACCGTCCCGGTTGCCAAGGGAGATATTCTGAGTGAACCCATGCTGACCCTGGCATACCAGGATCAGACCCTGATCCGTGGCGACTACCTTACCGACCCGACCGCCCTCATCGGGGTACGCAGCAAGCGTGAGCTCAAACCGGGTCAGCCAATCAGGCTCACCCAGGTATGCGTGGTCTGCAAGGGGGACCAGGTCACCCTGAGCGCCGAAAACAGCAGCATGCAGATCAAAACCATGGCCCGCGCCTTGCAAGATGGCAGCTTCGGAGACATGATCCGGCTTGTCAACACGCGCTCGGGCAGAACGGTGCAAGGCCAGGTCAGTGCAGTGGGCTCCGTGGTCGTGACATTCTGACACAGGAATGCACTGCGCAATTTTTTTCTAAAGTTCTGACCGCCGTCACCGATACACAGGTAAGCGAACAGCAAAGCAGACGAAGGTAAACCTTATGGCTATCAACAATATCAACAACTTGGCTAACAACCGCCTGCAAAACAGCGGCAACAGCCAAGGTGTAGCCACCAAGTCGGCGACCTCCAGCGAGAGCAGCCGTGCGACGACCGTCAAGAGCGACTCTGTCTCCTTGACCAGTGAGGCGCAGCAATTGCAACAGATGCAGAAGACCCTCAACACCGCCTCCACCGGTAACGAGAGCCGCGTCGAGAGCCTGAAGAAGGCCGTGGCCAGTGGGGAGTACAAGGTCAACAGCGAAGCCGTGGCCAGAAAGATGTTCAGCTTCGAAGCCGATCTGGATAAACGGTTGGGATGATGGACCTCCCTTCGCTGCTGCGCGCTCAGGACGACAACCTCTCCCAGATGCAAGGCTTGCTGGCAGAGGAGTTCGACCTCCTCAAGGCTCACCGGGCCCTTGCCTTGCCGGCACTCGCCGATCGCAAGCAACAACTGCTGGTGGCCATCGAGATGCTGGACAAGACTCTGGCAGAGCTACCCGACTTGCAGCAACAGCTGGGCGCCTTCCCGATCCAATTGCAGGCCCTTCAAGCCAAGCTGGAAGCCTGTCAGGAGCAGAACAACCTCAATGGACGTCTGCTCGAACTCAGCATTGTCTCCAATCGCCGTCTCGCCAGCTTCCTCAGCAAGCTCAGAGACAGCAGCTCCCTGACCTATGACGCCAAAGGCAATACCCGCTCAGGCACCCGCTCTTTCGGGATCAAGGCCTGATCTCCTCTCCCCCTTCTGATTTTCTCTCCTTGTCAGCCCCTAGTCAGAGCACCAGCTGCATCAGGGTTTCTCCATCCTTGCAGGCATGGATGCTCATGCAGCCCTCGTCATAGCGCCCATAACTGGCCACCCACTCGCCCCTTGGAAAACAGATAGACCCCGGGTTCATCAGGATCATTTCTCCCTCCTGGCGCAGCACAGGCACATGGGTATGACCGCTGATGAACAGGCTCCCTGCTGGCAGGGGCACGTTGCCGGGCTCATAGAGATGACCGTGGCTGACAAACCAGCGCCGCCCATCCACCAGCAGTTGGTTGTAGGGCGCCGTGATGGGGAAATGGAGCAGCATCTGGTCCACCTCCGAATCGCAATTGCCACGCACCGCCATGATGCGGGGGGCCAGCTCGTTGAGCCTTGCCGCCACAGTTGCAGGATCATACCCCTCCGGCACCGGATTGCGCGGCCCGTGATTGAGCAGATCCCCGAGCAGCAGATAGTGATCAGGCTGCCAGGGAGCGAGTTGCGCCAGCACCTGCTCGAGGGCAGTCAGACTGCCGTGCAGATCCGAGATAATGGCAATCTTCATTCCACACTCCTCATGGCTGGCTGAAATAGAGATCCTTGGTGGCGATGGCGCCCTTGAGGTTGCGGCTCGGCAAGCCGCGCAGTGCCGGGTCCACCAGTCGCATCTGGTTGTAGTGATAGACGGGGATGACGGGCACCTCCTCCATCAGCAGTTGCTCGGCCTGATGATAGATCCCGGACCGGGCGTTGGCATCCAGGGTCTCGGAGGCCTGCTGCAGCAGACCATCGAAGGCGGGGTTGCAGTAGCCGCTCTCGTTCTGGGGATCCTGGCAGCGGAAACTGCCAAGCATGGACGACGGCTCGACATAATCACCAAACAAAAATGAACGAGCCAGCATGAAATCACCACTGTCCTTGGCTACCTGATAGGCATTCCACTCCATGTTGTTGAGGGAGACCTCGACCCCCAGCGGTTTCCACATGGCCGCCACCGCCAGGGCCAGCTTCTTGTGGTTCTCCGACGTGTTGTAGGTCAGCGTCAGCCTGAGGGGATGTGCGCTGTTGTAGCCCGCCTGGGTCAACAGCGCGGCGGCCCGGGCCAATCGGGTCGGCTGGTCTTCCCGGGAGAGGGGGATATCCAGCTCGTCATAACCCGGCATGGCGGGCAGCAGTGACCAGGCTGAGCGCTCCCCCTGGCCGCTCACCTTCTCGGTCAGCAGGTGGCGATCGATGGCCATGGAGAGCGCCTGGCGCACCCGCACATCCTGCAACTCGGGGCGATTGAGATTGAAAGTGTAAAGATAGGTGCCAAGCAGCGGCAGACCCCAGATCCGCTCCGGTGCCTCCTGCATGGTCTTCTGGTAGTACTCCAGCGCCACCTTGTTGGTGAGCTGGATCTCCCCCGCTTCGTAACGCAGCCGCTCCCCATGCTGGGAAGCGATCGGCAGGTAGGTCACCCGCTGGATCCGGGTATGGGCGTCATCCCAGTACTGGGGGTTGCGTTCGGCTTCGATGCGCTCGTTCACCACCCAGCTCGCCAGCTTGTAGGGGCCATTGCTCACCATCTTGCCTGGCTGGGTCCACTGCTTGCCAAACTGGGCGATGACCCGCTCGTTGACCGGCACGAAGGGGCGCTGGCTGACCAGTTGCAGGAAATAGGGAACGGGGCGCTCCAGGGTCACTTTCAGGATCTGGTCGCTTTCTGCCTCCACCCCCAGGGCATCGAGGTCGAGCGCCCCGGCATAGATGGACTGGGCATTGTTGATGCCGGTCGCCAGCAGCAGGCCAGCGGAGGGGGAAGCCTGCGCCGGGTTCAGCAGCCGCCGCCAGGCGTAGACGAAATCCCGGGCGGTGAGGGGCTCGCCGTTGGACCATTTGAGCTGGGGACGCAGGAAGAAGCGCCACACCAGCCCATCCTCGCTGGTCTCCCAGCGCTGGGCCTGGGCGGGCACTATCTTGCCCTGACCATCCTCGCTCACCAGCCCCTCGAACAGGTCCACCAGCACCACCTCCCCCGGGAAACCGGAGCGGATCAGGGCCGGATCGAGGGACTCGGGTTCGGCGCCATTGCCCTTGACCAGGGTCTGCCTGTCCGACAGCACGGGCTGCTGCACCACGGTAGTGGCCTGAAGCGGCGGCACCGCCATCAACCCGAACAGCAAGGGAGAGAGCCAGCGGCGGGCTGGCCTGGCGGCGAAACGGTAAAACATGACATCAACCTCGTTCAATTCTTTTGACTGCAATGGGGGGAAGGCCGGCGGCGCGCCTGGAACCGAATGCATCATGCCGCGCTTGTTATCCCCGAAGACGACCCGTATTGTATCGGGCCTGCCCGATAGAGGGAGTCTTTCGGGCTATTTTTTTCAAGGTTTTATGACGACACGGCCGCCACGGGTGGGCGCAATCGCCAGAAGGCGCACTCCCCTGCCCCGTTGGCAATCGGCCCGGGGCGATGTGTCGCCTGCAAGTCCGGTTGTCGTCTACCGTTTCAGGGGTCTTTATGGGTTACGAATGGCTGGCGCTGGCTGCCGCCAGTTTATGGGCGATCGCCGCCCTCATCTCCGTCAAACCGGCTCGCCATCTGGGGGCCTTTGCCTACAGCCGCTGGCGGATGTTCCTGGTCAGCCTGATGCTGGCCAGCGCAAGTCTGGTGACGGGAGGCTGGCAGACCCTCACCGAGAGCGCCCTTCCCCTGCTGGCCCTCTCCGGCCTCATCGGCATCTTCGTCGGCGACACCGCCCTCTTTGCCTGCATGAACCGACTCGGCCCCAGGCGCAGCGGTCTGCTCTTCTCCTGCCACGCCCTCTTCTCCGCCCTGCTCGGGCTCTGGCTCTTTGGCGAGCGGCTCGATGGTTGGCGCCTGCCAGGCGCCTTGCTGGTCCTGGCCGGGGTCATGCTCGCCATCCTGTTTGGTCGTCGTGGCGACAACCCGCAGAACGAATGGGAGCTGGTGCGCGGCCGCCTCGTGGTCGGCATAGCCCTTGGCCTCACCGCAGCCCTGTGCCAGAGCCTCGGAGCCATCATCGCCAAGCCGGTGATGATGAGCGGCACCGTGGACGCGGTGAGCGCTTCCGGCGTGCGCATGGGCAGCGCCCTCTTGGCACACTGCGTCTTGCGGGCACTTCGCCTGCCGCTCGCCATGCCGCACAACCCCATCAACCGGCAGGTGCTCGGCATGATAGGCATCAACGGATTTCTGGCGATGACGCTGGGAATGACCCTGATCCTGGTGGCCCTGCGTCAGGGAGATGTGGGCATGGTGGCCATCTTGTCTTCCACCACACCGGTCATTCTGCTGCCCTTGCTGTGGTGGCACTCGGGGATGCGTCCCTCGCTCCCCGCCTGGGCCGGAGCCCTGCTGGCCACCCTGGGCACGGCCCTGGTGCTGGGAATGGGGAACTGAGCCCCGTCTCTCCTGCAAGAAGGAAGGACCAACACGCCCATCGGCGGCACTGAGCCGCCGATGCTCCCCCGTGCCGGACAGGGAGAGAGGCGATCGCGCCCCTAGAACAGAGCCACTTCCTCTTCGGTCAGCTCCCGGTATTCCCCCGGTGCCAGCTCATCGTCCAGAGCCAGATCGCCGATGCGTTCCCGATGCAGCCCGACCACCTTGTTGCCGATGGCGGCGAACATCCGCTTCACCTGGTGATACTTGCCCTCGTGGATGGTCAGGCGTGCTTCCCGCTCGTCCAGGATTTCCAGCTCCGCAGGGCGGGTCTTGTCGTTCTCGTTGCGCAGGTAGATACCGTCGGCAAAGAGCGAGATAGCCTCTTCACTCACGGGATCAGCCAGCCAGACATGGTAGGTCTTCGCACACTCGTGCCGGGGCGACGTGATGCGATGGGACCACTGGCCGTCATCGGTGATCAGCACCAGCCCGGTGGTATCGAGATCGAGGCGCCCCACCACATGCAGTTTGCCCATGGCCGGCTCGTCGAGCAGGTGGAACACGGTGGCGTGATCCGGGTCCTCGTTGGAGCAGACATATCCTTCCGGCTTGTGCAGCATGAAGTAGCGATTCTGCAGGTTCAGGGTCAAGGTCACACCGTCAAACTCGATCTGGTGTTGCTCATTGATGTGAAAGGCGGGCTGCTTGACCAGCACGCCGTCTACCAGCACTTCCCCCTGACGGATCAGCTTGCCCGCCTGGGAACGGGTCAAATCGGAGCAATCGCAAAGAAATTTGTCGAGCCGCATGCAAAAACCTCGGAATCCATCATGATTGGGGGCGACATTATATCGGTCAGACCCGACAACACCAGTACTAAGCGACAGGGACTCAAGATGGCGCCTGACGCCATGATGTGCCAGTGATAGACTGCCGTCAGCAGACCGACATCACACATAATAATAAGCCCAGGATGTACCCATGAAGCCGACGAAGTCTCACCCCGTCATCCCCGTCAGCCAGTTGAAACCTGGCATGTACGTCATTGCCATTGCCAGCCAGACCGGCGCCATGGAAATTGCCCAGACGGGCATGGTGACCAACCCTCAGCAGGTGGAGGCGCTGATCCGGCGTGGCGTGCTGACGGTGCGGGTGGATCTTGCCCGCAGCAAGCTGCCGGGAGGGGGCACGGCAAGCCCGGCGGATGTGGTGACAAACGGGGCGGGCTCCTCTCGTCAGATCGGCAGTGGTGAAGGGCGCGAGCTCAAGATCCGTCGGCTCTATCAGGAAGCGCGCGAACTCCAGGGCAAGTTCATTCGCCATCTCAAGGCCGGTGAGCCCATCGACATCACGCCCCTTGCCGCCGTGGCCGAAGAGATGGTCGATACCATGTTCACCCACGGCGATGCCATGCTCTGTCTGGCGCGGATCCGTGCCAAGGATGCCTACCTGATGGAGCACTCCATGAATGTCGCCATCCTCCTGGCGAACTTCGGCCGCTACCTGGGGCTGGATCGCAGCGTGCTCAAGGAGCTGACCCTGGGTGGCCTGCTCCACGACGTGGGCAAGATCATGACCCCGGACGAGGTGCTCAACAAACCGGGCAAGCTCACCGATGAGGAGCTGGAGGTGATGCGCGAGCACGTGGTCCACAGCCACGACATCCTGGCCGCCACCGCCGGCATCACCCCCATCATGCTGGAGGTGGCCGCCAACCATCACGAGCGGATCGATGGCACCGGCTACCCGCGGCGCCTCAAGGGGGATCAGCTCTCCCTCTACACCCGCATGAGCGGCATCGTCGATGTTTACGATGCGGTGACGGCAGACAGGGTCTACAAACAGGGCATGCAGCCAACCCAGGCGTTTCGCATTCTGCTCAAGGGGGTTGATCTGCATTTTGATGCCGACCTGGTAACCAGGTTCATCAAGTGCATGGGGGTCTATCCGGTGGGTACCCTGGTGCAGCTCTCCAACCAGCGCCTGGCCATCGTGATGCAGCGCAACGAACAGCAACCGCTCAAGCCCGTGGTCAAGGTGATCTATCACGCAGGCCATCGCCATTATCTCGAGGTGCAGTGGCTGGATCTCGCCAAAAACGGGGTTCAGGAGACCATAGAGAGCACGGTGGACCCCAAGGAGTTTGGCATCAACCTGGCCAACTTCGTCTAACCTGTCCGGCTTGTTGGCGGCTGCTCGCGGCAATGGCGAATCAGGAACTCCTCATCCAGCGGGGAGAGATCGAAGCGCAGGCAGGCCTCTTCGATGGCCCGGATGTCGTGTTGATGGTGTTCGCTGAGCCAGCGCACCGCGCGGCGCAAGTCTTCACCATGGGGCAGCAGGGTATGGTCGCTCATGGAATACCTCCGGTCAGCCATCGACGCCAGCCCGTCAATCCGGGCTCTCACTTTTAGCTTAGCCCGCCCGCACTCGCCCGGCAGACACCTGCGCCCTTGACGGTGCCCACCCTGTAGCAGGTATGCTCGACCCCTTCGGCGCCCTGCCGTGCCGGCGCCGCTCAAACAAGGATGCTGCATGCAAACCAAGGACAAGTGTCTGGCCGCCCTGGTCATTCTCTGCTGGGGACTCAACTTCGTTGCCATCAAGTGGGGGCTGGAAGGCATCCCCCCACTGCTGCTGGGAGCACTGCGTTTCGTCGGAGTCGTCTTCCCCGCCATTCTGCTGGTTCCCAGGCCTGCCATGCCCTGGCGCTGGCTGCTGGCCTATGGCGGTGCCATCAGCCTGGGCCAGTTTGCCTTCCTGTTCTGTGCCATGAAATTCGGCATGCCCGCCGGCATGGCCTCCCTGGTGCTGCAATCCCAGGTGGTCTTCACCCTGCTGTTCGCCATGATCTGGCTGGGAGAGCGCTGGCAGCCCCACCACTGGGTAGCACTGCCGCTGGCGGGAGCAGGTCTTTATCTCATTGCCACCCATGGGGAGGGCAACCTCACCCTCATCGGATTTGTGCTGACGCTGTGCGCAGCCGCCTGCTGGGGCCTCGGCAACGTCATCAATCGCCAGATAGGTCTGCGCTATCGCACCTCTCTGCCGAGCCTGGTCGCCTGGGGCGGGCTGGTGCCCATCCTGCCCTTCTTCGCGCTCTCCTGGCTGTTCGAGGGGCCCGAACTCATCGCAAGCAGCCTGCTCAACATCCGTTGGCAGGGCGTCTTGTGCGTGCTCTATCTCTCGTTTATCGCCACCTGGCTCGGTTATGGCCTGTGGGGGAGGCTGCTGATGCGCTATCCGGTGGCCCAGGTTGCCCCCCTCTCCCTGCTGGTGCCCTGTGTCGGCATGGTGGCCGCCGCCCTGCTGCTCGATGAACACCCCACTCCCCTGCAATGGCTGGGCTCGGGTCTGGTACTGCTCGGCTTCGTGGTGCATCTGCTGGGGGGCAAGATGCGCTTCTTGAAGACCCAAACCGAGGATTGACCTCGCCCGGGAAACTTCCCATCATGGGTCAGGCCCTCTTGGGCCCACCCCGTTATTTCGGCAGGACGCCATCATCAGGAGAGCAAGGACATGCGTCATCCGTCACTTTCGATCATCCCCTCTTTACCAGGCATCATGCGGGTCACGGCCATGCTGCTCCCCTTCTGCTGGAGCCCGTTCGGCTGGAGTGCCACCCTGCCGGCAGATCTCAAATGGGAGAGCAACGACACCGACCCCGTCTATGCAGACCCCGAGGCCAAGCGAGGCGGCACCTTCCGGGATTTCATGTCGAGCTTTCCGCTCACCTTGCGCAAATACGGGCCGGATTCCAACGGCGGTTTTGCAGCCTACGTGCGCGAGACCAACCTGCCGCTCCTGAGCACCCATCCCGTGACGCGTAATCCCATCCCCATGCTGGCCAACCAGTGGGCTTTCGGCACGGATAACAAGACGCTCTATTTTCGCATCAACCCCAAGGCCCGCTGGTCGGACGGCCAGCCCGTCACTGCGGATGACTGGGTCTTCACCCTCAAGATGATGCGCAGCAAGGAGATCAACGACCCCTGGTACAACAACTACTACAGCACCCAGATAAGCGAAGTGACCAAGTTTGACGATCACACCCTCGCCATCACCAGCGGCACCGAGAAGAGCCGGGAAGATCTGCTCGAAGCTCTCCCCTTCACCCCGGAGCCCAGCCACGCCATCAAGCTGACCGCCAACTGGGTCAAGGAGTACAACTGGAAGGTGCTGCCGGTCACCGGCCCCTACCAGATTGGCGAGCTCAGGAAGGGCAAGTCGGTTACCTTCGACCGGGTCAAGGATTGGTGGGGGAACGACGAGCGCTACTTCCAGCACCGCTTCAATCCGGATCGCATCGAGATCAAGGTGCTCAGGGATCAGAACATCGCCTGGCAGCACTTCCTGCGCGGTGAGCTCGACACCTTCCCACTCGTGATGCCCAACTGGTGGCATGACAAGAGCAAAACCGCCGAATTCGAGAAGGGCTATATCGAGCGGCTCTGGTTCTACAACCAGACGCCTCAGCCCCCCATGGGGCTCTATCTCAACACCGCCGATCCCTTGCTGAGCAATCTCGACGTCAGACTCGGCATCCAGCACGCCCTCGCCCTGGACAAGATGATCGCGACCCTGCTGCGGGGGGACTACCAGCGTCTCAACACCTATGGCTCGGGCCAGGGAGATTTCACCAATACCGACCTCAAGGCGCGCCCCTTCGATCCCGCCCTTGCTCGCGAATTCTTTGCCAAGGCGGGCTTTACCAAGACCGGACCGGATGGCATCTTGCGAAACGACAAGGGCCAGCCCCTCTCCCTCAGCATCACCTACACCACGGCGGAACATGCCCAGCGTCTCACCCTGCTGCGGGAAGAGGCGAAAAAGGCGGGGCTCAACCTCGAGCTCAATCTGATGGATGCGTCTGCCGGCTTCAAATCCATGCTGGAGAAAAAACACCAGAGTGCCTGGATGGCCTGGAGCGGTGGTCGTTATCCCGCCTATTGGGAACACTTCCACAGGGTCAATGCCAACAAGCCCCAGACCAACAACATCATGAACATCGATGACGACAGGATCTCGGCCCTGGTGGAGCAATACGACAAGGCGTTCGATTTCGGCAAGAAGGCCGACCTCTCCCGCCAGATCCAGCAGCGACTCTATGAGCTCGCCAGCTTCGTCCCCGCCTATCAGGTGCCCTATACCCGGGCCGGCGCCTGGCGCTGGATACGCCTGCCCAAGGTGCCGGCAACCCCTCAGAGCGACTTGCTCTACTGGCCCCTCGACGGCTCCAACTCGGGTTACAGCTTCGGCGGCCTGCTCTGGATTGACGAAGCGGCAAAGGCGCAGACCCGGGCCGCCATCAAAGGGGGGCAGACCTTCCCGCCAGTGACCATCACGGATACCACCTACCAACAGAAATAGGGCAGCTGGCACCGTCAGCCCCAAAACAAAAGACCCCGCACATTGGCGGGGTCTTTGTTACAACCGGGATGGCACCAGGCAGAGGGCATTCAGCCGCGTTTGGCCTGCTTTTGCGCAATGGCGTCGGCGACGTCGGCCGGGTCCAGCACAATGCCTTCCTGATCCGGCGTCGGGAACACGGCCACGCAGAGATCATCCTGCTCCATGCCGTCCACCCAGCGATCCAGCCACACCTTGAGGGTGATGGATTGCGGCTTGCACTCGGCCCACTCCCCTTCGGCCCAGGCCTTGGCGTAGTCGGGATGCGGCCATACCGGGATGCAGTCTTCCTCTTCGGTCGTCAGCATCATGACGCCGTGTTCGTCGGTCAGGACAAACAGCTCTTCGTGCTCGACCAGCTTGCTGATGAAGTGATCAAAGCGGTAATCGGCGTTCAGTTGCAGCGCGGCATTGCGCTCGGTGTCGCTAAGTTCATAGCTCATCGGTCAAGTCTCTCGTTCATTAAAGGGCGACATGTTCACATCTTGCCGACCCCTTGTCCAGCAGGAGTAATGGGTCATCCGTCTTTCCATCGCCTCACCCCAGCTCGGGGGTCAACAGCCGGAGTCCCGCGGTCTCACCCAGTCGCTCCCTCAGCCAATAGGCGGACTCCACTTCCACAAAGCAGAGCTGATCCCGCCCCGCAGCGACCCCCACCATGATCTGCTCAAGCCGTGCTTGCTGGGCGGTACTCCAGGCAGCAACCAGCTTGCCGCCATGGGCCTCGTCCACCACCTCGCGGCGCAGCTCGAACAGGTTATCGGTGATCGGGCTGTTTATCTTGCTCGGGTGGCGCCAGTACATCTGCAGGTTGTCCAGCATCTCCTCATCGTAGCTTGCCAGCGCATCGAGCTCCGGCGTCTCTTTGCTCTGGGCCGCGAATTCACACCAGCCTGCCGACAAGGTAGCCAGACTCTGGGCATCCTTGCCATGCTGGCGCAGGGTTGTCACGTCTTCCCCACGAATGGCCGGCAGCCAGAGATCTCCTTGATGTTGCGCCAGGAGAGGGAGCAGCAAGGAGGGAGCATAAACAGGAAAACGGGGACCCAGAGAGTGCAGCAGAGAGACCAGAGTAACAGTGATCATGAGACGCGCCTTGAACAAGATGACCTGGCATCACGCCTGGTCATGAGGGTGAACGAGGGTGCCATTCTAGCATGTTTGCCTTGCTGGGGGCGTTTGCGTCCAGCCGGGCCGGTGATAGATAGCGTCCAAAAAAGCAGCGTTTGAACCAGAGCGGCCCCGATAAAGGCCAATTGTTTGAGCCAGCGCCCACTAAAGAGGCACCGGGGATGCTAGGTTGCATACATCTTTAGCGTAAGGAGTGCATCCATGAGTGGGATCAACCAGGTTTCTGACGATTTTGTGAATGAGCTGAAAATACTGGCGTGTTTTGATCCGGCCAACATGAGCCTGGGGATCAAGCTGCGCAGCGACATGTCGGAAGCGCTTTGCCAGGCGGCAGCGCGCCTGCACAGCCAGGGCCTGATCACCGCAGCAGATGGCGGCTATCTGACCCCTTTCGGCATGACCATGCTGGAGCATCTCCAACACCTGCTGGTTGCACTCAAGCCGAATTGAGCGGTTGTGGTGCCCAGAGCGAGAAGTTGAGCAACTCCCAGCGCTCTCCTTGTCGCAGCAGACAAGCAAACAGCAAAGGACCTTCGGGTCCTTTTATCTTGCCATCGACCAGCCACTCTCCCGCCCGTTTTGGCACCGGCTGTACCCTGATCTCATCGGGTTTCACCGCGTTTCCCAGGCGAACATGTACAAACTGTTGGCACACGGACACGGCATCATTCACCGCAGGATCCGGCGCTGGCGGGCTGGCCTGACCGGTCAACGCCACGGTCAGCAAAAGGGAGGAGAGCAGGGCCATGACGCGTATTGATGAAGCCATGAAAACAAAAAGCCGTGGCACCAGAGGTACCACGGCTTTCTTAAATTCTGCAAGAATTACAGAGCAGTTACGTTCTCAGCCTGCGGGCCTTTTTGACCTTGGGTCACAGAGAACTGTACGCGCTGACCTTCAGCCAGGGTACGGAAGCCGTTACCTTGGATAGCGCTGAAGTGAACGAAAACGTCCGGGCCGTTTTCTTGCTGGATGAAGCCAAAACCTTTGGTTTCGTTGAAAAACTTAACGGTACCGGTGATCATGTTAGACATATCTTTAAACCTGTATTCAAAATAATTACTTATGCTTTTCAGCGGATAAAGCTCAAAAAACGGGATTACTTATGAACAACAGGAAAAGATGTAAAACATCATATTCATTGACATAACTATCGCCCTTTCAAGCTGGTTGAGATTATACGTGCCTTTGTCGATTACGCAAACAAATTTGTACCCCGCCAGCGGCGGGGTACAGCGGTTTAGACCTGTGCCGACTCCAGTGCCTGAACCAGGGCTTTGAGGAAGCGAGCCGCCTCTCCACCGGTGCAGGCTCTGTGGTCAAACGTCATCGACAGGGGAAGTGCACGCACCGGGCGCGCCTCGCCGTGGATGAACACCACCTTCTCGAACAACTTGCCCGCTCCTATGATGGCCACCTGGGGTGGTGTGACGATGGGGCTGGCGTAACGGCCAGCGATGGCGCCAAAGTTGGTGAGGGTGATGGTTGCCCCCTGCAGCATTTCCCGCGGCACGGCACGGGCCTTCACATCGGCGATCATCCGATCCAGCCCCTGCCGTATGTCAGCCGGGTCCCGCTCTGCCACGTTCTCCATCACGGGCACATAGAGCCCATGCTTGGAGTCGACCGCGATGGCCACATTGACCTCCCTGAACAGGCGCCGCGACAGGGTCTCTCCGTCAAACCACGCATTCATGGAGGGTTCGGCCCGACACGCCACGCCGATCGCCTTGATGAGGCGCACCGTCACATCTTCATCCGGGCGCCAGTGGCGCAAGTCCACTTCGTCGGTGATGCTCACCGGCACCACAGTCCGGTGCGAGAGCTCCATCGCCTTGGCCATGGCCCGGCGCGAGCCTTTCAGGAATTCGTTGCCGCTCTCCTGCTGGGCCTCGAACGCCTGTTGCACATCCTGCTCGGTCACCATGCCAGCGCTGCCGGTTCCCTTGACCTTGTCGATGTCCAGTCCCAGTTTTTGCGCCAGCAGACGTACCGCTGGCATGGCTTGCACCAGCGTGCCGCCGGGCGCCATGGCCCCCACCACGAAATGATCCTCGATATGCTGCTGATGGGCGCTGACCTTGCCAACGACGGTGCCGTCATCCTCGCCCCCTTCAAACTCCACCAGCGGTGCCCCGATGTGGAGGATGTCCCCCTCCTGCCCGCACAATCTGGCGATGACCCCGGCCACCGGTGAGGGCACATCCACCAGCGCCTTGGCTGTCTCCACCGACAGCAGTACCTGATCTACCTGCACCGTATCACCGGCGCTCACCTTCCACTCGACGATCTCGGCCTCGGCCAGTCCTTCGCCCAGATCCGGCAATTTGAAAAATTTCATGACCTGCTCTCCCTCTGCTGGGACATCACCAAACATTGACAGACACCATGGAGCCCTGTGGCCCAGGCACTTGCGCATCCGTACCTGTCGTGCGTCATAGCCACTGGTTCTCCATCAGTTGCCGAGCCGCCTGCGCGATCTCCTGCTCGGTGATGAGGTAATACTCCTCGTTGCGATAGTAGGGGACGGCGGCATCCACGCCGGTGAGGCGTCTTGGCGGCGCCTTGAGGGCAGTCATCGCCTCTTCGGTCACCTGGGACACGATTTCGGCACCCACCCCGAAACTGCCACAGGCTTCGTGTACCACCAGCAGCCTCCCGGTCTTGCGTACCGAGGTCAGGATGCTCTCCATGTCCAGGGGTTTGATGGTGGCAAGATCCAGCACCTCGCACTGGATGTCCTGCTCCGCCAGCAGGTGCGCCGCGCGCATGACTTCCTGGATGCAGGCTCCCCAGGCCACCACAGTGATGTCCCGGCCGGGACGCAGGGTGAAGCAGACATCCAGCGGCAGGCCGATGCCGTCATCCACCACATCCGACTTCATGGAGCGATAGATGCGATCCGGCTCGAAGAACATCACGGGATCCGGGTCCCGAATGGCCGACAGCAGCAGGCCGTAAGCCCGCTTCGGGCTCGAAGGGATCACGACCCGCAGCCCGGGGATATGGGCAAACAGGGCCTCGACGCTCTCGCTGTGGTGCTCGGGTGAATGGATGCCGGCGCCGTAGGGGGAGCGGTAAACGATGGGACAGGTGATGCGGCCACGGGTCCGGTTTCGCATCCGTGCCGCCTGGCAGATGATCTGCTCCATGCCCGGGAAGATGAAGCCCTGGAACTGGAATTCGGCCACGGGTTTGAGCCCCTGGGTCGCCATGCCCACCGCCACCCCGGCGATGAGCCCTTCGGCCAGCGGCGTATCGATGACCCGCTTGAACCCGAATTTATCGCGAAGCCCCACGGTGGCGCGAAACACACCGCCGTTGACCCCCACATCCTCCCCCAGTACCACCACATCAGGATCGCGTGCCATCTCGTGGTGCAACGCCAGATTGATCGCTTCGAGCAGCGTGATATCGCTCATAGTCCCTCCCCGCTCTGCTGCATGCCCTTGGCGATGATGCGCTGGCGCTGGGCAAGATAGGCCTTCGGCAGCTCGGCAAACTGGTAATCGAGCAGGGTCTCCGGCGCCTGGGGCGTGATGGCCTCATAGGCGGCAACGGCGCGTTCCACTTCCCGGCCCGCCTCTGCCAGCAGCGCCTGTTCCTGCTGCTCGTCCCACCAGCCCCGTTCAAACATGAACTGGCGCAGCCGCTTGACCGGTTCCCTGGCCCAGGCCGCTTCCACCTCGGCGCCGTCACGATAGCGAGTCGCATCATCGGCGGTGGTGTGATCCCCGAGCCGGTAGCTGACGGCTTCGATGAGCGTCGGCCCCTTGCCGCTGCGAGCCCGCTCGACGGCGGCGCGGGTCGCCTCATAGACCGCCACCACGTCATTGCCGTCCACCTGAAGGCTGCGCACCCCGGCTCCTATGCCCTTCTGGGCCAGGGTGGGCGCGCTCGACTGCAACTTGCGCGGCACCGAGATGGCCCACTGGTTGTTGTTGATGATCATCACCATGGGGAGATGCCAGACACCGGCACAGTTGAGCCCCTCGAGGAAGTCTCCCTTGGAGGTGCCGCCATCGCCGATGGTCACCACGGCGACCCTGGGCTGGTTGCGCAGCTTGAAGGCGGCCGCGATGCCGGCAGCATGGGTGATCTGGGTGGCGATGGGAACGCAGATGGGCAAGTCTTCCGACAACTCGCCATCGGCCTTGTAGAAGACGCTGCCCCGTTCATCGCCGCCCCAATACTGCAGGTTCTGCTCCATGGGCACGCCCCTCACGTAGAGAGTGGGCATGTCCCGGTAGTAGGGCACATAGACATCCTCTGGCTGCATCGCGAGCCCGACCCCGATCCCCACCGCTTCCGCCCCGAGATGGGAGGGAAAGGTGCCGAGTTTGCCGGTTCGCTGCAGTGCTATCGCTTTCTTGTCGTAACTGCGCACCATCACCATGTTGCGGTAGAAGGTGTGCAGCATCGCCTTGTCCAGCCAGGTCGGCAGTGTCGCGACCGGGCGCCCCTCCTCATCGAGGTAACGAAGGAAGGGGATGTCGACATGGGTCATAACTGGCTCCTTGCCGTTGTCAGCGTCACCACCATGAGGTGACATTTAAAATGTAAACAACATGTTAATCAAAGGGCAACGAGATTCATCCAGGTAAGACCAGTAGAAACTTCTTTTATTTTCGAAGGTAATCGGAATTTTCGGCGAGCATAAACAAAGAAGGGAGCCTGTTCAGGCTCCCTGTCATATCGAGTTCGGGATCATACCCATCACCGCCATGCTGCTTGCCACCGCCCGTGGCGCAGGATCAGCATGACAAAAAGGCGTCAATTCACTCCCACAAACGGGTGGGTACCACCAGCAGCATGGTGCGCTGCCCGATGGCCACGTTGGCGTTGGGGAAGACCACCGCCTCCCGCGGTTTCTCTACTCTGTATTGCCGATCCCCATCTTCTGCCAGCACAAAACCCTGGGGAAATTCGGTGAAATTGTCCACATCGCTGGCAAACAGGAAGCGGAACTGCTCCGACTGCTTGTTGATCACCCGATCTATGGCAAAAAGGGTGAAGTCATCGGCTCGCCATGGCTCGAGGGCCACCTCATCCCGGGTCACCAGCTCCTGCAATGTCTGGCGCACCTCGATGAAGCGGGTCATGTCGTTTTCACCGAAGGGCCGCACCTTGCCCAGCTCCACCGTAAAGGCATGGGCGCCGTGCTGGTGCGAGCTGTAATAGCTGAAGGTGGTAGTCGGGCCGCTCGAGAGCAGTATGGTGCGCACGCCGCAGGCACCGAGGAAACGTACCTGCTCCTTGCAGTGGGGGCGTTCGTGGGGGAAGGGATAGACGGCAAACTTCTCGTGGCGCGAGCCGCGAATGGCGGTATGCAGATCGTAGTGGTAACGGGGCCTGCCCGAGTCGGCAAAGAAGCGGCTCACATACTGCTCCAGACGCATGGCGCGGATGCGCTCCCGGTTGCACAGCCCCTCCCCCTTGCTGTGGGCGCCCGAGAAGAGGCGATTCATGTTCTCTTCCACCTCCCTCACCCCCTGGTTCATGGCGGCGGGGTTGCCAAAGAGGAAGAGCACCCGGTGACGAACCTTGAGCTCCTCTGCGAGCAACCGGGTCAGCAACTGGTTGCAGATCTCGATGGGGGCGGTCTCGTTGCCGTGAATACCGCAGGAGAGGACGATGTCCTTGTGCCCGGGTTGCCCCGCCTCGGAAGCGGGTTCCAGGCAGATCACGCCGGTATCCCACACGCTCACCCGGGTACCGTCGGTCAGATTGAAGGCGAAAGGCTCGAGCTGCCACTCATGGCGGCGCGTCAGGGCCAAAAAGTCATGCTGGGGAATCATCCGTCTCACCCTTTAGTCTGGAATGCCATGGCCGGATTATACGCAAGGCAACCGGGCTTAAAATCAGTTTTTAAACAAATTCAAACAGTAAGGATACAAAAGTGGCGAGAATGAATGACAACTCATGCAACAGGGTCAAGCGGGGGGAAACACGGGAGAGGGAAATCAGTGAACGGGTATCGGCAGGTGAAGACAGCATGCCTTCGGCAGACGGGTGGGCAGAATGCCCCTGGGATCAGCAGAAAAACAAGGCATCCATGCCCGGCTGATCAACCACGCCAGAACGGCTTGGTGGTCTCTTGATAGCGGTCGGCTTCGTTCAGACCGATGTCCTTGAGCAAGTAGGCGGGCAGCTCGGAGAGCTGGCGACGGCTGCGACTGCGTTCCAGCCAGGTCAGGACGGTCATCTTGACGCGAGCAACCAGATTCGATTCGCTGGAATGCTGGTAACCGGCTTCGGTATAAGTCATGTTGGCCATGATATGGCTCCTCTCTCGTTCTGCGCAAGGCTCGGATTTGATGCGCAAAGCTTAGTCAGGGCGGGGAGGTGCCTCAATTGACGAATTTTGATACATGACATTAGTAAAAGTAATGGTTGATATCGCCAGGGCAATAACCATAACCATATGATTTTAAAATGAAATAATGCTGAAAATTTCCCCCTGGCAGCCTGACAGCATTTTCTCCTGCGCCACCCACTTCTAACTATGCACTTTCCCACGCTAGCTATGCACGGCACGACGCCGAGTCAGCAGGGTGCAAACTCTCGGCCACCAGGTTTTGTTAACAAATAGATCGCAACAAGATCGTTATTTAACAAAAAGATACGAACAGGCAACCTGAACCGGATGCCCCCATGTCACCCCCATCGTCAGGGTGGCACCGGACACTTGGCACCCTGCTATCATACTGGTATGGTTATTTATACAGTAGTTTATCATGCTGCCTCCCCACGTTGTCCCGATACCATGCTGAACAAGGGAGCGGCACACACACAGGATCTGCCGATGGACACCTTTACCCCCACCGCCGCCCTGCGTCAACAGATGGCCCTGCTGGAGGCGTCGCTGGCACGCCTTGCCCGGCAACTGGGCCAGCTCGACCTGCTGGAGGCTCATGTCTATCCCCTCCCGGCCGTGGCCCAGGGGGAAGAGCATGAGCCCATCGAGGCCATCGAGGTGGGCTATCTCTCGGGCGAGGCGGCCCTGGCCGCCACCCTCGCCGCCTTTCAGGACCACAGCGCCCGCCCCGGCTGCTCCACCAAGGCGACCCACCGTCTGCCCGGCTGGCTGCGCTTTCCTGCCGCCTGCGCCAGGGAGCTGGCACCCGTCATCGAGGAGATCAACGCGCACAAGCTCGCCTTCAAGGCCATGGTGCAGGCGGCGGGCGGGCGGGACGAGAAGTTCGAGCTGGTGCACGGCGCCCTGCCCGGCGTCATCACCCTGCAGGTCTATCGCAAGCTGACCTGGCTTCAGGGGGATCTCCATTCGCTGGGTTTCACCTGGGCCGACAAGCAGAGCATCAGCCGCCTCAGCCGGGAGCAGGTACTGGAGATGCTGGAGCGCAGCCGCCGGTATGTACCGGCGCTCTTTGACAACGAAGAGTGGAGCAAGATGGTGGATCAGGAGGTATACGACATTCGCCGCCTGCCGGCGGATGCCGCCCTGCGGATCCGCAGGCCGGTCAAGACCCACCCCATGATCAACCTGCTCTGGCAGGACCGGGAACCCCGCAAGCAGCAGATCAAGGCGAGCCTTCCCCTGCTGCTCTGCTCCGATACCCAGCCGGCCGTCACCCATCTGGGCCACTACCCGCCCAAGCTGCGCCAGGCACGCCGGGATCGCAAGATTGGCGGTGACCCCATCATAGAGCGGCTGCACCTCTACCTCTATCAGGGGTAGCGCAGGCTCGGCACCGCCACAAACGACAAGGGGAGCATCACGGATGCTCCCCTTGTCACATCGGGCGACAGCCCATCGCCGTCAGCTCATCAGCAGTGCCCGCAGGCTCTCCACATCCAGCCCCTTCACCTCGGACTGGCCGCTCAGGAGGCCGTCGGCCAGTGCCCGCTTCTCGTCGTGCAGCGCCACTATCTTCTCCTCCACCGTCTGCTCGCACACCAGGCGATAGACGGTTACCGGCTGGGTCTGGCCCATGCGGTGCGCCCGATCGCTCGCCTGATCCTCCACCGCCGGGTTCCACCAGGGATCGAGGTGCAGCACGGTGTCGGCCTGGGTCAGGTTGAGGCCCGTGCCCCCCGCCTTGAGGCTGATGAGGAAGAGCGGCACCATTTCATGGCGAAAACGCAGGATGGACTCCTGACGGGACTTGGCCGAGCAGCCCCCATCCAGATAGCAGTAGTCCCACTGCCGCTGTTCGATACGGCTGCGCAGCAGGCTCAGCAGATCGACAAACTGGCTGAACACCAGCACCCGGTGGCCACCATCGATGGCTTCGTCCAGCAGCGCCATCGCCTCGTCCAGCTTGCTGCTGGTCTGGGACCACTCCGGCATCACCAGCTGGGGGGAGCAGCAGAGTCGGCGCAGCCGGGTCAGGCCGCTCAGCACATGCATCAGGGCACGGCCATCGGCACTTTGCACCTGCTGCACCACCTCGCGCCGGGTCGCCTCGTAGAGCTGACGCTCCTCGGGGGAGAGGCTGATGTGATGGATGATCTCGGTCTTGTCCGGCAGCTCCGTCAGCACCTGTTGCTTGAGGCGGCGCAGGATGAAGGGGCTGATCACCGCCCGCAGCATCGCCATGTGCTGGGGATCCTTGACCGCCTTGCCAAAGCGGCGCTTGAACTCCCCGAGGCTCCCGAGCAGGCCGGGATTGATGAAGCTGAACAGGCTCCACAGCTCCCCCAGATGGTTCTCGATGGGGGTGCCGGAGAGGGCGAGGCGAAAATCCCCGTCGAGCTGGAACAGCAGCTTGGCGCGCTGGGTACCGGCATTCTTGATCTGCTGTGCCTCGTCCAGCACCATGCTCGACCAGCGGCGGGACTTGAGCGCCTGGGAGAGACTGCCGAGCATGCCGTAGTTGACCAGGACGATCTGTCCGGCCCTGGCCCCCTGGATCAGGGTCTCCCTCTCGGCGGGATGGTCGAACACCACCACCTCGAGCTCGGGGGCAAAGCGGACCACCTCCTCCTGCCAGTTGGTGACCACTGACTTGGGCACCACCACCAGCGCCGGGCCCAGGTGCTGGCGCATGCGCAGCACAATGAGGGCCTGCAAGGTCTTGCCCAGACCCATGTCATCGGCCAGACAGGCGCCAAAGCCGTGATGGGCCAGGGTCGCCATCCAGCGTACCCCCTCCTTCTGATAGTCCCGCAGCGCCGTCAGCAGCTCGGGGGGACAGCTCACCTCCTGCTGCCACTCCTGCTGGAGATTCTGCCAGGCGGCATCCCCCTCGGTGGTGATGACGGAAAGCAGGCGGGCCAGCGGATAGGCCAGCTTGTTGTTGATGCGCTGCTCGTTGTCCAGCATGGCGCCGAGCACGGTGAGGCGTTCCACCAGCTTGTCGCTCAGCATCAGGCTGGTCTTCTCGTCGAGCTGCACCGTGCGCTGGCCCGGTGTCAGCTGGCGCAGGATGAGGCGAAGATCGAGGATCTGGTGCTCGTCCAACGAGAGCGCCCCCTCCACCTGGAACCAATCCTGACGCCGCTCGATGCGCAGGCTCAGGGCCGCCTCATCAAGGCTCTTGAGGCGGGCGCTGTCCTGGTGCCAGTGCACCACCACACCGGCGTCCACCAGCTCGGGCAGGGCGTTGACCAGGGTAAGCGCCTGCTCCCCGTCCAGCTTCCACTCGTTGCCGGGCAGGCCGATGGGCAACTGGTTGCGAAGGCGTTGGGCATCGTCCTTCTCGGCAGCCAGATCCCGCTGCCAGTAGTGATACTCCCGGATACCCTGGCGCACGATGGCCTCCCCCTTGCCCAGAGGCAAGGGAGGCAGGTCCCCCTCCCGGGTCACCAGCTGGACCACGAGCTGCCCCTCCTGCCAGTCGAGCAGGACGGAGGGAACGCCGGGCCAGGGGGCCAGCTCGGCGTTGCCTCTGAGCCCCGCCACCTGGCTGTGCCAGGGGAGATCGGGGATCGCATCCAGCGTGCGTTGCAGCTCCTCGAGCCCGGCCGGCGGCAATGCCGGAATGGCCTCCAGGGCCGGTAATCTGTCCAGCAGCGCCTGCGGTGTCAGAATAAGCTGCCACAAATCCTGAGCCAGGGGGACGATGTGCGCACCGCGGGCGGCGGGAGCAGGATGTAGTCTGGCGCTCATGCCCTCCCCGCTCTGTACCAGTTGCAGCAGGGGGGCGCTGACGGCCAGTTGCAGCTTCTGCCCCTTGGCATTGAAGAGGCGAGGATGGTTTGCCAGGGGCACCCAGGCATCCCGGGGCAGCTTGCCCATGTTGCGCGGCAGGGTGCGCACCAGTGCCCAGTCCGCCTCGTCCAGCAGGCTGGCGTACTGGGTGGAAAGCAGGGCCGGATCGACCCTTCGCCCGGCGGTCCACTCCCCCTTGGTGCTCTGCTTCTGGATCTTGCACTCAAGCTCAGGCCCCTCCGCGTGGAGCAGCCAGACCAGCCGCTCCTGGGGTTTGCGCACCCCGCTCGAGCGTCCCAACCCCTGCAGCCAGTTGAGCCAGCTTGCCGAGGCGGGGGCCTTGCCTTCCTCCTCGGTGGCATCCTCTTCCTCCCCTTGAGCAGGACGCAACGCGCGCAGGGGCCAATGGGCGGCTTCCCGGCCAAGCAGGAGTCGCAGCAGATCCTGGCAGAAGGCCATCAGGCGATGCCGGGGCTCGGCGTCCAGCACGTGGGAGAGGTCCCACTTGTGCAAGATGGTCACCTGGGGGCTCTGCTCGCCGTGGCGCGCCAGGGCGCAGAGATCGAGCCAGAGGTAACCCCAGTGGAGCTCCTCCAGCGGCAGTTGCAGGGTATCGAACAGGCCGACCGCCTGGCCGTGGCGATCTCCGGCCCACTGCCCCAGCAGATCGGCCAGCAGGGGGGAGTGATGGCCCAGACTGCGCTGCCACTTCTTGCGCTGCTCGCTCCCCTGCACCGGATCTGCCTGTTGCAACCAGCCGAGCCAGAGCAAGGCGCTGAACATCCGAGGCCAGGGCGACGCCTCTTGCCCCTGCCACTGGCCAAGCGCCCCCAGCAGCCGCTCGGCCAGGGGTTGCTCATCCCCCTGCTGCGCCAGTTGTTGCAGTGCAGGCCAGTGAGTGGTTACCTCGCCCCCAAAGGAACCGCAGAGCCACTCCCATTCTCGGGCGCGAGCCTGGATCAGGCCAGAGAGCACCGGGGAGCAGGAGGCGACCAGCGTTGCCAGCGGCCAGCCCTCGTCAGGCTCAGCATCAAGCAGGGCCTGCAGGGCGAAGTGCTCGAGCAGCAGGGCCTGCCAGGCGGGGCTGGAGCCTGCCAGCAGGCGGGGAGCATCGGGGAGATCCAGGAGGCTCAGGAGCTCGGCACTCTGGTAATAGGCCGGGATCTGCCCCGCCTCCCCCAGACAGAGCTCGCGCACCACCTCCTGTGCCCGCTCCAAGCCCGTGACCGAGGGGATGCGGGACCACTGCGGCATGGGGCACTCCCCCGCACGCACCGCCAGGATCAGGGTCAGGGTTCCCTCTGCCGTCAGACTCCACTGCTGCTCCGTTCGTTGACGGACAAGCCCCCACTGCTGCAACTGATCAAGGGTGCCGAGCAGCGCACGCCCGGGTGCGCCCGGGGCATAGAGGGTGTCTTGCAGGTAACGAGTGCTGGCGGCGCGCTGCAATTGCAGCTCGCACAGCAGGGCATGGCAATCTGAAGAGAGGGTGAAGGCTGACATCAGAACTCACGGGCAAGTGCAAAGGCGGAATTTTAACGGGAAAGCGGCGGCGGCTCGACCCTTAAGCGCGAAATAGTGCAAAAAAGCTGGCGCCTTTGATGGGTACGCGAGCGACAGGGCTGACAGGGCACTCGTCCCTGCCACCGGGCAACGGGCTGCAGGAGCGGCGCTGTCATCAAAAAAGGCGCCGCAGCGCCTTCTGGAGACAGGTTGTTGGCTCAGCCTTCCAGCCGTGCCAGACGGGCTTCCAGCCCCTGCAACTGCCCCTTGAGGTGCTCGACCTCTTCTTCGAGCGCTGCCAGTCTGTCTGCCGCCGGTGACACAAGGTTGCCAGCGGGCGCCGCGTCGGCCAGCGCCTGCAGATCCACCTCGCCACTGAACAGGTGCGCGTAGCGGGATTCCCGCTTGCCCGGCTCACGGGGCAGCTTGACCACATAGGGCCCCCGTTCGATGAGGGTGGCCAGCACGGCATCCACTTCGGTCACATCGTCAAAGCTGCACAGCCGGTTGGTGCGCGAGCGCAGCTCACCCGGGGTCTGCGGGCCACGCAGCAAGAGTTCGCAGATAATGCCGAGCTCCTGGGCCGAGAACTTCAGCTCACCGAACTCGGTATTGCAGAAACGATGCTGATAACGGGGCACCCTGGCGTTGAAACCGGCGGTATTGACCACCAGACGGCGGCGGATCAGCTCGTCGATGACGGCGCGAATATCCAGCTCGGCGAGCTCCAGCACGGGTTCCCGGTTGCTCTTCTGGTTGCAGGCATTGACCAGTGCATTGAGCGAGAGAGGGTACTGATCCGGCGTGCAGATCTCTTTCTCAATCAGGCAGCCGATCACGCGGGCCTCTAATGGGCCTAGTACTATCTCCATGTCATACTCCCTTGCCAAACAAGACGTTAAGACGGTTATCTTAACCAAGGCGCTTGCGCCGTCCAGCAGATAACCCCATTTTTGCGAGCCGATGAAACCCTTGCTGCAACCTTGTACAGCAAAACGGCTGCGGTGCGCGGCGATGTGGACGGATGGCCAGGAGCCTCTTTGGCAACAAGCCCCTCCCCCTTCAACGAGGCGGGCACAAAAACCATCACGGCCGCAAAGGCGGCCGTGATGGTTGACAGATTGAAACGCCCCTCATGAAGAGGGCTTGCGCTCCAGGGTCGCGGCCACCTTTCTTGCGGCCGACACGGTGAGCAAAGGCTCACCCGGATAGAGCATCAGGGCGCTTGCCCGCAGGTTGTCCGCCTCCGCCGTGCGCCCCAGGGCATTGAGGGCGATCACCATGTTGGCGTAGATGTTGGCCCTCGGGGTATGGCGCACGAAGGCCTGCCCCCAGTCAAGGTAGGCTTCAAGCTCCGCCTGGTTGTTGGCCTGCAGACCGACCATGAGGCGCACCGCGTTCACGTCGAACTCCACCCGGGTCAGCCAGGCCATGGGGTTGACGATGTCGAGCAGGAGCGCAGGCTGCTTGTAACCGCCCCGCTCATACTTGGTCACCACCCAGGCGGTATGCAGGGCGGTCAGCATGAAGGGGATGACGATCAGGGGAATGGCGATGGCCATGAAGCGCAGCAGCAACCAGGGGCGGCACAGATGGTCGCGCCAGTTGCCGTGGCCTTGCTCCTCTACCTCCGCATCCATCGCATACAGGAGCAGCAGCAGCGCCCACCACAGGGCGATGGCGTGGTAGAAGGGGTACTCGGTCTGGGTGTGCAGCAAGATGGGGGTCACCAGCGCAAGCAAGGCGGCGCCCTTGACCCAGCCCGCCCGGCTCAGACGCCACAGCAGGGCTCCGCCCATCAGCACCATGCCCAGCATGGGTGCCAGACCCCCTTCCACCGCCCAGTAGAGAAACTCGTTGTGGGGGTGATCCAGGTTGTACTCGATCTGCACCATGGCCGGGTTCAGCGCCTTGTCGGCCATGTAGTGATGGAGAAACACCGACTCGAAGCTGCCATAGCCCCAACCGGTCCAGGGCATCTGGGCAATCAGCTTGGCGGCGTAGGGCCAGTAGATGGAGCGCATGCCGCCGGACTGGTAGATCTCCAGCCCTCGTCTGGCACCGGCCATCAGGTATTGCGAGGTCAGCCCGAGCAGAATGCCCAGAGCCACCAGCGCGAGCATCCGGCCCAGCCGCCGCTCACGACCCAGCTGGGCAGACAGCAGCAAGAGAGCCATCACGCCGCCAAGTTGCCCGACCCGCGATTGCAGGACCACCAGCAGCAGAGAAGTGGCCAGGATCACCCCATAGCGCAGCCCCTTGAGCCAGGGGTTGGCATCACCGCGCAGCTCCAGCCAGATGGCCAGTGATAGGCCGGTCGCCATGAAGCTCGCCATCACGTTGGGTTGCTGGAAGATGCCATAGGGGCGGTTGGTCTGGGTGTCGTACCCAATCCAGTTGCCCGGCACCAGCAGGTAGTACTGCACCAGGCCGAGCAGCGCCTCGATGGCAACGGCCCCCAGCAGCAGATAGAGCAGCCTGTCTCGCGCCTCGCGGTCGAATCGCCACTGATAGAGGCTTGCCAGAAACAGCAGGCCGGCAAACAGCCCCAGCAGCCGGGGAATGGCATAGTCCTTGAGCTCGAATCCCGGATAGGCCATCGGCAGCAACAACAAGATCCCCCCCAGCCACTGGGCCGTCAGCAGCGGCGAGACCACCAGTCGCTGGCTGAGGGTCACATGCCACAGCCCCTGCGCCATCACCAGGCTGGCGAAGATCCAGCCCCAGGCATTGAACGGCAGATAGAGCCCTGCCCCGCCTGGGTTGTGCATGAAAAAATGCATGCCAAGCAACCAGTAAAGGAGGCTGACAACCCCCAATATCCCTGTCGTCGACATCACCGTCACTGCTCCCTGTTGTGTCATGCTCATGCTCGTTTTCTTCCGACACGCCATACATGAAGGGGGGCAAAGCCCCCCTTGTTCACTTCAATCATCCTTGTGCCGATTCCGGTCGGCGAAACGCATGGCGCACCAGCACGATGCCCACCCCCAGCATGCCACCGAGCAGGGTAGCCAGCACCACGACCAGAGGGCGCTTGGGCTGCTCGCGGCTCAGGGGCTCACTCGGCGAAGCCAGATAGGCGAACGACTGGAAGGGCTGTGCCTCAAGCTTGAGGGCCTCAAGACTGCCCAATTGCAGGCGCAGGTCGCTCAGCGCCGGGTTGAGGAACTCGGGGTTCTTGATCTCCTTGAGGATCTTGAGCTTCTCGGAGAGGGCGCGCGCCCCCAGATCGATGGGAAGGCTCCCCTGCTCCTGCAGATTCTGCACCGGCGCCTCCAGCCCGGCCGCCTGTGTAATACGCAGACCATATTCGGTACGCAGAATATCGTCTTGCAACTGCTTGAGGGTATCGGCCTTGGCACTCTCGAACTGGGTCTGCAGCGTCTTGATGCGGTTCTGCCAGATGGTATACAGCTCCTTGCCCTTGGCCGCCGACTCCTGATGCTGGATAAAGGCGATGTACTGCTCCAGCCGGGATTTGGCCTCCCCCGCCGTGGCCGCGGCAAAGGAGAGCGTCACATCTTCACGCAATTTGTCCGGTGCCTTGGCGCTGATCCCCTCGGCCATCTTCTTGAGCAGCAGCCGCTTGCCTTTGGGGTCTGTGACGTCGGCCTGCGCGGCCTCGGCATCCAGGTAACCCCTTTCTTGCAGGAACTGGCGCTTGTTGTTGAAGCTGTTGAAGTTGTTGACGAAGTCGCCATAGAGCGCCTTCTTGTCAAAGGCAGTAAAAGCCGCCACCGGTACCTGGGCATTGATTAGCTGATTGATGTTGAGCTCGAGGGACTCCACCTCCTTGAGGGTGGGCGACTTGATCTCGGCCTGGCTGACCCAGACCTGGGGAGCCAGCAGGGCATAGGCGATACCTGCTGCGGCAAAGACGCCTGCGACCAGCAGGATCAGTATTTTCTGGCGCCACAGGACCAGGATCAGCTCACGCAGATCGATTTCATCACCGGAAGAGGCTTGCCAACCCTGGGGCAACTGACTGTCTGAATTATCGAATACTTGTTTGTTCATATCGGGCTCTGAAGATGAGGTGATTGCCAGAGAGGGGCGTGACGGTCTTTCTCTGACAAGCGTAATGGCACATTGTCCATGAGGGGCCACTCAATAGCCAGTGTCGGATCCGACCAGTGAAGGGAGGCTTCCAGCTCGGGAGCGTAATAGTCGGTGCACTTGTAGAGCACCTGGGCCCATTCGCTCTGAACATAAAAGCCGTGGGCAAAACCTGGCGGGATCCAGAGGGAGGTTCCCTCCTCGGCCGAGAGCGACACCCCCACCCACTGGCCCAGGGTCGGGCTCCCGGCGCGCACGTCGACGGCCACGTCGAAGATGGTGCCTGCCAGCACCTGTATCAGCTTGCCCTGGGGCCGCTGGCGTTGATAATGCAGCCCCCGTAGTGTCCCTTGTCGGGAACGACTCAGATTGTCCTGAACGAAGCAAAAATCACCGCATCTGCGGGTGAAGAGATCGTGGCGAAACAGCTCCATGAAGTCGCCCCGCTCATCTGGATGACGCTGGTGGCGGATCTGGATAACATCCGGAATCTTCAATGAAATAAAGTGCATAGGTGTTTTCTTTGGAATAATGGGCAAGGATATATCACCCAATGGAGTGCCTTATCAATCCCAATCGGGGTGCATTTTGCCAAAGGGCTCTTGCAACAGACGCAACAGATAGGCGCCATACCCGCTTTTTGCCAGTGGCTGTGCCAGTGACGCCAGCGCCTCGTCAGAGATCCAGCCCTGGCGCCAGGCGATCTCCTCCGGAGCGGCCACCTTGAGCCCCTGGCGTTTCTCCAGAGTCTGGATGAAGCTGCTCGCCTCCTGCAGGCTGTCATGGGTCCCGGTATCCAGCCAGGCAGCACCACGCCCCATGAAACAGACCTCCAGACTTTGCTGTGCCAGATAATGGAGATTGACATCGGTGATCTCGAGCTCTCCCCGTGACGAAGGGCGCAGGCCCCGGGCAATCTCGCTTGCCGTGGCATCGTAGAAATAGATGCCCGTCACTGCGTATTGACTGGCAGGAGATGCCGGCTTCTCGACGATCGACTCGACCCGCCCCTCACCGTCGAACCCCAGCACACCGTAACGTTCGGGATCCTGTACATGATAGGCAAACAGGGTGGCGCCTTGCGTCTTGGTGCTCGCACGCTGCAACTGGCGGGGCAGCTCGGTGCCATAGAAGATGTTGTCCCCCAGAATCAGGCAGCAGGGGTTGCCGGCCAGAAAGGGTTCGGCAATGAGCAGCGCCTGGGCCAGCCCGGCAGGCTCTTCCTGCACCGCGTAGCAAAATTGCATCCCCCACTGGCTGCCATCCCCCAACAGCAGCTCGAAGCGGGACAGATCCAGCGGCGTGCTGATGATGAGAATCTCACGGATACCCGCCTGCATCAGGGTTGAGAGGGGGTAATAGATCATGGGCTTGTCATAGACCGGCAGCAGTTGCTTGCTGATGGCCAGCGTCGCCGGATAGAGACGGGTGGCGGATCCCCCGGCCAGGATGATGCCTTTACGCTGGTGCATGGAACACCTCCAGAGGAGAACAGAGAGCCATCAAGACACGCGTCACGTCATTCACCTTCACACTGACTGGCAAGCCAGCGGCTCATCAGCCCTTCCCAGGCCGGGATCTGGATCCCGAACACAGTGGCAAACCGTCGACAATCGAACCTGGAGTTGGATGGCCGACGGGCTGCCTGGGGCCAGTTTGCAGATGGAATGGGTTTTATCGGAACGGGCTGCGCCAGCAGACCAAGCCGACAACCTTCCTCAACCAGGGCGGATGCAAAGCCATGCCAGCTCGTCTCGCCTGCGGGGCAGAGATGATAGAGGCCGCCCTTGTCTGGCGCCTTTACGACCTGTGTCAGCGCCAGGAGAACGGACGTTGCCAGCCAGTCCACCTGGGTCGGCGCTCCCCACTGATCCGCCACCACCTCAAGGGGCTGGCCCTCGTTGGCACGGCGCAAGATGGCTCGGGCGAAGTGTGCCCCCTCCCCACCATAAACCCAGCTGGTGCGCACGATCAGATGATGGGGACATAGCTCCTGAATGGCCTGCTCTCCGGCCAGCTTGCTGGCACCGTAGACATTGAGCGGGGCAGGCACATCCACCTCGCGCCAGGGAGCGCTGCCGGAGCCATCGAACACATAGTCGGTGGAAAAATGCACCAGCAGCGCCCCCCTGGCACCGGCTTCCCGGGCAAGCAGTGCGACGGCCTGATGATTGATACGCTCTGCCAGCTCGGGCTGGCTCTGTGCGAGATCGACTGCCGTAAAGGCCGCACCGTTGAGGATGACATCAGGCTGATGGCGGTTCAGGGCGCTGATCAGCGCACCGGGGTCGGTGATATCACACGCATCCCTGCCAAGGGCCGTCACCTGCCAATGGGGATAATCCCGGCAAAGGGCAGAAAAAAGGGCTCGTCCCAACTGGCCACGAGCCCCCAGCAACAAGATCCGCATCGGGATTACCGCGCGCCAAAACCGGTCAGGATGGTGCGGATGGTCTTGAACACGATGAGCACATCCAGCCAGAGGGAGAAGTGCTTGATGTAGTAAAAATCGTGCTCGATCTTGATGCGGGTATCATCGGCATCGGCGGCATAACCGTGGACCACCTGCGCCCAGCCACTGATCCCGGGCCGCACGATGTGACGGTACATGTAGAACGGGATCTCCCGTTCGAACTGATCGACGAACGTGCGCTGCTCCGGTCTTGGCCCAATCAGGCTCATGTCCCCTTTAAGGACGTTGAAGAACTGCGGCAGCTCGTCGATGCGCAGCTTGCGGATCACCTTGCCCACCCGGGTGACGCGCATGTCGCCGTCCTGGGCAAACTGGGCGCCGGCTTTTTCCGAATCCTTGCACATGCTGCGGAACTTGTAGATGCGAAAATCCTTGTTCCCCTTCCCTACCCGGTTTTGCAGGAACATCACGGGGCCCGGACTCTCCAGCTTGATGAGGATCGCCGTCACCAGCATCAGGGGGGAGAACAGCGGGATCGCGATCAACGCGGCCAGAATGTCCATTCCACGTTTGATGAAGGCATAGACGGGGGACGGCAAGAGGGAACCAAGCTGGTTCTCGTGCAGATGATCAATCTTCACGCGCCCGGTCAGGGTCTCGCTGATCTGCTTGATGTGATAGACGGGAATGTGAGACAGGGCGCAGCGCGCCAGGAAACGCTCCCACTCACCCGCCAGCTTCTCATCCCGAAGGTCTGCCACCACGGCGTCATAACGCACGGCCCCGAGATCGGGTTTGTCCAGCAGACGCCACTGCACACACTCGTGCCGGGTCAGGGCCTGATAGTCCCCAAAGGGCAACAAGGCGTATTTGGGGGTCCGGTAACGGCGGCCAATGAAGTAGGCCAGCCAGCAGCAGAGCAAGGCAACCAGATACGATTCGAACAATACCTGACGGCTGTAAGGCAGCCGCAGGAAGAAGAGAATGCCGACCAGGGCACCATAGAGGGTGGTCACCGTGGGGATCATATAGGCCACGGGACTTGCGCCCGGATAGCGCAGGAAGCGATGCAGCACAATCCCGGTCAGCAGAAACGCCACAAAGGCACCGCTCAGGGTATTGATCCGGACGGCATCGAGGTGATGCCAAAATTCCAGGCCCCATCGCTCAATGGCAGGCAGGCAAACCGCAAGCAAGGCCCCGAAGATGAACAAGGCAGGAGGGCTGAATAACACACGTTCATACCAGCGTGAGTGACGGCGTTGAAAGGACAAAGTTACCCCCAGAGATCGAAATAAAGGTCAAATAAATACATAACTTTCTAATTCTACTCGCGAATTCGTTTTTTCAACGCGATGACGACATAGCTGAGCCAATGATACAAACTATCTGGCAAACTTAACAACAACTTGTGCCGATAGATATGCCACTGCCATTTTGCTGCGGTCAATTTATTTGCAGATAATGAGTTTGAACTCAATCTATAACGAGCAATGATGTCTTGAACGCAGGCAGCCTTTTTTGCAACCTTCATTATTGCAAGCCACATCAGGTAATCTTCATGCCCACAGCGCTCTTGGTAAAATGTGCCAAGCAGTTCGCGGTTATATATTCCCGTCAGATTTCCGATCCGGTTGCTGTTCAGCATATCCTTGTAGCTGAATTCCATCGGACTGGTTCGCACTGCCACGGTGCGATCAATGTCATCAGAGAGAAAAGTAGAGTAATTGCCACACACCACAGCATACCCTTGCTCCAGCAAAGATATCTGTTTTTCCAGTTTGTTTGATTCCCAGAGATCATCACTATCCAGAAAAGCAATATACTTGCCCTTGGCTGATTGAATGCCGACATTGCGGGCATTGGCTACACCACCATTATCCTTGAGCAGGATATATTCGATTCTATCATCGTGGATATCTGCCACAACATTCGCTGTGTCATCTGTTGATGCATCATCAACAATATAGAGGCGCCAATCGCCAAATGATTGGGACAATACAGATTCAACACTATGCCTTATATATCTTGCCGCATTATAAGCGGGCATGATAATAGACACTGATTCAAATGGCATTTATATCAACCTCATCCACTGTTTGACAATGATCTCGGGTGAATAGCGCTCTGCTGCAGACAAGGCTGCGAGCTGCATGTTTCTTCGTGCATCATCCGAGTTCATTAAAAAGACCAACTTCTCCTTGTATGCTTCCATGTCACCATCCGATACCAGGAATCCATCAACACCTTCGCTGATAATTTCTCTTGGCCCGGTCTTGCAATCAAATGCAACCGCCGGCAATCCAAAAGACTTCGATTCTATCAATACCAGAGGAAGGCCTTCATAATGGGAGGTCATCGCCAGAATGCTCGCATTGGCATACTCAATGTCAATGTTCTTGGCAGCGGGGAGCAAGGAAACTGTGTCAGCAAGCGCATGATCATCGACAATCTTTTGCAACTTGTCGCGATCCTCTCCATCTCCGATGATACGCAGCTCCCACCCCTTTTTATCGTCGATAGCAGCCCAGATATGCAATAAACGATCAAATGCTTTTTGATAGGTGAGACGACCAACCGCCAGGACGACTTTTTTCTTTTGTGCCAGGCTATCTGCACCTTGCACCGGAAATGCACTGGCGTTGGAAATAACACTCACATTGGCTTTGACCTTTCCATCGAGAATGGATTGATCATGTTGTGTCAATAACACCAACTCATCCGCAAGATGATAGCTTAAGCGTTTTAAAGCACGAATCCAACAAGGTGAAGTTTCGTAGGCTACATGCTCACTTAGAATAATTTTACTCTTGTGGCGCAACAAGAAATGAATAATCGATAATTGAAATGAGAGCCGCCCCATGGAGATTGATATCAATATATCACAGCAATGATTTTTTAGAAATTTTGCCAAAGCATACTGTGATGTAGACCCAACTACTTGACATGTGACTGACTCATTTAGATGATAGTATGGCTCTTGTTTGTTTAGTGTTAAAGATATAAGTGCAACATCGTAGCCTAATAACGAAAAACTATTAGCCAAAAATGATGCTACGCGTTCCGTTCCACCTGAACAACTAATATCATTAATGAAGATAGATATTTTTTTATTTTTTTGCATAGTTTGCCACTATATAAACTAACGACCTAATGGTATGAAATACATATCAACAAGATAAGGTGATTGAAAACCAATCGATATAACTAGCTGTAATACAAACACCGCAATACAGATAAATGTTGCAACACCAGAAGAAAATCTACTTGCTATTACCATTGGTAGCATGAAGACTTCGGCATATGAAAATGCTGTTGACAAACGTCCACTCAGAATACCAAAATCAGAAAAACCTATTCTCGTTGATATTGCTACAGACTGCATAAAAAACATAAATCTAAATAAATTGTCATTCCAAAGTTTCATGGGTGACATTATGAGCACAAAAACAAATATGCCTACTGTTCTAATAACAGGAAGGGTTAATATACCGACAGGATCTGAGAATTTTTCGGATGCAGCATAACTCTGCAATCTAGATGACATACCAATCAGCATATCAAGTAGTAAAAATTTAAATACAACAATCAAAAATATCATCATCACTGAGCATAAAAATATAACTTTCTTTCCTTTAAAAAGGGATGATGAATTAAAAATAAAGAAAACAAGGGAAAACAAAAACAATATGAATGCTGACTGATGAAAACACGATGCGCATAACATCAATGCAAATAGATAAGTAACTCTCTTGAATACAAGATAATGCGAAATAGCAAAAAAAGCTATACTAATAGCCAATCCTTGGCGCATCTGCATAAATTGCTGCATAAAAAAATATGAACTTGATATATAAAATAAAAAAATCAGGTGATATTTTACATGCGTTAGCTTTGTTGTTTTATATATGAAAATAAAATTCAAAAATGAAAACAATGAAAAAAGAACAAATGAAGAGTCAGAAATTAAAGATACAACATAAGCATACCATCCAAAGCCAATCTCAACACCTGATAACATATAAAAATCAGATGGACTAAATAGTGGATAGCTATTTATATCAAGAAACAATCTGTAGTATATTTGTGTATCGGGAGTCCCTCCCCTCATTCCCACTATAAGTATAATAGGCAGGGACATTAATATCGATATCACAAAGCTCTTCTTAATTACCATGGTAGCACTCTATAATGATCATATATATTTAAACCCTTGCCGACATTAACGTTTGCTGGAGGTTTTTTATAATTTCCTTCCATGATATCCGTGTTACTAAAAGCTTTAGGTTGATATATAGCATTGAGGGTCGCAAAAACTATTTCATTAATGTCATCCACGCCTCAAGCTTTAATAGGTTGAAAATTGTGACACAAGCACTTAAATATAAAAACGCTCATACTAATAAGAGCAATTAAATTCTATATTGTTATGGTTTTATAAGTAAAATCATAATCAAAACCTGAAGTCTCTATGTCAAAAACATAATTAACAACACCACGATGTGAGCTCATATTTATTTGAACTGAACTTCCAAAACCATATAAATTTATTGTTTCATATCTTTTTAACAAAGATAGAATTTTGCTTTCAGCAATCTCAGGCCCATCGATACGCATTCCATTTATAAAGAAGTTATGTGTATCTCTTGGGTGTGGGATATAATAGAAATCTTTATCGGCAAAAAAGCATGACAATTTTTTAATTATTACCTCATTATCCGAAAACACCTCATCATAAACTGTACCTAACAATACATTGGCGACTGAGTTTTTGTCGTTAGTTTCCTTTCGGCCATCAGAACATTGAGCAGGAAACTCAAAATCAATATATGTTGTATTGGGTACTATATTTTTTTTATTCTTATATACGGTATAATGAGAACGAATTATTGATTTCGTTTTTCTCAAGTCATATTTACAACCTGTCAATCTGAACAATATCCGTTTAAAATAACCTCTCTGTTCAATGTAATATGTAGAGTTTCTATTTAAATTAGCAGACCCATCATCAAAAGAGTAAAAATTGTCAAATTTTATAAACGATAAAATACTGTGTGTGAATACACTATCAACAGAGGCACTGTAGACAGATTGGTAATACCTACCTTTGAATAGACGCCTGATGTCTAATATATGATAAGGATAACGCTTGTCACTAATATAGAGTTGTGATGAAATAGCGTGCTTCTTAACTTGCTCAAAGTAATATTCTACTTGTGCAGTTTTATTTTTACAAAAATAAAAAAAATCGAAGTTTGTTATTATTCCTTTGGCAACCAAATTGATAATCTGCAAAGCTTGAAATGGTGTATTACAAACAACTAAATTCATAGTTTCCCACCTTGAGGTAACCATGGCATAGCTAGAACAAAACTTGAATAAAGCCAAGTGCTAATGAATTGAATGAATTTGGTAATAGCGAACGCCCATGCAGCCCCAATCAAACCGAACGAGTTAACTAGTAGTAGTAATAGTCCAACATTGATGATGCCGGATGTAATGGTAATTAAAGATAACCCACTATTTTTCTTAGCATAAAAAATATAATTAGTCACCATTAAATACATACCACCAAATATTTGCCCTAAACAAAGCCAGCCAATTATCTCTCCTGCTTTTCTAAACTCTTCTCCAGCAATGAAACATAAAGCCCAAGGCCCAATCAAAAAGGGAATGGGAGCGATGGCTAGTAAAAATATGAAATATAGATAAGTATAGTTAACGACTCTACGTTTTTCCGCCATTTCATCATGCTTTAATATTTCAAATAACCAAGGCACATAAGCCTTGTTTAGCGCATCAAATACAATATTAAATGCCATGCTTAATTGGACCGCAACCATATATATACCAGCATGACCAAGCCCTAACTTTTGATTTATTACAAAGCGATCAATTGCTGATAGCAAAAAAAATCCGAAAACATGAGGGATTAATGGAATTCCGAATTGCAGTGCTTGCTTAATATAATCTACACGCAAGGAATACAGATGAACCAACCCATCTTTCATTAATAGATAAACTGCAACAACAGTAGACAATCCAGCAGCAATTATTTGTGCATCAATCCTACCCTGAGCGCCGTGATGTAAGGAGAGGACCAATAGCAATGATAATCCCATATTAAAAAGGCTGTTGCTGATCTGTAGTGCGCCAAATTTAATGGCCTCCCCTCGAATCTGCCATTGCCCTAAACGTAAATTTAAAATGAAATTAAAAGAGCTTAATAGCACAGCACTGTAAATCCAATTAACAGGGATAGACAAATAGCTGACCAACAGTTCAGAAAATAACACACACAGGATAAAAACAATTATCATTGAACCTAATAATATCTGTAAGCAAGCTCCATTGTATAAACCAAGCGCTTTCAAACTATTATTATGCTCATAAAACTTCCGATTAGCTGCACCTACCGTATTTAAACCTACAAATGCAGCCAAGCCTGCCACCAATATTTGAAACATGGCTACTTGGCCATACTCGGCAGGTGAAAGCAGCCGAGTCAATATTGGTAATAATAAAAATGGGATTAATGCATTGATAATATTTGAAATGAGATAAACTAAGGAACTTTTGGCTAAAGACATATTTTATTGGGTGAAGCAAAAGCTTCACCACCTTCTTAAATAAATTCAAATGATAACGGAGTTCCGCGTTTAATATCAACTATAGCCGTTTTGCCAAGGACTTGCTCTAAATACTTCGGAGCCAAACCAAATCCGGGCCTAATGCTACGCACATTATCATTACTTAATACATCCCCAGCTTTAATGTCTCGTATCACATATAGAGAACGCCGAAATTTGACATTTCCTTTTTCGGCTTCAGTACGCGTATAATTTACGCTGCCTAATGCTGACCAAGCAGTTTTAGCATCTTTACATAACGCAGCAAGCTCATGAGGTTCGAGCGAGAAGCTATCATCAGCGCCCCCGCCATTTCTATCCATGGTGACATGCTTTTCGATTAAACAAGCCCCCAAGGCTACCGCGGCCACAGCGGTGGCATTATCGATAGTGTGATCAGACAAGCCAGATAGCACACCAAAACGCTCAGCCATATCGGCAATGGTCCGCAGATTGTATTGATCCGCCGGCGCAGGATAACCGCTGACACAGTGCAACACGACCAACTCTTGGCAACCATTGGACTGGGCAGTAGCAATCGCTTCGGCAATCTCTTCCGCATTGGCCATGCCGGTAGACATGATCATTGGCTTACCTGTTTGCGCCACACGTTTTATCAATGGCAAATCTATCAACTCAAAAGACGCTATCTTGTAGGCTGGTGCGTCAAGATCTTCCAACAAATCAACAGCAGTAAAGTCAAAAGGAGAACTGAAGATGGTGATCCCCAACTCTTTGGCTTTCTCAAACAACGGTTGGTGCCACTCCCATGGCATTTGGGCCTCTTTGTAGAGTTGGTACAAATTTTTACCATCCCATAGCCCACCGTGAATTTGAAATTCCTCACTATCACATTCAAGAGTAATAGTGTCTGCGGTATATGTTTGAAGTTTTATTGCATCTGCGCCCGCTTTTTTTGCCTCTTCCATGATCGCAAAAGCACGATTGATATCACCATTGTGGTTAGCGGAGAGTTCCGCAATAATATATGGTGGATAGTCAGGGCCAATCTTGCGGCCATTGATGGTAATAAACGGCTTGATTATTTTGTCCATAATGGTTCTCTTATAAATTTATCTGGCGCTACCTGCTGGTAGCCAGCATTAGAAAAAAGGCGCTGCGATGCTATATTTTCGGTCAGTACTGTGGCATGAATCCTGATTTTTGGTAGGCATCTATCAAGTAATTTCAAACCTGTTAATCCAATACCCTGACCATGCTTATTAGGAGCAACAAAAATTGAGATAAGGTAATTGTCAGTACCTAGTTCATCTAGTCTAACTGCACCACAGGGTTCGCTACTTTCAGCATTAATTATCAAAAAGAAATAATCTTGCTGGCACTGTATTTTTTTTTCCATCCAGCTTTTGTGCTCTACCCAACTAGGGGGATTGGGATTAAGCGCATAACGTCTGGTTATTGGATCAGATTGCCACTGATAAATCAGTAGAGTATCATCGATTGATACCGGCCTTAGCCTAAATCCTGATATTTCTGTATTAGCCATAATAGTATTAATGACTCGCTGCGCCCCCTTGCCATCACACAACTCGAGATTATTATCTACGTATTCTTTATAATTATTCAACAAGTCATGCAGTGCAGGGATTAATCTACTTTCAATATCAGACTGTTGTACTAATAAAGCAGCTTGATGTGCCAACAATGCTTGGCAAATGGCCTGTTGGTTTTCTGCTATCGGAATTACTATATTTGGTAATCCCAGACAGGCTCGCTCCCAAGTGGTTGTCCCTGGAGCACCGATGGCCAGATCGTGCTCGCTCATCAAGGTTGCCATATCTTGTATAAAATCATAATGAACAACATTAACACGATCATCACACCACGTTTTCACTGCTTGATAGTGTGGTGCTCGAGGGCTTAACAGCACGGTAAATACAGCATTAAACTCACTTAACGCCTTAAGTACTCTTAGCGTCACATTTGGCTCATCAATACCACCAAAGGAGAGTAAAATCCTAGGCTGACGACTGGCAGGGGCTCGTAGTATCCCCTGATTTCTTATTTTTCCAAATTGTGAAGACAGCAAGGCGTATGCAACTCCACTTAATACTACAGGCTGCTTGTCTGATATATTAAAACACTCAAAATAGGCCTCCGGAGTGCGGTCAAGCGTTTGATCCAGAATCAAATCAGCATCATGGGGGCGCACCAGATCATCGATAGACAAAACTTTACAATTTAACGACAGCCTTATTTCCCGTTCCCACTGAGCATTAATTCCATAATGATCAACTATCAGCCAGTCAGCGTATACCACACTTTCTAAAACATCTGCAGCGTCTTGTTGCCATGGCACTTGCAACCAAGAAGAATAATCAGCCCCATGCTCAGGTCTGATAACAGTTGTCAGAGATGGTAAGGCAAGCAGATTATGGTTACGCGCAGCAATCAAATCGAGCAAATCACCATCTTGCGGTCTACAAATAAATGTTACCTGATGACCTGCCGATTTTAAGCCATCGGCTAGCACTAGGCAGCGCATTACATGGCCGGAACCTATCCAACGTGATGCATCGGTGCGAATAAAAAACTTCATGGCTATTACCTTAGCGTAAATAGCTTCTCAGCACGCAGCCAATCATCCTGAGTATCAATATCTTGCACCCTGTGGCTGGGTAATAGAACTACCTGTGTATGCGCGGCAAATATAGGTAATTTATTAAGCCAAGCATTAGCCTTTCCCCAATAAAATTGCCCCGCATCATGGTAGGCTTCCTCCAGATCTTGGGAACGAGTTAGTTGATACTCGGGATGAAACATACTCACCCAACCTGACTCATCAAGCTTGATAGCGCGTTGAATCGGAAACGAAAAGCGAGTAGCACTGAAAACAAATTGGCATTCCTTGTTGAACGTTAACAATTCTAATCCCTGGCATAAATCATCAGGCTCAACAAAAGGTGCTGTTGCATAGAGGCAGCATACGTTTTCCGGCACTTGCCCTTGCTGATTTATCAACCAATTAATGGCATGGCTTATCACCTCACCAGTAGTGGCATAATCGTTAGCAATCTCTGCCGGGCGAGTAAATGGCACTTCAGCACCATATTCGAGTGCAACAGCAGCAATTTCAGCATCATCGGTTGAAACAATTATACGTTCAAAACAACCAGCCTTCTTAGCAGCTAAGATGGACCATGCGATCATGGGCTTGCTATGAAATGGTTTGATATTTTTCCTAGGAATACGCTTACTGCCACCACGGGCAGGGATGATGGCAATATTCATTTATTTCCCTTCCAATATCTCAGACAATACGCATACTACTTTATCTTGCTGCTCTTCTGTCATGCCGTGGAACATCGGCAAAGAAATAGCTTCACGATAATATTGCTCTGCCTCAGGAAAATCACCAGATTTGAATCCCATATCTTCGTAATAAGGCTGTGTATGTACAGGTATGTAATGAACATTCACCCCGATACCATTTTCACGTAACGCTTCAAAAACCTCTCGGTGCGTTAATGAAATATTATTAAGCTGAAGTCGTATAACGTAAAGATGCAATCCGGAATGGGTATTTTCTAACTGGAATGGTAAGACTATCGGTAACCGCTTCAAAAGTCTGTTATAACGGTCAGCCAAGCGATGACGAGCAGCGATAAATTCATCAAGGCGTTGTATTTGGGTGATCCCTAATGCAGCTTGTAACTCGGTCATTCGGTAGTTAAAGCCCAAGTCAATCTGTTGATAATACCAACCACCATGACTTTCGCCTTTCATCTGCTCGATATCACGGGTGATACCATGGCTACGTAACAAGGCCATTTTATCAGCTAAATCTTTTTGGTTAGTTACCACTGCGCCACCTTCAGCAGTAGTGATAATTTTAACCGGATGGAAACTAAATACCGTAATGTCGCTGTATCGACAATTGCCAATGGGTTCGTTTAAATAACTACCGCCGATAGCATGTGATGCATCCTCGATAACTTTAAAGCCATATTCAGTTGCCAGACGGGAAATCGCTTCCATGTCACAAGGTTGGCCACATAAATGAACAGGAACGACTATCTTGGGTAAGGTACCGTTGGCTTTAGCTGCAATTAGCTTTTTCTCCAATTGCTTCGGACACAGATTATATGTATCTGGATCTATATCTACAAAATCGACTTTGGCGCCACAATACAAACCGCAATTTGCTGATGCAACAAAAGTAACTGGGCTTGTCCATAAAACATCGCCAGGACCAAGACCCAAAGCCAAACAGGCAATGTGTAGTGCCGAAGTAGCACTATTTAAAGCCAACGCATACGCTGCGCCAGTATGGGTTGTTAAATATTTTTCAAATTCAGGGACTTTTGGTCCCTGAGTTAGAAAATCAGATTGTAACACCGCAACCACGCCATCAATATCTTGCTGGGTGATCTCTTGTTTACCGTATGGAATCACGTTTTATCTCACACTTCAAAGTTGGCATCTACATGAGTTTTTATCAATTCCCGCAGAGACTCCACGGTCTCCCACTCAGTGTTAGTACCTGAGTTATATTTGAAACCAAACGGTACTTTTACGGCACTATGATGCTTAATATAGTCTTCTTCTGTATGATTGAATGACACAGAAGGTAAAATTGCGTAATAGCGGCCCAAATCAATTGTGTTCAATGAATCGGTATCTGTAATCATCTCTTCATGCAGCTTTTCTCCTGGACGAATACCAACTACCTTCGTCTTGCATTCAGGAGATATTGCTGTTGCTATATCTAAAATACGATATGATGGGATTTTTGGCACAAAAATCTCACCACCGAGATGATGCTCCAGAGCATACATCACCATATTAACACCATCCTGCAGTGAAATATTAAAACGTGTCATTTCTTCATGGGTGATCGGCAACACACCCTCAGCACGTTTTTTCAAGAAAAATGGTATTACAGAACCCCGAGACCCCATTACATTTCCATAGCGAACTACACTGAATCTTATATTTCGCGAACCTTTGATATTATTTGCTGCTGTAAACAACTTGTCAGAGGTCAGCTTTGTCGCTCCATAAAGATTGATCGGCGCACAAGCTTTATCTGTTGACAACGCTACAACTTCTTTTACTCCACACTGCAAAGCAGCGTGGATAACATTTTCAGCACCATCGACGTTAGTGCGAATGCACTCTGTCGGATTATACTCGGCTGTATCTACTTGTTTAATAGCAGCAGCATGAATAATGACATCGATTCCTTCGCACGCTTGAACCATTCGATTACGATCACGTACATCACCAATGAAAAAGCGTAGTTGTGGATAATCTTTTTGCGGATAATTTAAACGTAATTCAGATTGCTTTAGTTCATCTCGAGAAAAAATGACAATGCGCTTAACTTGGGGGTAGCGCTCAAGGATAGTTTTTATAAATTGTTTACCAAATGATCCCGTACCACCTGTGATTAATACTGTTTTATTATTCAGCATAACAATTCCTATATGTTCTCTCAAATTAAACAAGTTATCACTACATTAGTGATTCCAATACTGAGCTTATCAAAAATCAGTGTTGCCTATTGGGATTAAAATGTCTTTGGATAACTGCAATGAATATTATCAATATTCATTGTGCTAGTTTTACAAACACCACGAGCTATCTAAGTACCATTGTACTGTTTTATACAATCCTGACTCAAAACTCTCCTGCGGCAGCCATTTCAATTCAGTGGCTATTTTGCCGGCATCAATGGCGTAACGTCGGTCATGGCCGGGCCTGTCGGCCACATGGGTGATTTGATCCCGATAGCTTTTCACCCTTTCCCCGGGCTTTTCTCCCTCAAGAGGAGATGGGGACAAGGGGACCAGTTCGTCGAGCAGATCGCAGATGGTTTGCACCACTTCCAGATTGCGCTTCTCATTGTGGCCCCCGATGTTGTAGGTCTCTCCCACTCGCCCTTTGGTCAGCACCAGCAACAGTGCTCTGACATGATCCTCCACATAGAGCCAGTCGCGGATCTGATCTCCCCGGCCATAAAGCGGGATGGGCTTGCCGGCCAGGGCGTGGGCGATCGTTTGTGGAATCAGTTTTTCCGCATTTTGCCAGGGCCCGTAATTGTTCGAGCAGTTGGTCACCAGCACGGGCAGCCCGTACGTTCGGTGCCAGGCGCGCACCAGATGATCGCTCGATGCCTTGGCGGCAGAATAGGGGCTGCTCGGCGCATACGAGGTAGTCTCGGTGAAAAACGGCAACGCGGCTCCGGAAGTCAACTCATCCGGATGGAGCAAATCGCCGTATACCTCGTCGGTGGAGACATGATGGAAGCGAAATGCAGCCTTGCGTACCTCGTCCAGATCGTTCCAATAGGCGCGTGCCGCTTCCAGCAACATATAGGTGCCGACGATATTGGTCTGGATAAAATCGGCAGGACCTGTGATGGAGCGATCAACGTGGCTCTCGGCGGCCAGGTGCATTACGGCATCGGGTTGATGGGTTGTAAAGACCCTGTCCACTTCAACGCGATTGCAGATGTCGACCTGCTCGAACACATAACGATCGCTCGTAGATACAGACGCCAGAGATGCCGGATCCGCCGCATAGGTCAGCTTGTCCAGATTGACAACTGAGTCCCGGGTATACCGGATGATATGGCGGACAACGGCAGAACCGATAAAGCCGGCACCACCGGTAACAAGAATTTTCATATCAGTGGGTGTTCATGCATGGTCAGTGAATAGCTGAGGCAGGCAAGGCCATACTTGTATGACCAGTATTCGAGGTCAATATTGCCTGAGAAAACCACGACAGCCAGAAGCTGGCAACAGTGTTAGCTACCGCCCTTGGGTTACAGCTCCCAACATGCTGCTTTTAACCTGATTGTCCGTGCTGTTGGCCATCACATCCTCCAGCTTCTTGTTTTGATTGATGTTTAACAATGTTGTCGCATTACATTACACACCCAGGCAGTCCACAGCCTGCATTGCTCACATCTTGGGCTATCTGCGCCCCAAACCCGATTCGGGGTCAGATTCTATCTTGTTTAACCCAAAGATGAACAGTCAAAACAATAGGAAAGCGCCTATTGAAATCAGGATTCAAAAAAAACCATTCATGTGATACTGCCCTCCGTGAATCCACTCAGCCGTTGCCGGGGATTACCCTGCTTTGTTCCAGCATCCAGGCCAGGGCATGTAAACATGTTTAATTTCAAACAATTAAATTCATACCTCAAGCGCGTGCAGGCACTCGGGGATGGCCTGACGCCAGCAAGGCCCCCCGCCCCTGTGTACCGGCAGGCTGAAAGCGGCAAGCCGCTTGTGCGATAAGAATGGTCGCGACCAACCCCTGCACCGGCTCTGACCCTCAACACCCAGAAACCGACAGGCACGGATAGCGAGCCTGAACACGAGGCTGATGACACAGCGTTGCATCATGGGAAATGCATGAGGAAAGAAGGCAGGGATGATTCAGTCCCGATACAGCGGGGTCAGGTAGGATCCGGATTGACTCTCCCTCTTGTTGACCCTCTAATTGACAGCCTGGACCCTCATCATCATGCATCTTATGAAAATCCTACTGGTTGAAGACGACAAGCTGCTCAATCACCACCTCTCCACCCTGTTGACCGAGGCCCAGAACCAGGTTTACAGCACGGACAATGCCCAGGTGGCGCTGCACTACGCAGCCGACTACCCCATCGATGTCGCCATCATCGATCTGGGCCTGCCTGACATGGATGGCCTTCAGCTCATCACCCGCCTGCGCGAGCAGCAGATCCCCTTTCCCATCATTGTGCTGACGGCCAGAGGCAACTGGCAGGACAAGGTGGAAGGACTGGAGGCCGGGGCGGACGACTACCTGGTCAAACCCTTCCAGAAGGACGAGCTGCTGGCCCGCCTCAATGCGCTGGTACGCCGCAGCGCCGGCTTCATCTCCCCCAGAGTGAAGGCGGGTGACTACGAGCTGGATCTCTCCCGCAAGGAGCTGACCATCGCCGGCGAGGTCACTGTGCTGACCAGTTTCGAATATCTGATCCTGGAATACCTGATGCGAAATGCCCGTCAGGTGGTCTCCAAACAGCAGTTGCTGGATCAGCTCTATGGGGATGGTGAAGGGGATCCCAACACCATCGAGGTGATGGTGAGCCGGCTTCGCAAAAAACTGGATCCGGAAGGGAGCATCCAGCCCATCTCCACCATCCGCCGCCAGGGCTACATCTTCAACCTCGCCTGCAGCTGATGCGCCTTGCCATGTTGCATCCCCTGACCCTGATCCGCCGCTCCCTGCATCTCAAGCTGATGCTGAGTGCCATGCTGGTCATCGCGCTCATCATGGCCTTCTCCGTCTACATCCTCTACCTCGGCCATGCCGAGGAGCAGGCCCAGAAAGCCAGTGTCCGCATGCAGGAGAACCTCTCCAAGCTGTTCTCGTCCAAGCAGCCGGAGCCCCACGCCATGACGGATCTAGGCAAGCTCACCCCGGATGCCATCGATCCCAATCTCGATACCCTGATCTGCCGCGCCGACGGAGTGCTGAGCTGGTCCAGCCTGCACATGCCGGAGGTGGTCTCCATCAAGGAGACCATCTGCCGGGATCTGATGAGATACCTGGGGGGACTGGATCAGGACTATTTCTTCAAGCTGCATACCATCAAGAACGGCGAGAGCTACTTCATCTACAGCCTGCGTTTCCTGCGCAATCATGGCGCCGGCCCCACCACCTACTACGTGGTGATGGTCGATTCCGCCCGGCGCTATCAGGCCCAGACCCGCGATTACCTCTACCGCTGCATTCGCCAGGCGCTGCTCGCCTACTGTCTGCTGGGCGCTCTGTTGCTGCTCACCAGTTTCTGGAGCCTCTCTTCCCTGCGCACCATGGCGCGCCAGATTGACGAGATCCGCGCCGGTACGCGAGAGGCGCTGTCAAACGACTACGAGCGCGAACTGACCCCCCTGACAAGCTCGGTCAACCAGTTGCTGGAGAACGAACGCCAGCAGACCCAGCGCTACCAGCACGCCCTCAACGATCTCGCCCACAGCCTGAAAACCCGGCTGGCGCTCATCCAGATCACCGCCCAGGAGCTCAAGCTCGGCCACGACATCCATGACAACATCAATGAACAGATCACCACCATGGATCAGATCATCCAGTACCAGTTGCGCCGCGCCGTCACCGGGCGAAAGCGCCTCGCGAGCAAGGGCACCGAACCGGTTCCCCTCATCGAGAAGCTGCTGGCCAGCCTCGCCAAGGTCTATCGCCACAAGAAGCTGCAGACCGGCTTCCAGTTTGACGACGATGTCTTCTTTCACGGCGAGCAGGGCGATCTGATGGAGCTGATGGGCAACCTGCTGGACAACGCCTGCAAATTCGCCATCAGCGAGATCCGGGTTCATGTCCGCCACCGGGAGCGCGGCCTGCTCATCGTGGTGGAAGACGACGGTCCCGGCATCGATCCCGGCAAATCGCAGCAGATCTTCCAGCGCGGCGTGCGGGCTGACAGCTCCCCCGGCCAGGGGATTGGCCTCGCCGTGGTGACCGAAATCGTGCACAGCTACGGCGGCGAGATCCGGGTGGATGACTCCCCGCTCGGCGGCGCGAGATTCCACATCACCCTCCCCTGACAGCGCAGGGGTCAGTACCTGGCCCCTGCCGCATTCGGGCATTGCCATCCCGGTGCTTGCCCTGTCTCACGCCTCACTCCTTATGCTTCGACCAGGCCAAGCACATGGCAGCGAGGCTGACGAGCTTGTGCACCCATCAGAAGCTGGCCTGCCGCTCCCCTCGGCCCCATGCTCGCGCAGAAACAACAGGCATAAAAAAACCGGCCGCGAGGGCCGGTAAAACAGTTCAGGCTTGTCAGGTGACAATGCGCACCCAGCGGATGAAGACCGGTTTCAATTCCCTATGAAGCCCCGTCCTCTTGAGTACGTAGGTTCACTTTACGCCCCGGTCACTGAATCGGGACTGAACCATGTTCACGCTGGCAAGGCTCAGAGACGGATCCCGAGTGACTGGCGCAGATAGGCGCCGGCACCGAGCAGCCCCGGCCCTTCATGGGTGATGAGGAAGACCGGAATGTCTTTGAGATAAGGCTTGAAGCGCCCCTTGTCCTCGAAGGCGACCCGAAAGCCCGATCCGATGAAGAACTCCTGGAAGCGCGGCACTATGCCACCGGCGATGTAGACACCGCCGAAGGTGCCCATGTTGAGTGCCAGGTTGCCGGCAAAGCGGCCCATGAGCACGCAGAACAGGCTCAAGGTGCGGCGGCAATCGAGGCAATCCCCCGCCAGCGCGCGCTCGGTGATGTCCTTGGGGGCAAAAGGTTCGGGCTCGCGGCCATCGGATTTGACCAGGCCGCGATAGAGATTGACGAGCCCGGGGCCCGAGAGGAAACGCTCCGCCGACACATGGCCCAGCTCGCCGCGCATCACCTGCAGCACCGCATCTTCCTCTTCCGTGTTGGCGGCGAAGTCCACGTGACCGCCCTCACCCGGCAGGCTCAGCCACTGCTCACCGGCCTGCACCAGGTGGGCGACGCCAAGGCCGGTCCCTGCGCCATAGATGGCGATGGGCTTGCCGGCTACCGGAGCCGCGCCCCCGAGCTGGATGCGATCGCTCTCGCCGAGCACGGGCACCGCCATGGAGACGGCAGTGAAATCGTTGATCACCTGCAGGCGCGCAAGGCCGAGGTTGGCCTGCATCTCGCGGATGGAGAACTCCCAGCTGTGGTTGGTCATGGCGACCCAGTCACCGTTGATGGGACAGGCGATGGCGATGCACGCCTCGCCCACGGTGGCATCGTGCTCTTCGAGATAGAGGCGCACCACGGCCTCCAGGCTGGGATGAGCCAGCCCCGAATAGGTTTTTGCCTGGGAAATGGCGCCCGTCGCCAGTTCGCAGAGGGCCAGCCGGGCATTGGTACCGCCAACGTCGCCCACCAGCGCATGGGTATGCTGCATAACAAACTCCTTCGTTACCGACTCGGGGCGGCCCTTACCGTCCCGACATTATTATTTGGCTGCAATACTACTCGAGCCCACAGCCGGGCTGCGCGATTTATGCAGACAAGTGTGCGCCCGCTCACAGTGTTGTTGCTTTGCAACATTTGTAAGCGTTTTCAAGACGCAAATGGAAGTTTGCAACTAAAAACACGAAATAATTAGACATGAGTCATACTTTGCAGGGCCGAGATTAGTTCCGATAAGCGCTTGTCTTGTATAGTCATCGCGGAGACTGGAAACCTGCTTGAGCTGTGAATTTAGTGCACAGACACTGAAGTTAAATTACAAAAATGCCTGGTGGTAATGATGAATACCCTCGATAAAATTACGAACAATCTGGAAAGTTTCAGTAAATCAGAGCGTAAGGTGGCTGAAGTGATCCTGGCCTCACCCCAGACCGCCATTCACTCCAGCATTGCTACCCTGGCCAAGCTGGCCGATGTGAGCGAACCGACCGTCAACCGTTTCTGCCGTCGCCTCGATACCAAGGGTTTTCCCGATTTCAAGCTGCACCTGGCCCAGAGTCTGGCCAACGGCACCCCTTATGTGAACCGCCACGTGGAAGCGGAAGACGGCCCGGATACCTATACCGCCAAGATCTTCGAATCCACCATGGCCTGCCTCGATGCCGCCAAGAACAGCCTGGACATCTCGGCCATCAACCGCTGCGTCGATATTCTGACCCAGTCCAAGAAGATCAGCTTCTTTGGTCTGGGCGCCTCCTCCGCCGTCGCCCGGGATGCCCAAAACAAGTTCTTCCGCTTCAATATCCCCGTGGTGAGCTTCGATGACATCGTCATGATGCGCATGAGCTGCATCAACAGCAGCGAAGGGGATGTGGTGGTCCTCATCTCCCACACCGGCCGCACCAAGGCCCTGGTGGAAATTGCCGCGCTGGCCCGGGAAAACGATGCCACCGTCATCGGCATGACCGCCAAGGACTCTCCCCTGGCCCGCGAATGCAACCTGGTGCTCTCCATGGACGTGCCGGAAGACACCGACGTCTACATGCCCATGGCCTCGCGCATCGCCCAGCTCGCCCTGGTGGACGTGCTGGCCACCGGTTTCACCCTGCGCCGTGGCATGAAATTTCGCGAAAACCTGAAGAAAGTCAAAGAAGGTTTGCGCGAATCCCGCTTTGATACCCCGCATTCCTCCTGATCATTCGGGGGTCCGCCCCCGACTGTCTATGCCAACGGGCTTGGTGTAGTATCGAAATTCAATCAAACAAGGCCACCCAGATGGCCTGCCAGTTGGCGCCATGCCACATGCTTGACGGGGCAGTATTTCAAGTCATATCAACTTCACATTGGAGTCTTTCATGCCAAGACGTACAAAGATTGTTACCACACTCGGTCCGGCGACCGATCGCGACGGCATTCTCGAGGGGATCATTCGCGCCGGTGCCGACATGGTGCGGATGAACTTCTCCCACGGCACTCCTGAAGATCATATCCAGCGCGCCAACCAGGTGCGTGACATCGCCGCCAAGCTGGGCCGCCACGTGGCCATCATGGGCGATCTGCAAGGCCCCAAGATCCGCGTCTCCACCTTCAAGGATGGCAAGATCTACCTCGCCATCGGTGACAAGTTCATTCTCGATGCCGCCCTCGGCAAGGGCGAAGGCTGCCAGGAGCAGGTCGGCATCGACTACAAGAGCCTGCCGCAGGACGTGGTATCCGGTGACATCCTGCTGCTGGACGATGGCCGCGTGCAACTGAAGGTCGAGCAGGTCGAAGGCACCCGCATCCACACCACGGTGACCGTGGCCGGCCCTCTCTCCAACAACAAGGGCATCAACAAGAAAGGTGGCGGCCTCTCCGCCCCGGCCTTGACCGAGAAGGACAAGGAAGACATCAAGACCGCCGCCCGCATGAACGTGGACTACCTGGCGGTCTCCTTCCCCCGCAGCGGCGATGATCTGCGCTACGCCCGCGAACTGGCCCGCGAAGCCGGCTCCAACGCCAAGATCGTGGCCAAGGTCGAGCGCGCCGAGACCGTCGCCAGCGACGAGGCGATGGAAGACATCATCCTTGGCTCCGATGCCGTCATGGTGGCCCGTGGTGACCTGGGTGTCGAAATCGGCGACCCCGAACTGGTGGGTGTGCAGAAGAAGCTCATTCGCCACTCCCGCCGCCTGAATCGCGTGGTCATCACCGCGACCCAGATGATGGAGTCCATGATCAACGCGCCGCTCCCGACCCGTGCCGAAGTCATGGACGTGGCCAACGCCGTGCTGGATGGTACCGATGCGGTGATGCTCTCCGCCGAGACCGCCGCCGGCCAGTTCCCCATCGAGACCGTGACCTCCATGGCCAGCGTCTGTGTGGGCGCCGAGAAGCACCCGAGCCTGAACGTCTCCAACCACCGCATGAACTACACCTTCACCTCGGTGGAAGAGGCGGTGGCCATGTCCACCATGTATGCGGCCAACCACCTGGAAGGGGTCAAGGCGATCGTGGCGCTGACCGAGTCGGGCACCACCCCGCTGCTGATGTCCCGCATCAGCTCCGGCCTGCCCATCTTCGCCATGTCTCCTCACAACAAGACCCTGGCCTGGGCCAACCTCTACCGCGGCGTCACCCCCGTGCTGTTTGATGGCGACGAGACCAAGCCGGTCTACGAGGTGTGCCGCGACGCGCTGGACGTGCTCAAGGCCAAGGGACTGCTGCAAAGCGGCGACATGGTATTGCTCACCCACGGCGACAAGATGGAGACCGTCGGCAGCACCAACACCTGCAAGGTGATGATGGTCGAGTAATCGCCCCTCCTCCCTGCCACAAAAACGGCTCCCGCGGGAGCCGTTTTTTTATGGGATCTGCCCAGGTTCAACCGCGAAACAGCTCCACCTTGTCTCCATCCTGCAGGCTGCCGGCGCCGCGCACCACCACCTTGTCTCCCTGCTTGAGAGCGCCGCTCACCGCCACCTCCCGGCTGTCCCCAAAGAGCACGGTGACCGGCACCCGGTTCACCGTGAGCGCCTCGCCGCGCTGCTCCACCTGATAGACCACGCTTCCCTCGGTGCCGAGCACCAGGGCATCCCGTGGCAGCAGCATGGTGTGCTGCTCTCCCATCGGCAGCGCCACCCGCACTGGCGAGCCGATGATTAACGTGCCCGCTTCCGGCTTGAGGCGCAGCTCGATGAGCCGGGACTTGGGATCGGCGCTCGCCGCCCGCTGGTAATAGATGGCGTGGCTGCTGAGCTGCTCCCCTTCCACCCGCAACCGGGTCTGGGTGGCCAGTTGCCGGGCCCAGGCAATAGGCGCACGCAACCGGAGGTCCGGCTGGTCCGGATTGACCAGCTCAAGCGCCTGTTCGCCCGCATCCACATGCTCCCCCGGCTGGATGAAGTGTTCATTCACCACCCCGTCAAACGGGGCAAAGATGCGGCTTCTGCGCAGCTGCTCCTCAATCTGGCGCACCTGCACCCGCGCCAGCTGCTCGGCCAGCTCAGCCTGCTCCACGTCATAGCGCGCCTTGTCATACTGGCTCTGGGAGGCACTCTTTTGCTGGTGCAAACGATCCAGGCGCTGGAACTCGGCGCGAGCGTAACGCAGGTTGCTCCCCTCTCTGGCTTGTTCAGCCCTCGCCTGCTCCAGCGAGAGGCGCAGAGCCGCGCTGTCCAGGCGCAGCAACTCGTCCCCCGCCTTCACCCGGCTGCCAAACTCGGCTATCCACTCCACCCGACCGCTCACTTCGGCGCTGAGCGCCGCCTGCTGGCGGCTCGCCACCGTGCCGCTGACCCAGATGCTGGCCCCCGCCTCTCCCTGGGCCACCTCCGCCAGCGTCACCATCTTGCTTTGTGCAAGCGCAGGCAGCCCGCCAGCCAGCAGCAGAGCCCCCACCACCATCCTTGTGAAACCTTGTGTCATCGATGAGCTCCTTGCTCAGGCACGCTGCCGAAGGGCGTGCGGTATGTCGGTCTGCTCCCCCAACCGCAGGAAGGCGGGCAACAGGATCAGGGTGAAGAGGGTGCTGCAACTCATGCCGCCGACGATGACGGTGGCCAGCCCCCGGTAGATTTCGCTCCCCTCGCTCGGACTCAGCATCAGGGGCAGCATGCCGAAGATGCTGGTGAGGCTGGTCATGGCGATGGGACGCATCCGGCTTTGCAGAGCATCGGTGACTGCCGACTGTCGGCTCATCCCCTCCCGCTCGGCCATCCTGGTCTGGTGCACCAGCAGAATGGCGTTGTTGACCACCAACCCGAGCAGGATGACGAAGCCGATGATGGTGAGCAAGTCCATCGGCAGCGGCGCCACCAGACCGCTCAGGTGCAGCGCCAGCACGCCGCCGACAGTGGCGAGTGGCAAGGTGAGCAGCACCAGCACGGCATCCTTGAGGGAGGCGAAGACCCCCCACAGCAGAATGAGCAGTATCATCACGGCGAACAGGAAGATGCTGCCGAGGTTGCCCAGCGCCTGCTGCAGGCTGTCGGCATTGCCGGCGACCCGCAGCTCCCCCCCGGCCGGCAGCAACGGCCGGATGGCGGCAAAGCTCTTGTGCTGCAGGGTGTCGAGCACCTGCTCCATGCTCATCCCCGCAGGGGGCGAAATCTGCAGGCTGATGCTGCGCCGCCCATCGGATCGGAAGATGCTCTCAGGCCCGAGTTGCGGCTCCACCCGCAGCAGTTCCCCAAGGGGAACGATGCGCCCGGACGGGGTAGCAAGCGGCACCGCCTTGAGCTCGTCCGGGTTGGCGGAGGCCTGCCCCATCAGCAGGATGTCGAGCCGCTCATCCCCGTCGAAATATTCGCCGACCCGCAGACCATCGCCAAAGGTCTGGATGATGGCGGGCATGGGGGAACGATCCCAGCCCACCTCGGCCAGGCGCCTGTCCTGGGGCACCAGCCGAAGCTCGGGAGCGGTGAAATCGAGTCCGGGTTCTGGCCTGACCTGGGCGCCGGGCAAGTCCCGCTGCACTATGGTCATGCTCTCCCGGGCCGCCTGATAGAGTTCGGGCAGCCCACCCCCCTGGATCAGCAGGGAGATGCTGTTTTCACTGTCAAAACCGCCAAACAGGGACCCCTGACCGCCAAACACCCGGGTGTCGGGAATGCCCACCAGCAATTGCTTCATCAAGAGCTGCTCCAGTACCTTGATCTGGCTCTCCTCCTTTGGCCGCACCCCGATCTGGGCACCACCCGGGTAGCGCAGGATGTAGTAGTTCTTGAGGACAGGCTCCTTCTCCCCTTTCATATAGGGGTCGAGGCGGGCAATCAGGGTATCGATCACCTCCTCCCGCTGGGCCTTGAGATTGACCCCGGGGGTGAAACTCATCCAGACGTCAATGGCGTCCCGCTTCACATCCGGCAGGTAGTTCATCTTGGGCAACATCAACCAGCTCACCAGCACAGGCCCCGTCATCATCAGGACGATGATGGCCCTGCGCCTGGGGGCGGTGGCCGTCCAGCGGATCACATGGCGGGTGGCGCGGCACCACAGGCGCTCAAAGGGATCAATCAGCCGCTCGTGCCCCATCCAGCGCGCCGCCACCGCAGGCAACACAGTCACCGCCACCACCATGGAGACGGTCACCGCGCAGGCGATGGTGAGCGCAAGATCGGCAAACAACTGCCCTTCCACGTCGTTGAGCAGGAGCACCGGCAGGAAGATGGCGACCGTGGTCAGGGTGGACGCCACCAGAGCGGTCCACACCCGGCGGGTGCCCTCCAGCGCCGCCTCTCCCTTGCTGATGTCACCCCGCTCATGGCGCCGGTAGATGCTCTCAAGCACCACGATGGCGGCGTCGAGCACCATGCCGACCGCAAACGCAATGCCCGCCAGGGAGATGATATTGAGGGTCCGCCCCATCACCTTGAGCAAGCAGAAGGTGAGCATGATGCTGATGGGAATGGCGATCGCGATCATCAGGGTCGCCTTGAGCTGGCGTAGAAAGACCCAGAGGATGGCGCAGGAGAGCAGCACCCCGAGCCCCAGGTTGGCGGTCACCATGCTCACCGCCCGGTTGATATAGAGAGAAGCGTCAAACGACTGCTCCATGTGCAGGCCGACCGGCTCCAGCACCTCCCGGTTAAGCTCCCCGACCTTGGCCTTGATCCCCTCGAGCGCCGCCAGGGCATTGGCGCCGCTCTCCTTGAAGATCTGCGCCGCGATGGCGGTGTTGCCGTTCTGGATGCGCAGCACCGGGCTCTCCTCCCGGGCCACTCTGATCTCGGCAACGTCCCGCAGATAGATGGGCAGGCCGTCACGCCAGTCCACCACCTTTTCCCCCAGGGCCGCCACGTCATAGCGACCGGCAAAGCGCAGCTTGTACTCCCATCGTCCGATGTCGAGGGTGCCGGCCGACACATCCCAGCCCGTCGTTGCCCGGCTGGCGAGCACCGGGATCTCCACCCCCAGCTCGGCGGCGCGGTAAGGGTCGAAGCGGATCTGGATCTGGCGCTCGTTGATCCCCTCGATATCGACCGTGGACACCCCGGGGATCCGCTCCAGCTCGGGCTTGACCCTCGCCTCGATCAGCGCCTGGTGATCGTCTATCTCCCCCTTGGCACCGGGCAGTTGCTGGATGAAGAAGAAGGTCAGGGTGTCGTTGCTGCTGTAGTTGTTGACGTAAGGACCACCGATGTTGTCCGGCAGTCCCGAGACCCGGTTCAGGCGGGAGATGACGTCAAGCTGGGCTCGCTGCATGTCGGTGCCGAGGGCAAACTCCATGTCGATTTCGGTGAAGCCGGGGTAGCTGTTGCTGCTGAGGCTCTTGAGCCCCTGTACCCCCTGCATCTCCTGCTCGATGGGATCGGTTATCTCCGACTCCATCTCCTGGGGCGAGGCCGAGCGCCAGTCCACCGTGATGTTGAGGTGAGGACGGTCTATGTCGGGAAACAGCTGGACGGGCAGTCCCCGGATGCTGAGCAGGCCCAGCAAAAAAATCAGCACGACCGAGACCGCCACCCAGATGGGGCGTTCGATCGCCGTTTTGGCGAGGTTCATTCACTCTTCCTGAGTTGTTGTTATCGGCCATTCCGATGGCCTTGCTTCCTGCCCCAAGGGTGGGGGCCATTGCATTAAACTGGAATTAATCGACCTTGTAAATGCCTGGTTAAACAACAAAAAACCGGCCACTAGGGCCGGTTGTCGGTTTACGCTCGGGGTCAGGCTGCATGCTCGACCGGGTTCGGTTGAGACAATCCTTCCAGCTCGCCAGGAGCGAAGTTGTCCACCTGGATAGCCTCGTAGCGCAGGGCATCGGCGGCCAGCAGCTTGTCCGCCTCCTCCTTGCCGAGGATGGACTGGGACAGGGCCGCAGCCACCAGCTCAGGCAGCGCCAGCTTGCGGGGCAGTCTGCCCTCTTTCTGGGCCTGCACCAGCTTCTTCTCGATGGGCTGCACCGAGACCATGGCCTGGAAGGCACGCTCCATCAGCCCCACCGGATCCGCCTCGTCCTTGCCCACGTAACAGAGCGCGGTCAGACGATCCCGGAACTCGCCCGGCGTCATCATGGCCAGGCAGATGGCATGGCAGCGATCGTCCGCCGGCATCTTGTAACCGACGCCGAACGGGAACACCACCCGCTTGAGTACGGCACCCACCACCTTGTTCGGGAAGTTCTGGAAGAAGCCCTCGAACGCCTTGCCAATCAAGTAGAGGTTGCGCTCCACCGCGTACTGGACGAACGGCAGGTCAGAGACCATGCGGCCCTGATCCTCGTAATGCTTGAGGGTGGCGGAGGCCAGGTAGAGGTGGCTCAGCACGTCACCCAGACGGGCGGAGATCATCTCCTTGCGCTTGAGATCCCCGCCCAGCATCAGCATGGAGACGTCGGCGCACAGGGCCAGCCCCTTGCTCATGCGGGAGAGCTGCTTGTAGTAGCGGGCGGTTTCGCCAGCTACCGGCGCGCTGTTGAACTGGCCCAGGGTCAGCCCCTGGAACAGGGCACCGAAGAAGTTGCCGGTACCGAAGGCGATGTGCTTCATCAGCAGGGCGTCAAACTTCTCGAGACCGCGCTCCACATCGGTGTCGGCCGCCGCTTCCAGCTCGGCAAACACATACGGATGGCAGCGGGTGGCCCCTTGCCCGAAGATCATCAGGTTGCGGGTCAGGATGTTGGCCCCTTCCACCGTGATGGCTACCGGAATGCCCATGTAGGCGTAGCCGGTGTAGTTTTTCGGGCCCAGCTGGATGGCGCGACCGGCGTGGATGTCCATGGAGTCATCCATCACCTGGCGGGCCATCTCGGTCATGTGGTACTTGGAGATCGCGGTGACGATGGCCGGTGCCTGACCCAAGTCCAGGGAACCTGCGGTCATGCGACGAGCCCCTTCAAGCTGATAGGTGAGGCCGCCGATGCGGGCCAGCGCTTCTTGCACCCCTTCAAACTTGCCGATGGACATGCCGAACTGCTTGCGCACGTAGGAGTAGGCGCCCACGGTGCGGCTCGCCATGTGTCCACAGGCGGTGCCCAGAGCAGGCAGCGAGATGCCGCGACCGGCGGAGAGGCACTCCACCAGCATGCGCCAGCCGCGGCCGGCGTAATCCGGGCCACCGATGATCCAGTCGAGCGGAATGAACACATCCTTGCCGAAGGTCGGGCCGTTCAGGAACGCCAACCCCATGGGGTAGTGGCGATCGCCGACGCGCACGCCAGGGTGACTGGTCGGGATCAGCGCACAGGTGATGCCGATCTCTTCCTTGTCACCCAGCAGTTTTTCCGGGTCATAGAGCTTGAACGCCAGCCCCAGTACGGTGGCGCGCGGCGCCAGGGTGATGTAGCGCTTGTTCCAGTTCAGGCGAATGCCCAGCACCTCTTCCCCCTTGTGCATCCCCTTGCAGACGATCCCCTTGTCCGGGATGGCGCCCGCATCGGAGCCCGCTTCCGGCCCGGTCAGGGCGAAGCAGGGCACCTCCTTGCCGTTGGCCAGCCCCGGCAGCCAGAAATCTTTCTGGGCCTGGGTGCCGTAGTGCATCAGCAGCTCACCCGGGCCGAGGGAGTTGGGCACCATGACGGTGACCGCGACGCTCAGGCTCTTGGTGGCGATACGGGTGACGATGGTGGAGTTGGCAATCGCCGAGAACTCGCGGCCACCGTAGGATTTCGGGATGATCAAGGAGAAGAAGCCTTCTTTCTTCAGATAGTCCCACACCGGCTCCGGCAGGTCCTTGGTCTCGTTGACGATCTTGAAGTCGTCCACCATGGCGAGCAGGGTTTCGACCTGGTTGTCGATAAAGGCCTGCTCTTCTGCGCTCAGCTCGGCCTTGCCGTAGCCGTGCAGTTTCTTCCAGTCCGGGTTGCCGCGAAACAGCTCCCCGTCCCACCAGACAGAGCCGGCCTCCATGGCCTCCCGCTCGGTGGCCGACAGGGGCGGCAATATCTTCTTGAAGATGCCGAACACGGGGCGGGTCACCACCTTTTTACGGATGGCGGGGACACCGAGCACCACGGCTATCGCCAGCACCAGCAGGACAAGCAATGTGATCATACCGAAGTTCCTTCTATTTCACTGTTTCCGTTGATTATTGTTAGGTGTTACACGGCCAGGGAGAGCCTGGTCGACTCCACGGGCGCACCGACACCGGACGCCAGATAAGGAATGACGTTGCGCACCAGCCCTTCCACATCGAGCTGCTGGCCAAAATCGGCCTGGGCGATGTCACGCAGGGCATCCGCAGAGGCCATGGTGAAGACGACGGTGCCCAGGGTGAAGTGCAGGCGCCAGAAGAGATCCGCTGGCGACAAATCCGGATTGGCCTTGGAGATGGCCTGGGTGATCCCGTGCAGGGTCGCCCCATAATGGGTGGTAATAAAGCGGCGCAGGTGCCCCTGACTGTCGATATAGCCGCGCCCCAGCAACTGCATGAAAAGCGCCGGGCCATTCGCCCTGACGGCCGACAGTTTCATCAGGGGTTCGACAAAGCTCTCGAACACCTGCAACAGGGTCAGCTGATCCTGCGCCATCAACGTCTGCAACCGCCCGTCCAGTGCCGGCATGAAGAGGCTCAGATAACGGTCGAGCACCGCCTGGATAAGCTCCTTCTTGGAGCCGAAGTGATAATTGACCGAAGCCAGGTTCACATCGGCCTCGCTGGTGATCAGACGCAACGAGGTATCGGCGAACCCCCGCTCGGCAAACAGCACCTCGGCGGCATCGAGAATACGGTTCTTGGTATCGATTTTACTCACTGGACACCTCACTTAAACGAATGTTTAAAAAGTACGTTTCACGCCCACCCATGTCAAGAGAATGTGAACAAGTGTTGGCTAAATGTTTTTAATCAAAAAAGAGGGAAGATGGCGGGAACTTCGCGGCGAGACGGCACTCTATATCTATGCCACTGCAATTAAACATTAAGTCTCGCCCAACCTGCGTCATGCTAGTTGGGCATTTTTTTGCCCTGCCGTCACCCGATGCGCCGACAGAGAACCAAAAAAAACCGTCGCAGGGGCGACGGCGGGGAAAACGGGTCTGACCATCCAGTGTCGACCCATCGATGGGTGTTCAGGCTTGCATCGATGTCGCTATCCTCGCAGTGAAACGTCATCAGACTTTGTCAGCACAGACCCAAATTGTGACAAAGTATGGCAACCAGCCACATGGCCCGGCTTCGCCAATCTTGCTATGCTGTCGCCTTATGCCAGAGGGGAGAGAAGATGAAGTATACGGTCGATACCCACACGCACACCGTCGCCAGCACCCACGCCTACAGCACCATTCATGATTACCTGCCCATCGCCAAAGCCAAGGGGATCAAGCTGTTCGCCACCACGGACCATGGCCCGGACATGGCAGATGCCCCGCATTACTGGCATTTCGTCAATCTGCACGTGTTGCCCAGGGTCGTGGACGGGGTCGGCATCCTGCGCGGCATAGAAGCCAACATCAAGAACATCGATGGTGAAATAGACTTCCCCGAGCGCTACGAATCGCGGCTCGACATGATCATGGCGGGCTTTCACGAACCGGTGTTTCCCCCCTGCGATCAGGCGACCCACACCCAGGCCATGATCAACGCCATTCGAAGTGGTCGGGTCGACATCATAAGCCACCCCGGCAATCCCGCCTTCCCCATCGATATCCAGGCGGTGGTCAAGGCAGCGGCAGAGTATCGAGTGGCGCTGGAGGTCAACAACTCCTCGTTCAGTCACTCCCGTGCAGGCAGCGAAAGCAACTGCCGCGCCATCGTCGAGGCGGCGCGCGATCTGGGTGCCTACCTCACTTTCGGCTCCGACTCCCACGTGGCATTCAGCCTCGGCGACTTTGATCACTGCCATCGGCTGGTCACCGAAGCCAACTTCCCACATGAGCGGATCCTGGCCCGCTCCCCCCGCGCCCTGCTCGATTTTCTCGAGAGCCGCGGCCGTGCTCACATCCCGGAGTTCGTTGACCTCTGATATGCCTTAACATCATGAGCCAACTCATAAAATCGAGTTGGCTCAATTGACTTGTCCGGCTTTTTTCACGACTCTGAACATCAAACCGCCGGTATAGCTCAGTTGGTAGAGCAGCGCATTCGTAATGCGAAGGTCGTAGGTTCGACTCCTATTACCGGCACCAGACAGACGAAGGGTTGGCCTCAGTGCGAGGCCAACCCTTCGTGCTTTTTGTCCCGGGTCTCTGGCCAAGACGCCGGTGTGACTGCACCAGAACCCCCTCCCCCTCCAGGACACCGCCATCCGCGACGGTCCTGTTCATCTTTCAGAGCCTGACGCACCAACCTGGCCCCACCATCAGAGAGGGCAGCCAGGCAGCCACGCCCCGGCTGCACCTGGGTGAGCATCGTTATCCCGGGGCGCCTCAGCGCTGGGCATAGATCTGGTCGAACACCCCGCCCTCCTTGAAGTGAGTGCGCTGGATCACAGGCCACTCGCCGAAGGTCTTCACCACGTCGAGGAAGGTGGCGTTCGGGAAACGGTCTGCAAACTCGGCGAGGATCGCCGGGTTGCGCGGGCGTAGATAGTTGCTGGCAGCAATGCGTTGGCCTTCGTCGGACCAGAGATAGGCCAGATAGGCTTCGGCCTCCTTGCGGGTACCCTGCTTGTCGACCACCTTGTCCACCACTGACACCGGCAGCTCGGCCACGGCGGTGACGCTCGGATAGACCACCTCGAAGCTGCCACGACCAAACTCCCGGGCAATCATCTCGGCTTCGTTTTCGAACGTGACCAGCACGTCCCCTATGCGGTTCTGGATGAAGGTGGTGGTGGCAGCGCGGCCGCCGGTGTCGAGCACGGGAACCTGCTTGAACAGCTTGCCGACAAATGCCCTGGCCGCATCTTCATCGCCCCCCTGCTCCAGCACATCCCCCCAGGCAGACAGGTAGGTGTAGCGGCCGTTCCCCGAGGTCTTGGGGTTGGGCACGATGACCTGTACCCCCTCCTTGAGCAGATCAGGCCAATCCTTCAGCCCCTTGGGGTTGCCCTTTCGCACGATAAACACGGTGGCCGAGGTGAAGGGGGCGCTGTGATCCGGCAGGCGATCCGCCCACCCCTTGGGCACCAGGCCCCCATGCTCGGCGAGGGCGTTGATGTCGGTGGCCATGTTCATGGTGATGACATCGGCGGGCAGGCCGTCGATGACGGCGCGCGCCTGCTTGCTCGATCCGCCGTGGGACATGTTGATCTGCAGTGGCTCCCCGCCTTCGGCCTGCCAGTGCTTCAGGAAGGCTCCGTTGTACTCCTTGTAAAAATCGCGCATCACGTCATAGGAGGCGTTGAGCAGGGTGGTCGCCTGGGCCAGCGGGGCGAGAGCCAGTCCTGCAACAAGCAGGGTGGCGGGCACGAGTCGTTTCATTTCACATCCTTGGAATGAGGGGCGAGTGACTGACTATAAGAGTCGACCATTTATTCTTTGAAAGAATAATTACGGCACAGCTTATGCGATAAATGGCATCTCCTGGGTCCAGCGCAACGGATGACGGCGATGAGGTGGTCACCTCCAGGCGGGTCATGATGGTTGCCGAGGGCGGCGCCCATGAGCGTGGAGATCCTCCTGCCCGCGCCCTGACCCGGGCAGGGAGCGCCGTTGTCACCTGCCTCGATTTGGCTTCTCGACATGACAGATAAAAAAACGGGGCGAACCTAGTGGTTCGCCCCTGATGCTTTTTACGTCAACCCCGAGGGGTCAACCCTGTTTGTCTGATGCCGGCTCTGCGTCCTTCGGCGCCTGCCAGCCGCCACCGACGGCCTTGTAGAGGGCGACCTGGTTACTCAGCTGGGCGAGCCGGGTGCTGATGAGCCCCTGCTTGGCGCTGAACAGGGAGCGCTGGGCATCGAGGCGGGTCAGGTAGCTGTCCACCCCTTGCTCGTAACGCACCTCCGCCAGCCTGAAGTAGGTCTGGTTGGCATCCACCAGCGCCTGTTGCGCCTGCAGCTGCTGCGCGTAGTCAACCTGGGCACCGAGGGTGTCCGCGACCTCCTTGAAGGCGGTCTGGATGCTCTTCTCGTAGCTCGCCACCGCCTGCCTGGTCCCCACCTCGGCCACGTCCAGATCCGCAACGCGCTTGCCGCCATCGAAGATGGGCAGATTGATCTGGGGCATGAAGGTCCAGGTGCCGGTGCCGCCGTCAAACAGACCGCTCAGCTGGTTGCTGGCGGTGCCCGCCGTCGCGGTGAGCGAGATGGTCGGGAAGAAGGCGGCGCGGGCCGCCCCTATGTTGGCGTTGGCCGCCTTCAGGTTGTGCTCCGCTGCCAGGATGTCCGGGCGTTGCTGCAACAGGCTGGAGGGAGCCCCCACCGGGATCGGCGCCAGTTTCACCTCGGCCAGGGTGGCCGGTTGTGCCGCCAGCACCGGGATATCGGTGCCAAGCAGCAGGGCCAGACCGTTTCTGTCCTGTTTCACCAGACGCTGGTATTGCGCCTGGCTGACCTTGGCGTTTTCCAGTGCCGTGCGCCCCTGGGCCAGCTCCATCTCGGAGGCGGCGCCCAGGCGGTATTTGTGCTCGGTCAGGGCATAGCTCTCCTGCTCGGTGGCGAGGGTCGCCTGGCTCAGGGCCAGCAACTCCTGATCCGCCAGCAGGGTGAAGTAGGCATTGGCCACCGAGGCCACCAGCGCAATCTGGGTGCTGCGCTGGGTCTCGATTTGCGCCAGATAGGTCTCAAGGGCCTGATCTTTCAGGCTCTGGATCCGGCCAAACAGATCCAGCTCATAGGCGGTGATGCCGATGTTGGCGCCGTACTGGCTGCTGATGGTGCCCTGCCCCGTACTACTGAGATCGTCGGATCCCTGCTGGCGGGTGCCGCTGCCACTGGCGGCCAGGGTCGGCAACTGGGCCGCCCGCTGGATACGGTATTTCGCCTCGTAGGCCTCGACGTTGAGGGCTGCCAGGCGCAGATCCCGGTTGCTCTCAAGGGCGGTGCCGATCAGCGTCTGCAGGGCCGGGTCCTGGAACTGCTGGCGCCAGGGGGCAAGTTCCCCCTTGGCGGCCAGGTCAGCTTGCCAGGAGGCGCCTTGGGGCAGCTCGGGGCGCTGGTAGTCGGGGGCCATGGAGCAGCCCCCCATCATCAGGGTCACGCCCAGGGCGATCAGGGTCTTAGTCATGGTTGATCTCCTTGGTGTGGACACTCTCTTCCCCGGCATGCTTGCGTTCGGTGAAATAGCGCATCACCAGCACAAAGAACAGCGGCACGAAGAAGATGGCGAGCACGGTGGCACTGATCATCCCCCCCATCACGCCGGTCCCGATGGCGTTTCGGCTGCTGGCGCCCGCCCCGGTGCTGATCACCAGGGGCAGTACCCCCAGGATGAAGGCGAGCGAGGTCATCAGGATGGGGCGCAGGCGCTGACGCGAGGCCTCCACCACCGCATCCCCGAGCCTCATCCCCTTGTCGTGCAGCTCCTTGGCGAACTCGACGATGAGGATGGCGTTCTTGGCCGACAGCCCGATCGTGGTGAGCAGGCCCACCTGGAAGTAGACGTCATTCTCAAGCCCGCGCAGGGTCGCGGCCAAAATGGCCCCCAGCACCCCGAGCGGCACCACCAGCATGACCGAGAACGGAATGCTCCAGCTCTCGTAGAGGGCGGCCAGACAGAGGAAGACCACCAGGAGCGAGATGGCGTACAGGGCCGGCGCCTGGGAGCCTGCCTGACGCTCCTGGAAGGAGAGGCCGGTCCACTCGATGCCGATCCCTTCCGGCAACTGCTTCACCATCTCCTCGATGGCCGCCATGGCATCACCCGTACTCTTGCCAGGGGCCGCCTCACCGACGATCTCCATGGCGGAGACACCGTTGTAGCGCTCAAGACGGGGCGAGCCGAAGCTCCACTCCGTGCTGGCAAAGGCGGAGAAGGGCACCATCTGGCCCGCGCTGTTGCGCACGTACCACAGCTTCAGATCTTCCGGGTTCATCCGGAAAGGGGCATCCGCCTGCAGATAGACCTTCTTGACCCGGCCTCTGTCGACGAAGTCGTTCACATAGGAGGAGCCCCAGGCCGCCGACAGGGTGTTGTTGATGTCGGTGATGGAGAGCCCCTGGGCCAGCGCCTTCTCGTAATCGATCTTGATGTCGAGCTGGGGTGTGTCTTCCATCCCGTTCGGGCGTACCCGCACCAGGTTGGGATCCTGCGACGCCATGCCGAGCAACTGGTTGCGCGCCTGCATCAGCTTCTCGTGACCCAGACCGCCTCGGTCCTGCAGGAAGAAGTCGAAGCCGGTGGCCGTGCCGAGTTCCGGAATGGGGGGCAGGTTGAAGGCGAAGACCTGGGCTTCCTTGATGCTGAACAGGAACCCCATGGCGCGGCCGATGATGGCATTGGCGCTGCGCTCTTCTCCCTTGCGCTCGCTCCAGTCCTTGAGCTTGATGAAGGCCATGCCACTGTTCTGACCGCTACCGGCGAAGCTGAAGCCCGCCACCGTCAGCACGGAGTCCACGTTCTCCTTCTCGTTCTCGAGGAAGTAGTCGCGCATCTCCCCGAGCACCACCTCGGTCCGCTCCTTGGTCGCCCCCACCGGGAGCTGCACCATGGACATGATGACCCCCTGATCCTCTTCCGGCAGGAAGGAGGTGGGCATGCGCATGAAGAGCACCGCCAGCACCGCCAGCATGGCCAGATAGATGATGCCGTAGCGGGTGCCCTGCTTGATCACCTTGCGCACGCCGTTCTGGTAACGGTTGGCGTTGGTGTCGAAGAAGCGGTTGAACCAGCCGAAGAAGCCGCGCTGGGCGCCGAATTCACCGTGCTTCATGGGTTTGAGCAGGGTGGCGCACAGGGCCGGGGTCAGGATCAGGGCCACCAGCACCGAGAGCACCATGGCCGAGACGATGGTGAGGGAGAACTGGCGATAGATGGCACCGGTAGAGCCACCGAAGAAGGCCATGGGCACGAACACCGCCGACAGCACCAGGGCGATGCCCACCAGGGCGCCGGTGATCTGGGTCATGGACTTGCGGGTCGCCTCGAGGGGGGAGAGATCCTCCTCGCTCATCAGACGCTCCACGTTCTCCACCACCACGATGGCGTCATCCACCAAGAGGCCGATGGCGAGCACCAGACCGAACATGGTCAGGGTGTTGATGGAGAAGCCGAAGGCTGCCATCACCCCGAAGGTGCCGAGCAGGACCACGGGCACCGCGATGGTCGGAATCAGGGTTGCCCGGAAGTTCTGCAAGAACAGATACATGACGCAGAAGACCAGGAAGATCGCCTCGATCAGGGTCTGCACCACCTCCTCGATGGAGATCTTCACGAACGGCGTGGTGTCGTAGGGATAGACGATCTCCATGTTGGCCGGGAAGTACTCGGAGAGTTCACCCAGCTTGGTCCGCACGTGCTCGGCGGTGTCCAGGGCGTTGGCACCGGTCGCCAGCTTGATGGCGACGGCGGCGGTGGCCTGGCCGTTGTAGAGCGCGGTCGCGTCGTAGTTTTCACCGGCAAGCTCGACCCGGGCCACGTCCTTGAGCTGGACCTTGGAGCCGTCCTGGTTCACCCGCAGCAGGATGTTGTTGAACTCCTCCACGGTGGAGAGCCGGGTCTGGCCCATGATGGTGGCGGTAAATTGCTGATCGCTCACCGCAGGGGTCCCCCCCAGCTTGCCGAAGGCAACCTGGGCGTTCTGGGCCTTGATGGCGGCCTGAATGTCGGCCGGGGTCATCTGCACCCGGTTGAGCTTGTGAGGATCGAGCCAGACGCGCATGGAGTACTGGCTGCCGAACAAGGTGATGTCACCGACCCCGTCCAGACGGCTCAGGGGCTCCTTGATGTTGGCTACCACATAGTCCGCCAGGTCATCGTTGGTCATGGCGCCATCGGTGGAGATGAAGGCGGCCACCATCAGGAAGCTGCTGGAGGTCTTCTGGACCCGCACGCCCTGTTGCTGCACCTCTTGGGGCAGGAGCGACATGGCCTGTTGCAGCTTGTTTTGCACCTGCACCTGGGCGATGTCGGGATCCGTACCCGGCTTGAAGGTGAGGGTCACGCTGACGTTCCCTGACGAGTCGGATTGCGCCGACATGTAGAGCAGGTGATCCAGACCGGTCATGTTCTGCTCGATGATCTGGGTCACCGAGTCTTCTACCGTCTTGGCGGAGGCCCCCGGGTAGCTGGCGGAGATGCCAACCGCCGGCGGGGCGATGGTCGGGTACTGGGCCACCGGCAGGCCGATGATGGCCATGGCCCCGGCCAGCATGATCACCAGGGCGATCACCCAGGCGAAAATGGGTCTATCTATAAAAAAACGTGCCATGAGGCGACTACTCCATCCTACTGCTTGGTTGCCGGGGTCTGTTGTGCGCTGTTGCCGGCACGTTCAGTGGGCGCCACCACGACCCCGGGTTTGACTTTCTGCAGACCGGCGACGATCACCTTCTCGCCAGCCTTGAGACCGGACTCCACCACCCAGCTGTCGCCGGACATGCGGCCGACCTGCACTTCACGCAGTTCCACCTTGTTGTCCGCCGTCACCACCATGACGGTGGCACCGCCCTTGGGGGTACGGGTCACGGCAGTCTGGGGCACCAGCAGGCCTTGCGGGCGCTCGCCCTCCTGCAAGGTGGCGCGCATGAACATGCCGGGCAGCAGCAGTTGATCCGGGTTGGGCACGATCACCCGCAGGGTCACCATGCCGGTCGCCTCGTCCACGGTCACGTCGGAGAACTGGAGGGCCCCTTTCTCGCCATACTGGCTGCCATCTTCCAACTGGAAGCTGACACCGGCCCCGTCCTTCTCCCCCTGGGTCAGCTTGCCCTCGGCCACCAGGCGCTTGAGGCGCAGCAGGTCGGCGGTGGACTGGCGCACGTCCACGTACATGGGATCGAGCTGGGAGATGGAGGTGAGGCTGTCCGCCTGCTGGGCGGTCACCAGGGCACCCTCGGTCACCGCCGACTTGCCGATGCGGCCGCTGATGGGGGCCGTGATGCGGGTGTAGGCCAGGTTGATGTTGGCGGTCTGCAATGCGGCCTTGGCGGCCCCGATCTCAGCCAGCTGCTGTTTCCAGGCCGCGTCGGCGTCGTCATACTCCTGGCTGCTGATGGCTTTCACCTTCACCAGCTCGGCGTAGCGCTGGGCCTTGAGGCGGGCGCTGCGCTCGTTGGCCTCGGCCTTGGCGAGGTTGGCCTTGGCGGAAGCCACTTCGGCCTGATAGACGGCGGGATCAATCTGATAGAGCAGCTGACCGGCCTTGACATCGCTCCCCTCGGTGAACAGGCGCTTGAGGATGATGCCGTTCACCTGGGGACGCACCTCGGCCACCCGCAGGGGGGCGGTGCGGCCGGTGAGTTCGGACAACAGTTGCAGGGGGGCCGTATGCAGGGTGACCACGTCCACGGCGGCGGGAGGCATCTCCCCCATGGCCTGCTGGGCCCCGTCCTTGTCACCACAGCCAGCCAGCAGGCCGCTTGCCAGCAAGGCAAGGCCGACCGAACGTGCGAGAATATGTTTATGCATCAAGTCTCTGAACCTCAGTTTCAATCAAAAAGAAGTGACAAAACCACAGGGTTTATAAGGCCCCTGTTGGTAAAACGGCGAAGATGAGGCAATATACATACATTCATGAATGTATGTAAGAAACTTTTTTCACTTTTAAACAGGACCGGAGTCAATGGCCAGACGCACCAAAGAAGAGGCGCAGCAAACCCGCTGCAACATCATGAGCACGGCCCTGGATCTCTTCTGCCAACAGGGGCTGGCACGCACCAGCCTGACCGATATCGCCAAGGCGACGGACCTCACCCGGGGCGCCATCTACTGGCACTTCAAGAATAAAGAAGAGCTGTTCGTCACCCTGTGGGAGGAGCTGTGTGCCCCCCTCTCCCACCAGCTCGATGCCTGCGTCGACGAGGCGGAGCCGGATCCCCTGGGCAAGCTGCGCAGCTTTCTCAAGGAGGTGATGCTCAAGATCAGCACCGAGCCCGCCCACCAGCAGATGTTCACCATCATGTTCAATCTGGAATCCATGGAGGGAGAGGCCGCCGTCATGCGCGAGCACATGCACCTGCAATCCATGAATTTCTTCCGGGATCTGGAGATCACCCTGGCCAATGCCGTGCACCGCGGCCAACTGCCCGAGGGGTTGGATCTGCGCCGCGCCGCCACCCTGCTCCACTGCACTCTGGACGGCTACATCATCAATTGGCTGCACTTCCCGGATCGCATCGATCTGATGGAGGAGTCGGACTTCCTCCTCGATACCCTGTTCACCCTCATCGCGAGCCCCACCCTTCGCCGCCACCCCTGAGTCAGCAAGACGCGCCGCCCCCGCCAATGCTCAACAGCCGGGGGCAAACCTGCTAGAGTAACGCCCCCCCACCACGATGAGCCCGACACCCTTGCCACACGCCCCCGCGCCGGCGCACGACGCCGCCCCTCGCCCCGCCCTCGTGGCAGGCGCCCATGCCCCCTTCCTGGCCCTGCTGGGCAACGGCCGTCATCTGCTGGAGGCCGGTTGCGGGGCAGGAGAGGATCTGCGCCTCTTTCGCCAGCAAGGCCTCACCGTGACCGCCTTCGATGCGAGCCGGGCGCAGGCCGCTGCCGCCTCGCGCCTGTGCGGTCAGCCGGTGCGAGTCTGCCGCGTCGAGCAGATGCAAAGCGTCGTTCCCTATGACGGCATCTGGGCCAGCGGCTCCCTCCCCTGTCTGCCCGAGCACGAGATAGCCCCGGCGCTCGGTCATCTGGCCACCCTGCTCAAGGCCGGGGGCCCCCTCTACGCCTCCTTCCCCCACGGGAAGGGCGAACCGCTGCCACGGTCGGGGGAATATCCCCTGCAGACCCGGCTCGACGAGGCGGGACTACGACGCCTGATCGCTCCCCTCCCCTTCACCCTGCACCATAGCTGGGTGGGGGAAGATGAAGTGAACGGCCCCTGGCTGCACGCCTTGCTGGTGCGGCGCTGATCCGCGAAAGCCCCCGGGGACAGTGACACCTCACGGCATTCAGCCCGTTAACAATATTTAACCCTGAGTTAACCACCATAAAGCAGACAAGATGCGGTGTTTGTGTTAAAAAGCGGCATTAAAATCAAAATTAAATAACAAATCAGACACCAACACCTGGATTCCCCCATGAAACTCGTTCTCAATCTGGTTGCCGGTATCCTCGCCGGCCTGCTGCTCGGTCTCTATGCCCCCGAATGGGTCGCCCGCGTGCTGTTCACCGCCAAGACGGTGATAGGCCAGCTCATCACCTTCACCATCCCGCTCATCATCCTCTTCTTCATCATGAGCGGCATCGCCAGCCTGCCGAAGAACTCCGGCAAGCTGCTGGGCAAGACGGTGGGGCTCTCCTACTGCTCCACCATACTGGCGGGCCTGTTCGCCTTCACCGTGGCGAGCCACCTGATCCCGCACCTGACCACGGCCGCCGAGCCCACCGCCGAGGCTGCCACCAAGCTCGCTTCCTATATCAATCTCGAGATCCCGCCCCTGTTCGGGGTGATGTCGGCCCTGGCCGCCGCCTTCGTGTTCGGCATCGGCATCAGCGCCACCCAGGCCACCGACCTGCGCCGGGTCGCCGATCAGGGCCGTGACATCATCGACCGCCTGCTGGCACGCGTGATCATTCCCCTGCTCCCCTTCTACATCGCCGGCGTCTTCGTCGAGATGACGGTGGAAGGCACCGTCTTCGCCACCCTCAAGACCTTCGGAGTGGTGCTGGTGATGGCCATCGTCATGCACTGGATCTGGCTCTGCGTCCTGTTCGTCGGCACCGGCCTCGCTCAGGGGCGCTCCCCCGTCATGCTCATCAAGAACATGCTGCCCGCCTACTTCACCGCCCTTGGCACCATGTCCAGCGCCGCCACCATTCCGGTGGCCCTGCAAGCCAGCAAGCGCAACGGCGTGAGCGACGGCATCGCCAACTTCACCGTGCCCCTGTGCGCCACCATCCACCTGTGCGGCTCCACCATCACCCTGGTAACCTGCGCCACGGCGGTGATGTTCCTCTCCGAACACCTGGCCATTCCGGGCTACGGCACCATGGTGCCCTTCATCATGATGCTGGGCGTCATCATGATTGCCGCGCCGGGCGCACCGGGTGGCGGTGTCATGTCCGCGCTCGGCCTGCTCACTTCCATGCTCGGCTTCGGTGAGGCCTCCATCGCCCTGATGATCGCCCTCTACCTGGCTCAGGACAGCTTCGGCACCGCCTGCAACGTCACCGGTGACGGCGTCATCGCCCTGTGGGCCGACCGCTTCGCCCGGGGCGAGCCAGCACTCAGCACCGAGCAGGACGCAGCCTGATAGCGCAGGCAATAAAAAACGGGAGCCATCGGCTCCCGTTTTTCGTTGGCGCAAGGGGGCGTCTCAGCCCCGGCGGCGGATCACCCCTTCCTGCATGGTGCTCGCCACCAATACTCCATCCCGGGTGAAGAACTGGCCGCGCACCAGACCCCGACCGCCGCTGGCGCTCGGGCTGTCCACCACGTAGAGCAGCCAGTCGTCCAGCCGGAACTCCCGGTGGAACCACATGGAGTGATCGATGGTGGCCACCTGCATGTCCGGCTCCCAGTAGGAGACCCCGTGGGGCTGCAGGGCGGCGAACAGGAAGTGGAAGTCGGAGGCATAGGCCAGCAGGTAGTTGTGGACCCGCTGATCGTCCGGCACCGGGCCATTGGCCTTGAACCAGGTGTAGCGAAGGGGCTCGTGAACATCCGGGCGAATGGGGTCCACCAGGGTCACGGGGCGAATTTCGATGGGCTTCTCGCACAGGATCTTGTCCCGCAGGGCCGCCGGGATCATCTGCTCGTAGGGACGCACCAGCTCCAGCTCGCTCTTGAGCTGCTCGGGGGGCGTGATGCCGCCCGGCATCTTCGCCTGGTGCTCGAAGCCCTCGGCCTCCACCTGGAAGGAGGCGTTGAGGTAAAAGATGGGCTTGCCATTCTGGATGGCCTTGACCCGGCGGGTGGAAACGGTCTGGCCGTCGCGGATGTTCTCCACGTCGTAGACGATGGGCTTGTTGGCATCCCCGGGGCGCAGGAAGTAGGAGTGGAAACTGTGGACCTGGCGGTCGCTTGCCACCGTCTGCTTGGCGGCTGACAAGGCCTGCCCCATCACCTGTCCGCCAAACACGGATCGCAACCCGAGATCCTGGCTCTGGCCCCGAAACAGGCCCTCCTCGATCTTTTCGAGCGCCAGCAACGCCAGCAGCTCATCCAGTACCTTGCTCATTGGTTTCTCCTGTCTTTGTGCGCGAAAGGCTAACAAGCCCGTCCCGGCAGGGCAACCATCCTGATGCACATCCCCGTCTGCAACCACCTCCCCTTCAAAAAAGGGAAGTGTATGACGCTTTCCAGCCCGTACAGAGGGCACTCTGGCCCCCTCCCCTGGCAAGGGGAGGGCTGGGGTGGGGTCAGACGCGATCAAGCCATGCCCGAATAGAGACAACCACCCCGGGTAGATTTTCCATCACCTCCCTGTTGCTAAATCTCAGTACCGTCAGCGACAGGGCCGCCATGTAGGCATCCCGTCGCTTGTCATGACGCAAACCCCGCATGTCGAAATGGCTGTCGCCATCAACCTCAATGACCAACAACCGCCCGGGGCAGTAAAAATCCGCAATGTATGGGCCTATACCTTGCTGACGGCGAAACTTGACTCCGAGTTGCCCAGCCCGAAGCGCCTGCCACAATCGCCGTTCAGGCTCTGTTGGATTGTTTCGCTGTTCACGCCGTTTATCCAGGGTGGCCTCGCGGTTGAAAACACGAACTGGCTTCTCGTTCATGACAGTATTCCTCCGACTATGACCCCTGTCAGCATAACAACTACTCACCCCCTCCCAGCCTCCCCCTTCAAAAGGGGGAGGAGCTTGTCTGGCCCTTTCTCTCCCCTGTGCGATTCAGTCTCAAGGAGCCCGGCAGGAGCAGAAAACAAAAAAGCCCGCACCTTGGGGTGCGGGCTTGTGGCGTGTCCGGGGCGAGCGGCCCGTGGCGGCGGCTTACTTGCTGCCGGTGCCGGAATTGCGGGTGGAGGAGGTCGGCTTGCGACGGGCGGTGGTGGCACGGGCGCGCGGCTCCTTGCCCTGCATCTCCTTGTGGCGCTTGACGGCGCGACGGATCTGGGCGGCCTGCTTGTGGCGGGTGTTCTTGCCATCCTGCTGCAGGTCGACCTTGGACTCGGTCTCGTTGGGCAGGTTGACCAGGCCGCGCAGGTAGTTCACCTCGGGCAGTTTCAGCTCCTGCCAGCCGCCGCGGGGGATGCCGCGATCCAGCTTGACGTCGCCGTAGCGGATACGCATCAGGCGGCTCACCTGCACTTCCTGGGACTCCCACAGGCGGCGCACTTCCCGGTTGCGGCCCTCGGTCAGGGTGACGTTGAACCACTGGTTCAGCCCTTCACCGCCAGCCGGCTTGATCTTGTTGAACTTGGCCATGCCGTCTTCCAGCTGCACGCCCTTGCGCAGGCGCTGCAGCATGGCTTCGGTGATCTCGCCAAAGACGCGCACCGCGTATTCCCGCTCCACTTCGTGGCTCGGGTGCATCAGGCGGTTCGCCAGCTCGCCGTCGGTGGTGAACAGCAAGAGGCCTGAGGTGTTGACGTCGAGGCGGCCGACCGCTATCCAGCGGGCGCCATCCATCTTGGGCAGACGATCAAACACGGTGGGACGTCCTTCCGGATCGTGACGGGTGCACATCTCCCCTTCGGGCTTGTGGTAGGCCAGCACGCGGCAGATCACTTCCTCTGCGGCGCGGGTCTTGACCTGGTGGCCATCCACCCGGATCACGGCGTTCACTTCGACGCGATCCCCCAGCGTGGCGACCTTGCCATCCACGCTGACCCGACCTGCGGTGATCAGGGCCTCCATCTCACGACGGGAGCCTTGACCCGCGCGGGCCAATACTTTTTGCAGTTTTTCACTCATCGGGTTTACCTGATTGTTGATCGCTGCCCGCCGACATCGCGGACAACCTTGGCTCTTGTGGGAAGGCCCCGTTGGTCTCCCCACCATGTTCATGCTCAGCACGGCCTGCCAGAGGCTGACCGTCACCGCCCTCGCCCGGCATGAGCGACAAGGGGGCCTGCAGCTCGGGATCCAGCTCGGGGAGCTGCTCCAGACTCTGCAGGTTGAAATAGTCCAGAAATTCACGGGTGGTGGCGAGCAGCTCGGGGCGACCCGCCACCTCCTTGTGGCCGATGCTGCGCACCCAGCCACGCTCCTTGAGGGTGTTGACGATCTGGCTCGACACCGCCACCCCGCGGATGGCTTCTATCTCCGCCCGGGTGATGGGCTGACGATAGGCAATCAGCGTCAGCGTCTCCATCACGGCGCGGGAATAACGGGGAGCCCGCTCGCTCCACAGGCGCGACAGCTCCTCGGCATACTCCTGGCGGGCCTGGAAACGCCAGCCGGAGGCCACTTCTTTGAGCTCGACCCCCCGCTCGCTGTAATCCTGTCTGAGCTCTGCCAGCAGCAGCTGGACATAGCGGCCGGTGACCGGGTAGTCCGAGAGCACGCTGCCCTTGATTTCGCTCACCGTGAGGGGACGCCCCGCCACGAAGATCGCCGCCTCGATCAGGGTCTTCAATCGTTCAGCAGGCAGCGCCACGGTGGACCTCCCGGGTCCACGCCCCTGGCGCCGCCCCTCGCTCAGTGTAGATGCTCATGCTCCTCCCCTTTCCCCTGACTGGCCAGGGCAAAATGGATGGGGCCCAGGGGCTCCGCCTGCAAGATCCAGATCAATTGCTCCTTGCACAGCTCCAGCAGGGCCAGGAAGGTCACCAGCACCCCCATGCGCCCCTCCTCGGCCCGCAGCACCTGCTCCAGGCGCAGGGTCTGGCCCAGGGAGAGCATGGCGAGGATCTCCGCCATCCGTACCCGGGTCGGGATCTGCTCGCGGCGGATCTGGTGATGTTCAAAATGAGTCGCGCGTTTTACCACACTTTGCATGTAAAGGGCGAGTTCAACCAGAGAAACATCGGGCGCCAATGGCTTCAAGGCACCAAAATCCGGCGCCATGGCGGCGGCGACGAAGATCTCCCGCTCCACCCTCGGCAGGGCATTGACCCGCTCCGCCCCCAGCTTGTAGCGCTCGTACTCCTGCAGGCGACGAATGAGGGTGACGCGAGGGTCTTCTCCCTCCTCCTCGTCTTCCAGCTCCGGGGCCTTGGGCAGCAGCAGGCGGGACTTTATCTCCGCGAGCCAGGCCGCCATCAGCAGGTATTCCGCCGCCAGCTCGAGGTTGAGACCCTGCATCAGATCCACGTACTCCATGTACTGGGCGGTGATCTGCAGGATGGGCAGGTTGAGGATATCGAGCTGCTGGCGCCGGATGAGGTAGAGCAAGAGATCCAGCGGCCCCTCGAAGGTGTCGAGAAACACCTCCAGCGCATCGGGGGGGATGAACAAGTCCTGGGGCAGCTCATGGTAGGGCTGCCCCAGCACGGTGGCGATGGGCGGGGGAAGGGAAGCCTCCCCCGTCGTGCCCGCGGGGGTTGTCAGCGCGGGCACGGGGTCGGCAAGATCACTCAAACGGCGTCGGATCCCCGGCACCGCGGCGACGCAGCACTGGCTCGTCGTCGGAGAAATCCACCACAGTGGTGGGCTGCTCGCCCAGATACCCGCCGTTGACCACCAGATCCAGCTGCTTGCCGAGCTTGTCGGCAATCTCCTCGGGGTCGAACTCCGCCATCTCGGAGCCCGGCAGGATCAGAGTGGTGGAGAGCAGCGGCTCACCGAGGGCCTCGAGCAAGGCCAGCGCGATGTTGTTGGCCGGGACCCGGATGCCGATGGTCTTCTTCTTCTCGTTCATGAGGCGACGCGGCACCTCCTTGGTGGCCTTGAAGATGAAGGTGTAGGGTCCGGGGGTGTTGTTCTTGACCAGCCGGAAGGCGGTGTTGTCCACCTTGGCATAGGTGGAGATCTCCGAGAGATCCCGGCACACCAGGGTGAAGTCGTGGTTCGGCTCGATGCGACGGATGCGGCAGATGCGCTCCAAAGCATCCTTGTTGCCCATCTGGCAGCCCAGGGCGTAGCCGGAGTCGGTGGGATAGACGATGACGCCGCCGTTTTGCAGGATCTGCACCGCCTGGCTGATGAGGCGAACCTGGGGATTGTCGGGATGTACGTAAAAATGCTGACTCATATGCTCTTCTCGCGATAGGGGGCACGCTCGTTGCCCGCTTCATGGTCAAGGGCCCCTTGGCCCATGACACTACCTTAACCTGTTTGACGCAGACTCGCCTGCATCAAAGATGCCGGCCAGGGGGGTCAGCGGCTGGCCAGCAGGCCCGCATGCTCCTCGGGGGTGAGCCCGAAATGACCGGGGTGACCGAGCCACAGCGGCATCCCCTCCTTGGGGAGCCAGAGGTGGCGGCCAAGCTCGGTCCAGTTGGAGGGGAAGTGAAAATCGGACCCCACCGAAATATAGAGATCGTGCTCCCTGGCCCACTGGCCGAGATTCGCCCGCTCCTGGGGGCTCTGCTGGGGCAGGGAGACCTCCATGGCATCCCCCCCGACTGCCTTGAAGGCCACCAGCAGCCGCTTGATCCACTTGGCGGTGAGATTGTAGCGGCTCGGGTGGGCCAGCACCGCCAGCCCGCCTGCGGCGTGGATGGCCTCGATGGCCTCCCCCATCCCGGGCCACTCGGCGGGCACATAGCCCTTGTTGCCCCGGCTCAGGTACTTCTTGAACACCTTCTGCATATTGTCGGCCACCCCGCGCGCCACAAGCACCCGGGCAAAGTGGGCCCGGGTCACGGCGGCGTCACCGGCAAGCTGCTTGGCCTCTTCATAGGTGCCCGGGATGAGGCACTTCTCCAGACGACGCCCGATCTCCTCGGCGCGCGCCTCCCGGCGGGCTCGCTGCCCTGCCAGAAAGGCGAGCAACTGGGGATTTTTCTCGTCCACCCCGAGGGCCACGATGTGGATCTCGTGATGCTCCCACCCGGTGGAGATCTCCACCCCGCTCACCAGGCGCAGTGGCAACTGGTCGGCCGAGATGGTCTGGCGCACCTCCTCAAGCCCGTCGAGGGTATCGTGGTCAGTGACCGCTAACACCTCCACCCCTTTTTCGGCGGCGCGGCGCACCAGGTCGGCGGGGCTCAGCACCCCGTCCGAGGCGGTGGTGTGGCAATGAAGATCGAATCTCATCGGCGTGTTTCGCTCTTGTTTGGGACCTGCCTGGAAAAGGCCGGCAAAAAAGCGACTTGACTTGGCCGCGGCTTTATCGTTTTCTGTAGGCACTTCATTGCAAACATCTTTTTACAGGACTCAATCTCATGCAAGCGACTTCCATCCTGACCATCTGGTGGTGGCACACTCCCTGACATGCGGGCGTGTGGTCGTTGCTGTACCTGTAATCTGACAGCAAGTTAAGAACCCAAAGAAAAAGCCCGCTGACCCCAGCGGGCTTTTTTATTATCCGGCAAATGGACCTGTGATGAAACCGACAATTCAGAGAAGCACACTGACATGGCGATGGCGAACTCGCTGACGTGACCCGAACCCGACCCATTTTCAAGAGAGACAGCGCCATGACCATCGGTGACACACAACACATGCAAGGGAAGGCATTATGACAGGCAACAAGACCCGTTTGCCCCTGGGCGAATTCGATACCATCCGGCTCAATGCCCCCTATGTGACAGACCCCCTGGCACTCTATACCCGACTCTGCCAGGACAGACCCAACAACCTACTGCTCGAATCGGTGGAGATCGACTCCAAGGCCGGTACCCAGAGCCTGCTGCTGGTGGACGCCTGCCTGCGCATCGAGTGCCGCGGCCGCGCCGTGCAGGTGCGCCCCCTCGGCGACAACGGCGCCGCCCTGCTGCGCCTGCTGGAGCAGCGCCTGCCCGCCGTCATCACCCAGACCCGGGTGGCGGACGAGCTGCACCTCGACTTCCCGGCGTCCGATCGGGAGCTTGACGAAGACAGCCGCCTCAAGGGCAGCAGCGTGCTGGACGTGCTGCGTACCCTGCAGCGGGAGCTGCAATGCCAGCAGGGCAAAGAGGCCCTCTTCATGGCGGGCAGCTTCGCCTACGACCTCATCGCCTCCTTTGAAGACTTGCCCGAGGTGCCAGAGGGGAGCAACGACTGCCCTGACTACTGCTTCTATGTGGCCGAGACCCTGATCACCATCGATCACATCAAGCAGAGCACCCAGTTGCTGGCCTGCCTGTTCGGCGGCGAAGAGGATGAGCAGCTGGACGCGCGCTACGCCCGCCTGACCGCTCGCCTCGAGTCCTTCAAACAGGCCTGTCAGCAGCCGCTGCCTGCGCCGCAGGGCACGGCGCCGCTGACCGGCGCCCTGGCCATCGACAAGGGAGACAAGCAGTTCTGCGCCGAGGTCGAGAAGCTCAAGGGCTTCATCCGCCGTGGTGACATCTTCCAGGTGGTGCCGTCCCGCAGCTTCTCCCTCCCCTGCCCGGATCCCGTCGCCGCCTATCGCCGCCTCAAGCAGACCAACCCCAGCCCCTACATGTTCTACGTGCAGGACGAGGGCTTCACCCTGTTTGGCGCCTCCCCCGAGAGCGCAGTCAAGTTCTGCGCCAACAGCCGCCAGGTGGAGATGTACCCCATCGCCGGTACCCGCCGCCGCGGCCTCAACCCGGACGGCAGCATCAACCTGGATCTGGACGGCCGCATCGAGCTGGAGCTGCGTCAGGACGAGAAAGAGGTGGCCGAGCACCTGATGCTGGTGGATCTGGGCCGCAACGACATCGCCCGCATCTCCGCCCCCGGCACCCGCTACGTCAAGGATCTGCTGAAAGTGGATCGCTACAGCCACGTCATGCACCTGGTCTCCCGGGTGGTGGGCACCCTTCGCGCCGACCTTGACGCCCTGCACGCCTACCAGGCCTGCATGAACATGGGCACCCTGACCGGAGCCCCCAAGCTGCGCGCCAGCGAGCTTATCCGCATGGTGGAAGGCAAGCGTCGCGGCAGCTACGGCGGCGCCGTGGGTTACCTGAACGGCGCAGGGGAAATGGACACCTGCATCGTCATCCGCTCCGCCTTCGTGAAAGAGGGGGTCGCCCATGTCCAGGCCGGCGCCGGGGTGGTCTATGACTCCAAACCCCAGGCCGAGGCGGACGAGACCCGCGCCAAGGCGGCGGCCGTGCTGGCCGCCATCGCTGCCAGCCATGGCACCTCCCTGCAGGCCCTCAGCGCCCAGCAGGAACAACACAAGGACGTGAGCCATGACTAACATCTTCCTGCTCGACAACTTCGACTCGTTTACCTACAACCTCGTCGACCAGTTCCGCACCCTGGGCTACCCGGTGCGCATCTACCGCAACAGCCTGCCTGCGAGCCGCATCATGCAGGAGATCGACGCCTGCGAAGGGGACGCCGTGCTGGTGCTCTCCCCGGGGCCGGGCGCTCCCCATGAGGCGGGCTGCCTCATCGATCTCATCAAGCTGGCCCGGGGCCGGGTGCCCATCCTCGGCATCTGCCTCGGTCATCAGGCCCTGTGCGAAGCCTACGGCGGCACCGTCGGGGCGGCGGGGGAAATCGTCCACGGCAAGCGCTCCCTCATCGAGCACAACGGCCATGGCGCCTTCGCGGGGCTGCCGAGCCCCTTGCCGGTGGCCCGCTACCACTCCCTGGTGGCCACCTATGTGCCACAAGAGTTGCAGGTGATTGCCCACTATCAGGGCATGCCCATGGCCATCGAGCAGCGTGACGAGCGGGTGCTGGGCTTCCAGTTCCACCCGGAATCCATCATGACCAGCGAAGGGGCCCGCCTGCTCACCCAGGCCCTCGCCCATGTCACCCGTCCAGAAAGCCACGTGCGGTAAGGAAGAGACCATGCATCAACATCTCAACACCCTCTATCAGGGTCAGTCTCTCACCCGCGACGCCGCCCGCGACGCCTTCGGCCAGGTGGTTCGTGGTGAAGTGGATCCCATCGTGCTCGCGAGCCTTTTGACCGCCCTCAAGATCAAGGGGGAGACCCCGGAGGAGATCGCCGGCGCCGCCGAGGCGCTCTTGGCCGAAGCGCGCGACTTCCCGCGCCCGGACTATGCCTTCTGCGACATCGTCGGCACCGGAGGGGACGGCCTCAACACCATCAACGTCTCCACCACCTCGGCCCTGGTGGCCGCCGCCTGCGGCCTGAAAGTGGCCAAGCACGGCAACCGCTCGGTCTCGAGCAAGTCGGGGTCGAGCGACCTGCTCGACAAAATGGGCATCAAGCTCGACATGAGCCCGGCTCAGGCCCGCCGCTGCCTGGACGAGCTCGGGGTCTGCTTCCTGTTCGCCCCCCAGTACCACGCCGGGGTGCGCCACGCCATGCCGGTGCGCCAGGCCCTCAAGACCCGCACCCTGTTCAACGTGCTGGGGCCGCTCATCAACCCCGCTCGCCCCAGCTTCCAGCTGATGGGGGTCTATGCCCCCGAGCTGGTGCGCCCCATCGCCGAAACCCTGCTGGCACTCGGCCTGAAAACCGGTATGGTGGTGCACGGCGCCGGTCTCGACGAGATTGCCATCCACGGCCCGACCCAGGTGGCGGAAATCCGTGACGGCGAAATTCGCGAGTACTTGCTCACCCCGGCGGACTTTGGCCTCGACACCTACCCGGTCAGCGCCATCCAGGGCGGTGAGCCCGAGGAGAACCGCGCCATCACCGCCGCCATCCTGGAAGGACGCGGCAGCCCGGCCCACAACGCCGCCATCGCCGCCAACGTGGCGCCGCTCCTGGTCATGGCGGGCGAGGCCCCGGACTTTAGGCAGGCCGCCGCCCGGGTGCTGGCGGTGCTGGCAAGCGGCCAGGCCGCCCTCCTCGCCCGGGATCTCGCTACCCTGAGCCATCAGGAGGCATGATGTCAGCCACCACCACAGCGTGCCCCAGGGGCACTCACCCAGAACGCCCGACGGGCAACAGCCAGCTTCGCAAGGATAACGAGATGTCAGATGTCATTGCTCCCCACGCCTTTCTGAACATGGCCTCCATCAGCCAGACCATTCTCGGCAAGATCGTGGCGGCCAAGCAGGAGTGGGTCGCCGCCCGCAAGGAGAGCCAGCCCCTGGCGAGCTTCCAGGACGCGCTGACCCCGAGCGATCGGGATTTCGAGGGGGATCTGCGCAAAGGCTCCACCCGCTTCATTCTGGAGTGCAAGAAGGCCTCCCCCTCCAAGGGCTTGATCCGGAATGACTTCAGCCCGGAGGCCATCGCCGACATCTATGGCCACTACGCCACCGCCATCTCGGTGCTGACGGACGAGAAGTTCTTCCAGGGGGATTTCGCCTTCCTGCCCCGGGTACGGGGCCGCGTCCAGCAGCCGGTGCTCTGCAAGGACTTCATGATTGACCCCTATCAGGTCTATCTGGCCCGCCACTATCAGGCGGACGCCATCCTCCTGATGCTCTCCGTGCTCACCGACGAGGGGTATCGCGCCCTGTTCAAAGTGGCGAAAGAGTTGGGCCTCGGGGTGCTCACCGAGGTGAGCAACGAGGAGGAGCTGACCCGCGCCATCGACCTCGGCGCCCCGGTGATTGGCATCAACAACCGGGATCTGCGGGATTTGAGCGTCGATCTTGCCCGCACCCGGCAGCTGGCGGCCAGGATCCCGGGGGATCGGGTGGTGATCAGCGAATCCGGCATCAACCACCGCGCCCAGGTGGCGGCCCTGCGCCACCACGCCAAGGGCTTCCTGGTGGGATCTTCCCTCATGGCGGAGCCGGATCTGGAGGCCGCGGTGCGCAAGCTCGTGCTCGGCCAGAACAAGGTGTGCGGCCTGACCCGTCCCGAGGACGCCGCCGCCGCCCATCAGGCGGGCGCCGTGTTCGGCGGCCTTATCTTTGTGGCGAAAAGCCCGCGCTACGTGGACATTCCCGCCGCCCGCGCCGTGATGGCGGGTGCGCCGCTCTCTTACGTCGGGGTGTTTCGCAATGCCCAGCCCGCCACCATCGCCAAGACGGTGGATGCGCTGGGGCTCGCCGCCGTGCAACTGCACGGGGATGAAGATGCCGCCTATGTCGAGGCACTGCGCGCGCTGCTGCCGGCAGGCTGCCAGATCTGGAAGGCCGTCGGTGTCACAAATGGCGAGCCCCTGCCCGCCCTCGACTACCCGGCGGATCGCCTGCTGCTGGATACGAAAGTCGGCAGCCAGAGCGGCGGCACCGGTCAGGCGTTCGACTGGACTCTGCTGGCCGGGCTCGACAAGAGCAAACTGATGCTGGCAGGGGGGCTCAACCCCGACAACGCCCTCGAGGCCGCCCGGGTGGGCTGTGTGGGCCTTGATTTCAACTCCGGGGTGGAGAGTGCCCCGGGCAGGAAGGATGCCCACATGCTGGCTGCCGCCTTTGGCGCCCTGCGCCAACTGTGAGCGCCCCCGTGACTCATTCAACGAATTAATGAACTGCGTTTGCCCATAAGCACAAGGAATAATGTATGACCCTGCTCCATCCGTTTTTTGGTGAATTTCGTCGATGACATGTATGTGCCCCAGCCATACGCCTCAGCCCGCCAAGGCTCATACCTGATCTCAATTGCAGAATGTAAAGGAAGATAACCATGACCCTGCTCAATCCGTTTTTTGGTGAATTTGGCGGTATGTATGTGCCCCAGATCCTCATCCCCGCCCTGCTCCAGTTGGAGAAGGCCTTCGTCGATGCCAAGGATGATCCGGCTTTCGTCGCCGAGTTTCAGGCACTCCTGACCGAGTACGCCGGTCGCCCGACGCCGCTCACCCTGACCCGCAATCTGACCAAGGACACCAAGACCCGCCTCTACCTCAAGCGTGAGGACCTGCTGCACGGCGGCGCCCACAAGACCAACCAGGTGCTGGGTCAGGCCCTGCTTGCCAAGCGCATGGGCAAGCACGAGATCATCGCCGAGACCGGCGCCGGTCAGCACGGCGTGGCGACGGCGCTGGCCTGCGCCCTGCTCGGCCTCAAGTGCCGGGTCTATATGGGGGCCAAGGATTGCGAGCGCCAGAAGCCGAACGTGTTTCGCATGAAGCTGATGGGCGCCACCGTGATCCCGGTGCGCTCCGGCTCCAGCACCCTGAAAGATGCCTGCAACGAGGCGCTGCGGGACTGGGCTGCCAACTATGAAACCGCCCACTACCTGCTCGGTACCGCCGCCGGCCCCCACCCCTTCCCCACCATCGTGCGGGAGTTCCAGAAGATGATCGGGGAAGAGGCCAAGGCCCAGTGCTTCGAAAAAGAAGAGCGCCTGCCGGATGCGGTGATCGCCTGCGTTGGCGGCGGCTCCAATGCCATCGGCATGTTTGCGGACTTTATCGATGAGCCTTCCGTGCGCCTTATCGGGGTCGAGCCCGGTGGTCACGGCATCGAGAGCGGCGAGCACGGCGCGCCGCTGGGTCACGGCAGCAAGGGGGTCTTCTTTGGCATGCACTCCTTCCTGATGCAGGACAACCAGGGCCAGATCCAGGAGTCCTACTCCGTCTCGGCGGGGCTGGACTTCCCCTCCGTCGGCCCCCAGCACGCCCACCTGGCCGCCATCGGCCGCGCCGAGTACCCCTCGGTGACCGACAAGGAGGCGCTGGACGCCTTCCAGGAGCTGGCCAAATCCGAAGGCATCATACCGGCGCTGGAGTCCTCCCACGCCCTGGCTCATGCCCTCAAGATGGCCCGCAGTGAACCGGAAAAAGAGCAGGTGCTCATCGTCAACCTCTCCGGCCGTGGCGACAAAGACATCTTCACCGTTGCCGACATCTTTGAAAAAGAAGGAACCTTGTCATGAACCGTTACGCACAACTCTTCTCCCGTCTGGACAAGGCCAATCAGGGCGCCTTCGTGCCCTTCGTGATGCTGGGTGACCCCACCCCCGAATTGTCCCTGGCCATCGTCGATGCCCTGGTCGAAGGGGGCGCCGACGCCCTCGAACTCGGCATTCCCTTCTCCGATCCGGTGGCGGACGGCCCCACCATTCAGGGTGCCGCCCTGCGTGCCTTTGCCAGCCACACCACCCCGGACGACTGCTTCGGCCTGCTCGCCCGCATCCGCGCCAAGTACCCACAGCTGCCCATTGGTCTCCTGGTCTACGCGAACCTGGTCTATGTACGCCACATCGACGGCTTCTACGAGAAGTGCCAGCAGGCAGGGGTGGACTCCGTGCTGGTGGCGGACGTGCCGGTGCAGATGTGCGAACCCTACAAGGCGGCCGCCGACAAGTTCGGCATCGACAGCATCTTTATCGCCCCGCCCAACGGCGATGCCGAGACGCTCAAGGCCGTTGCCGAGCTCGGCTCCGGTTACACCTATCTGGTGAGCCGCGCCGGCGTGACCGGTGCCGAGACCAAGGCCGGCATGCCGGTGGAGGGCCTCATCAACACCCTGCGCGAGTTCAATGCCCCCCCTGCCCTGCTCGGCTTTGGCATCAGCGAACCGGCTCAGGTGCGTGAGGCCATCGCCGCTGGCGCCGCCGGTGCCATCTCCGGCTCCGCCGTGGTGAAGATCATCGAGACCCACCACCAGAATCCGGAGCATATGCTCACTCGTCTGAAAGAGTTTGTGGAAGGGATGAAGGCGGCGACCCTGCGCTAAGCGTTCAGTCAAACGCCCACCCCCATGACAAGCAAAGGAGCCCAAGCGGGCTCCCTTTTGTTATCCACCATCCCTGGTTGGTGCCACCCTTGTAGGTCTGATTAGCGAAGCGTAATCAGACGTTCGCGGAATTGATGCTGATGCTATGGCGCGGCTTCGCCACGCAGGACACGAGGGCGCTGCCCTCGACAGGGTTTCGCCCGCCCTTCGGGCCAGGGCGAATGACTTTTCTTTGCGTGGCCAAAGAAAAGTCACCAATCGAGCGGCCACCCCCGCTTATTCGCCCGACTGACGTCGGGTACCTTCGTTTCCCCCTCTTGTCCAACGGCACGCGCCGATGGGCCTTTGGCCTCCGCCATCCATGGCTTCGCCCAAAGCCCGCTTCGAACATCCATGTTCTCGCGCCAAATCGGGTCGATCTGTGCTCGCCCTTTCCCGATTTTGCCCATGGCCCAACGCCGCTCGCTCGGCATCCTGCCTCGCGGCCTGGACAAGAGGACTCGCCTCAGCGAACAAGAGGGGGATCAAAACCGTGCTAACCCACAGCCCCGTCTAACAGCAGACATGCTCCCTCTCCCCTTGGGAGAGGGTTGGGGTGAGGGGAACTTCCGTACTATCCACTAACCCAACAACTCACTTAAACAGCAGTAGCGCACCAATTGCTTGAACCTGCTCAGGTTTCTATCAACTTCCTCTTTTCATGTCTCAATCCGGCCCCTTATGATAGCCACAAAACAACCCATCTCTCAAAAGAGCGCTGTGAAAGCGATTGCTGGTCAATGCAGCAAGGTATGACTCAGTTTGTAGAGGGTTCGCTATATGACAGCACATAATTAAAATAAGGCTTTAACAAAATGGATAATATGCCACCACAATATAATATATCTGACTTAGCTGAGTTTATGCGTAAAGCTAAGGAGAGCAATAAGCCATTTGTATTCTTCACTGGGGCGGGTTGTTCTTTTACAGCAGGGATTCCACTAGCAAAAAAACTGATCGCAGAAATGCATCTATGTTTTAAGACTGAGCTTAAATTGCTACTGGGGGCCGATCGCGAAGACTACGGCAAGTGCATGGCGCAGATTGGGCGCGATGATCGTAGAAGATTTCTAAAAAGTTATATTGACGAGGCAAAGATAAATTGGGCGCATATTGCCTTGGCATGCTTACTTCGTGCAGGCTATATCGGACGTGTTTTGACCTTTAACTTCGATAATTTGCTGGCACGCAGCTGTGGCTTATTGGGTTTGTACCCCGCTACTTATGACTTTACAGCTGCCAATTTAAATTTATACCACTTGATTGATAATCCTGCGGTTGTTCATCTGCACGGACAAAGTCACGGCTTCGCCCAGCTTAATTCCGATCAAGAAACGGCTGAACATGCAGCACAATTGAGTCAGTTTGTTTGCGCGACACTGAATGAATCACCAGCGTTATTTATTGGTTACAGCGGGCAGGCAGATGCTTTCTTTCCACAGATTAAAAATCATTTTTCAGGCCAGCATAGACTTTTTTGGGTAGATATGCCGGAGCAAGCGCCCACACATATTTCTGACTCTATTTTAAAAACGAGCCTAGCTTACTATATGAGCTGTGCAAATCGAGCAGATTCATTCTTGATCGAACTAGCGCAGCAGCTAGATTGCTTTCCTCCAATGATTATTACTGATCCATATGCTCACTTGCTCGAAGAACTCGATGCAGTCACTGATTATCCACAACATCATAATGAAAATACAGTCCGTCCAGATGTTAAATTAGACGATAGCCAATCAGTTTCCATAGCAGCCGAAGATATTTTGCAAGAACTACGGCAGCGCCTCATGCAAGCACAAAAAGTAGAGCATCATGCACGACGACCAAATTATCTTGAGTTGTTCTTACAAGGCAAATATCAGGATATTATCAAACTATCCAAACAGGTCAGGCCTAAAGATATTACTGAAGAAGTTTGGGTTGCCAAAGCCTATTTCAACTGGGCGCTTAAACAAACCAGTCTTGCACAAGAGATCAATGTTTATGACGAGCTCATCCAGCACTTTGGCACCAGTGAAGTACCCGCACTGCAAGAGCAAGTGGCTAGCGCGCAGCTCAACAAAGGCTTCAATTTAGGTCAGTTGATTCGTGCAGAAGACGCAATCACGGTATATGACGAGTTAATCCAACGCTTTGACACCAGTGATGCCCCCGCCCTGCAAGAGCTAGTGGCCAAGGCGCTGCGCAACAAAGGCGTCACGTTAGGTCAGTTGGGTCGTTCAGAAGACGCACTCACGGTATATAACGAGCTAATCCGGCTCTTTGGCACCAGTAATACTCCCGTACTGCAAGAACAAGTGGCCAAGACGCTGTGCAATAAAGGCTTCAGTTTAGGTCATTTGGGTCGTTCAGAAGACGCACTCACGGTATATGACGAGCTAATCCGGCGCTTTGGCACCAGTGATGCCCCCGCACTGCAAGAGCAAGTTGCCAAGGCGCTGTGCAACAAAGGCATCACGTTAGGTCAGTTGGGTCGTTCAGAAGACGAAATCACAGTATATGACGAACTAATCCGGCTCTTTGGCACCAGTGATACTCCCGCACTGCAAGAACAAGTGGCCAGGGCGCTGCGCAACAAAGGCATCACGTTAGGTCAGTTGGATCGTTCAGAAGACGCACTCACGGTATATGACGAGCTAATCCGGCTCTTTGGTACCAGTGATACTCCCGTACTGCAAGAACAAGTGGCCAAGGCGCTGTGCAATAAAGGCATCCGTTTAGGTCATTTGGGTCGTTCAGAAGACGAAATCACGGTATATGACGAGCTAATCCGACTCTTTGGTACCAATGATGTCCCCGCACTGCAAGAGCAAGTGGCCCAGGCGCTGTACAACAAAGGCATCACGTTAGGTCAGTCGGGTCGTTCAGAAGACGAAATCACGGAATATGATGAGCTGATCCGGCGCTTTGGCACCAGTGATGCCCCCGCACTGCAAGAGCAAGTTGTCAAGGCGCTGTGCAACAAAGGCATCACGTTAGGTCAGTTGGGTCGTTCAGAAGACGAAATCACGACATATGACGAGCTAATCCGGCGCTTTGGCACCAGTGATGCCCCCGCACTGCAAGAGCAAGTTGCCAAGGCGCTGTGCAACAAAGGCATCACGTTAGGTCAGTTGGGTCGTTCAGAAGACGAAATCACAGTATATGACGAGCTAATCCAGCATTTTGGCTCTAGCGATGTGCTAGCCATACAAGAACAAGTGGCTAAGGCACGGCACTTAAAAGGGCTGGAGCAACTAAGGGGGAATGAGAATGTCCACGTGTCCAAGAAATAGGGACATAATCAACCCTAATAAATGTGGTAGTCCCAGTGGCCTGATTAGACGATTATAATCAGGACTCTCGAACAACTAGATAAATCCTAAATAAAACAGGTAAATAACAGTGAGCTTTTTGATTGTTGGGATAAATGGAAATGTCATCTCACTATGTCCATTTAGTGGTGAAGAAAACTGGCGGACTAAGGTCGGCTCTGGCCATGTGTCAATTTTACAAAAAGAAGGCGTCGTTATCGCTGGATGTAATGGCCATGTATTTGGTCTACGAGCTGAAAATGGAGAAGCTATTTGGGAAAACAAATTACCAAAAGCAGGGTATGGTGATGTCTCATTAAACCTAGAAAACAACTCAATTCAGTACCTTGAAACTGTAGTTATAAAAGAAGTCATAAGAGAAAGGGTTGTTCACAGATAGAAATAAACTAACGTACCGCAATACAGTTTAGAGAAGAAAAGTCGGGGCTACTGCTCTTCTGAGAACGTCGCTGCAACTGTAGCCGGACCTTGTCCACCCCCATGGGACGCAACCCAGCCTTGAGCCCATGGCGGGCATTGCCTACAATGACCCACTTTTTATCACACTCAGGTCTATAAAATGAGCGACAACAAACCGGCACTGCCCGACCGTCTGGCGGCCAACCCGCGCAGCCCGCACCATGTGGCAGAGTGCTTCCAGCACGAGATCGGCATTCGCGTGAACGGCAAGGAGCGCAAAAAATCAGGACACCCACATTTCTGAGTAAGGCGCTGTATAGCCAGCGCACAAAAAGATGGGTGTCCACGTTTTTTTCAGGCATCAGAGATGCAAATAAACATAACAAAGAATTTAAGTCTGGATAGTGCCGCCTAGCATTTTTATTATTTAGGTTTTTTGTAGTATAGCTAGAATACTTAAATTTGACTTTGTACGATTTCCTTTAAAATTACACTGTTTTTAACTTTAACCAAAGAGGCATTAAATAATGGATCGTCAGTTAGCAAAAAACCTAATCAGGTCAATTGGTGAAGAATATGGCTATGAAGTGTCTGGTAATGAAACAGATGCTGAATTCGATGTTTATTTAGCTAGAGAAAAGCATGGGATAGCCTTTCAAATTAAAAATTCTACACATGACTCTGCACGACAGGGCGGTTGGTTGCAAGTTCACCATTATGAAGGTGAGCCAGCTAACTGGGGGCCTGCTCTGCATTCTCTTAGAACGATGGGAGACGTTGTGGCATTTTGCCAGACACTTATAACATTTGCTCAAATTAAATCAAAACGACAAGCATAAAAAATGTGGGCACCCATTATTCTTAGCTGAACGTCACATCGCCAGAATAAAAGAAATGGGTGTCCAAGTTTTTATTTTTTTGCTCAACCACGATATATCCCCCCCCACCTACCGTCCCCTGCCCCACCCCCGCCATCCCATCAACACCAGCATCAATACAACCCCAGGCAGCCAGACCCAGTAGAGCTCGGAGAGGATCACCGCTTCATCCCGGGCGGTGAGATAGGCCTCCAGCTTGAAGGGGGCGACCCGGATCATCTGCCAGGGGGCGAAGAAACGCTCGTCACGCCATGGCCAGAACCAACCTACCCCCTTGCCGCCGGTGGTAAACGAGTCGAGCAGGCTGTGGGAGAGCAGAGAGACCAGAGCGGTGGCGGAATGCTGGGAGTATTCCTATGGACAAGTAGGCTCGTCTCCATTCGTGGCTCAAAACGCTTGCCATGGGTATCCATATTACGCATCATTCACCATTCATAGAGTCATACGAAAACGGAATGGTGATGAAAAAAGGGTTATTCCTGCTTTTAATGCTGTTGCAAGCACAAGTTTTAGCCGAAGGCACCCCTCTGAAAGCCAAAGATCCGCTCGATTTTGTCCCCAAGGGATATGTCGTCTTTGAGAAAATCGAGGGGGATTTAAACAAGGATGGCCAGAGTGATATGGTCATCGTCGTCAAAGGCACTGACAAGCGCAATGTCATTGTTGACGAATACCGTGGTGAGCTGGATCGTAATCGGCGAGGCCTTATCATCGCGTTCAATAAGGGGGATCACTATGAGCTGGCGCTCGATAATCCAAGCTGTTTCTCCTCGGAGAATGAAGATGGTGGTGTCTATTTTGCCCCTGAGCTTTGGGTCTCCGTAGAAAAAGGGATCTTGCAGATCCACTATGGCCATGGACGTTATGGTTACTGGTCTTACAAATTCAGATATCAGAACGCCGGTTTCGAATTGATTGGCTATGACATGAGTGAAAACCGCGGCCCCCTCGTCGAGCGGGTGACGAGCATCAACTTCTCGACCAAGAAAATATTAATAAAGGAGAACATCAATCAGAATGCGCAAGAAGATGGTGACGAGATCTTCAAGGAAACCTGGAAACGATTCACCTTGCCAGCACCGTTTACCCTAAAAACGGTTGCTGACTTTGATGATTTTTACTACGACAAACTGTACAAAATCATTCTCTAGATACCTTGAAGGGTATCTGGATGAAAAGACTACATATATAAAAAACGGTAAATCCAAGTGACGGCAGCGTATACCCAAGACTTTGTGAAAATTTGTACATACAAGGAACCACCGTGAATACAAACAAATTATCCAATTACTGTCAAGCGCAGTGATAGTTCAGGAAACCAGAGAATGAGAGAGTTAATCCAACGGATTGGTAAGATGGAAAACTGCAAGGTATTGCCACCTTCAGACATTCCTGACATGGATATTCCAGATGATTTAAAAGAATTTTATTCACTCTGCGGTGGTGTCATTCTTTTTGAGGCAAGTGACTATTGTTTCAAAATCTCGACACCAGCAGAATTAATCTCTGCGAATCCATCTATACTGCCTGAAGGGTATGAGCAAGACATACCCAAAGATGATATGTCCAATGATTTCTATATCATCGCGAGAAATGGCCCTGAACAAGCAATAAGCATAAATCTCGGGGATTCTCAATTTGGCTACTGTTACGATAGCTTCTGGGACCTCCATGCAACGAGTGATTCCCCCATAATCGCATACAGTTTCACATCGCTCTTGAATAACTTGGTCAAAAATAAAGGTTCTTGTCTTTATTGGCTCAATTCAAGCTTTGTTAGTTTGGGGTACTTATATGACTAGGCGCTTTACAAGGGCCAGCAAACGACAGGGTAACGCCAATTAACATACTGGCAAACAGGTGAGGCCGGGAGCATGTGCCCACAGCCAAAAGTACCGACATATCGCACACCCGCCTTGCTGAGCAAGGCGCTGGATAGCCAGAACACAAAAGATGGGTGTCTACGTTTTTGATTTTCGACTCCCATAGGGATACAGCTGCAATCGCTGCATCACCCCGCCAGATCGACGCCCTTTCGCTTTCCTGCTTGTTGCCAATCACGGCATCGTTGTCGCCTCGCTCGACGGAAGTCGGCAGGAGCGAAGGGGCTTTTTTCATACATCTGCTCACTCAGCAGCCCGCTTAAAACAATAATCTTTCACTAATGTATTGAAGCTAATAGTATTTTTCTCCCCCCCTCTTCCCATGACCCGATCAGAGCCCTTATGATAGCCAAACGACAATCCATCTCTCGGGAGAAGGCCATGACAGCGATTGTTGCTATCTCGCAGGTTAACAGCAGCGAACTGGGGGCTGGAACTCAGGGGCGGTAGCCTTGCCAGGATTGTGGCGCCAGACTCGAAAAAGATGGCGCTCAATGCAGGTTCAACCACTGCAAGGGCTTCGATATCGACCAACAATCCGGCAACATAGCCGGGACTTTTCCATCGTATCGAGATCTGAGTGTGACCAAGACTCCAATTCTGCTTTTAGTCGGCCGCGACGATTGGCAAAGAGATGAAGCATTGAACCAGGCCCTGCTGACCAGATTGAGAAAAAACAATGTCGACATTCGTTGGGAGGATCCAGCGGCCAGCTTCATTTTTTCATTCAGAAAATGGGTAAAACGGCTCCGTCTTCTTCCAAAACACCTGGAACGATTACATCTTCGGGCGGCACAGGTACTCTATGGTATCTTGCACCCATCGTATTTTTCCTATCTGTATCACAGGAAAGACAACGCTGTGTTATCTCGTTGTGATTTTCTCAAGAAGACAATCAGCAGCCAGGGTATCGCTGAACGTGTCATCGTGCTTGCACGCTCTTCAGGTGGACGGGTGTCATCATTGATCGCCGATGAACTGGGTCTCAAGAAAATAATTTGCCTGGGCTACCCTTTCAAACATCCTGATTCGCAGGATGAGCCAGAACGTTATCAGCATCTGGCCAATCTCCAAACTCCCATGCTGATTATCCAGGGTGTTCATGATGAATATGGTGGTCTGGGTATAGAAGATCACTACCCTCTCAGTGCGAATATTCAGATCTCTTATTTTGATACGAATCATAATTTCACTGTCGATGATGCCACCATCACCCGATTGGTTGATGCCATTGAAAACTACTCGGGTTTGGTGAAACGGTCTTGATATTTATACACAGATACATGTGTAGAGACCAGGAACGGTTTGAAACAGGCGGGATAATCAGTTCACCTACCTATTGACCAGAGGTGGTTCTTCTTTGATGATGAGACCACCTTTTTATTATTACCGCCTTTCCGGCTAATTACTATTGAGGTATTCTTGAAAAGTGAAGGATGCCCAATCTGTGGCTTTACAGATATAACCGTGTTGGATGAGTCAAATTGCACCACTTTTGATATTTGCGCATGTTGTGGTGCCGAGTCAGGTTTTGATTATGATCAACACTCCACACCTGAGCATTGTGCCAAGATCCGTCATCAATGGGTTGAAACAAAACATTGCGCATGGTGGGGGAATAAAAAATTGACTCCATTAAACTGGAATCCAAAAAAGAAAATGGCGCTGGCCAATATTGAGATGTCTCTGTAGCAGCCAGTTGTTGGCAAACCATGCACTCACCAAAAACCGGCACTTGAAAACAGCCACGGGTTCTATATTAACCATTGAGAAAATATGAGCTACCGACTCACTGAAAAGGAAATGCAAAACGTCCTTGCTCTTCCGTCGACAGAGCGTGTCATGCATTTCATCAAACGCGTCGCAGACCAGGAGTCTGCCTGGGGATTGCGTGCATCTGACGGCTGGGTGTCTGGCGATATTGATGGTTGTGGCAAGCCAGCATTTGCCATCTGGCCTCACCCTGAATACGCCAGCGCATGTGCCACGGGTCCTTGGTCAACGGCGAAACCTGAGATCATTGGCCTGGACGACTTGATGGACGAGTGGTTGCCTGAAATGTCCAGACTGGGCGTTCCGCTCGCAATATTCCCCACCCCTCAGGACGCCGCTGTGCCCATGACGGCACAAGCGTTATCGGCAGCCCTGGCATATGAACTGGTAAACTACTAGGTGTCAGCGGTCACCCATTCCTGTCGGGCTTCTCATAACGGCGCCTGAACTCGGACCTCAGCAGATAAAAGAAAAGGAGCATCTTTTGAACCCAGACTACCTTGAAACCGGCAAGCAGTTTTTTGTTGGGTGGGGGACATTGATGCTAATCAATGCTGTCCTCGCCCAAGGGAAGAATCGTAGCGGTTTAGCCTGGTTTTTTATTTCATTGCTACTAGGCCCGGTTGCAACATTGATATTGGCTCTGGTTCCAAAAAGAACAGAAAGTCAATGACAAGACATGCTTTAACCATGAGTTTTTTCAATTCTGTGATAACAGGTGGATCATGTAGCGATTCATTTTTATCAATTTGGCAGGCTCTAAAAATCAGTCAATATGCTTGAAAAAAACAAATTATATCGCTGTGAACTGGCGCTATATGAATTTTCCTGGTTGATGTTCATGTTTGCACCGCAATCCAGGTCGTGTATCAATCCCTCACCATGAATATATTTCCATCAGACATATTCGGATATCCCGGTAAGGACCTGGTATCTGATGGTGCGATCATGCTCTCAATCTGAGGCTCATCAAAAATGAACCCCCTTTTTCTATCCGAAAGATATCCTGTTTCCCATAAGGCGGCCATTCTTGCTGATGAAGGGACTTCGGTCTGGCTCTACATGACAGACTCCGGGTCTGATTACCCTGCAGCGGACTGTTGGCTGCTCAATACGGTACCATCCCCTGAACATCTGAATGAGCACTGCGACAACAACGCACCGCCGGCAATCCTCAAGTTTGTTGTTCCTGGTAGTGAAGGTGATGCACCCCTCGAAAGCGATATTGAGCTGCGTTGGGCGCCTGACGGTCATTCCGTCGCCCTGTTGGTCAAGGGTACGCCACTGGGGTTTATTGCACAGGGAAACAAACATGGCTACAGCAAGAATCTGGTGACTGCCAGCCCATTTGGCATGCCATTTGAACAAGAGCTTTATGAGCGGTTGTTCCCATGATCACTCTTGTCTTGTCGGCCTGTCATTCAAGACGCTTATAGCCTTCACTGGTCTGGATTGAACACCCCATCTTGCCAACAGGTCGGGCAATATTGCAGCCAAATCCCCAACACAGAATCTGCCGCAGAACAAATTTCTGTTATACATGTCGACCGCCGCCGCTGGATATAACACGCCATAACATAGAATCTGAGAAGGCAAAATGGACAATCTGGAAAAAATCAGAAACCTTATTCCGCTATGGTATGCACAAAGGAAGTGGGCTGAAGAGCTGCTTGTACGTGTTTTTCATCTGGCCTCCGCAGAGGAAATATTGGAGCCAGAGCATAGGGGAAGCATGACCATACCAGGGACTCATTGGGTCTATCGTACTCATGATGTTGGTGTCGATATATACCGAACTGCTTCTGTCGGTGGAATAGACTTTGATTTCAACAAGCCAGATCCCGACGAATGGCGCTTAAAAGTATTCTTTGAAAAACAGTACAATGAAGGCAACCTCTCTTTCACCGCGTACCGCGAGCTCTATGAGGATGAAGAACTGCTTGACCGCGTTATAAAAATGGCGCTTGACAGGTGATCTACAACACCTGTTGTTTATCAAACCAATATCTGGTTTTAGTGGGTCGTGTCACGACAGGGCGGCGTAGATTTCCCTGGCAAGGTGTCATTCGATCTGGAGGATAATGATGGACATTCGACATAGAGAGCCCGTCAAAGAGTATGTTATCAAGGCAGGCATGACGTCTGTTTCGAACAATTCCAAATGGAATCGTCTTTTTGCGTTGCTGCATCAGAGCAACAGGTTCTTCCAATACCGGCGAACGGATCTGGATGGTTCCACATTTCCAGAAGATGGCAAGAGCTATACACCAGAACTGGCCCAATATTGGGGCAACTTCTGGGCCATGGAGTTTCTGGACGTCCTGGCATACCAGGCTCACTCCAGAGGGGCATTGCTGGCACCGGGCATTGAAGATTTCACGGATGAAGCGATTCATATTGCGAGCCAGGCCGGTGTCAAATTTACCATGCTGGAGCGTGGTATCCGGGTCTGGGGCTATGTGAGAAAAGAGAGCCATCCCGTTTTCGTCTGCATGCACAACCAGTCTCTACAGGCGCAGCGGCAGGACCACTGCGCGAACTAGCGTACTGTGTTGACCCTTATTTTTCTGCATTGCGCAAACGACTTGCGCCCCAAAAAGAGCGACGAATGTCTTGGTGCAAATACATGCCCTACACAGGGTTGTGTTACTGGACATATCAACCATCGTCACCACACCTGATGTTGCAGGTAAAACAATATGCTCGATGAAATACAGCTTGCATTTACGCCAGACAATGTAAAACAGGTTTTGACATGGGGTGCCCATCCAGAAAGTGCACCTCACCATCATGAGTCCATTGCTCACTGGTGTGAGGCTTTCTGGAACAAATACGCTGATATAGATGCCCCCGCAGAGATTGATGCCGTGATGCCCATCCTCGCAGAGGTAGAAACGAACTGGGATATCCACGTTGCACTGAATAAAGAGTCTGCCTCCATGCCTGCTGAATGGTTTGTCGCATGGTTATCTCAACTACCGGAGTGACAAGGCAACTCCTCGCCAGACCGGAATCGCAAAATAGCACGCACGTGACAAAATAGAGTGCCCGAAGAAGAAGACCCATTGTTGAATTACACCAACTGGCATGGCTGATTAACGCAGCGAAAGGCTCGCGACAAGCACCTGCTCCTCCATATTTCGCATCCAGTAAGTGAATCGCCCCATGACAAAAACACTTATCCAGCTTCTGTTGACACCGCTTCTGGCGGTTGCCTTCCTCTATCTTTGCAGCCTGCCGGAGGATCTCTATTTCGACCCGCCGCTCTTAAGCTATGCCGTCATGTTTCTTGTCACTCTGGCTGGCACCGCCTATGGCAGGTTCAAGGCCTGGCGCACCTCCTGACCGACCTCATCACAGATTCTCAAGGCTGCGCCGACGCTGCCTTGAGCCCATGACGGGCATTGCCTACAATGACCCACTTTTTATCACACTCAGGTAAATAAAATGAGCGACAACAAACCTGCACTGCCCGACCGTCTGGCGGCCAACCCGCGCAGCCCGCACCATGTGGCAGAGTGCTTCGAGCACGAGATCGGCATTCGCGTAAACGGCAAGGAGCGCACCAATGTCGAGGAGTACTGCATCAGCGAAGGTTGGGTGAAGATCCCCTCCCCCAAGGCCAAGGATCGCTACGGCAACCCCATGCTGATCACCGTCAAGGGCACCGTCGAGGCTTTCTACGCCTAAGCGGCCCTGACCGCGCGCCCCGCCGGGCCCGCCGCCATGCTGTTCAGAACACCGGCCTTGCGCCGGTGTTCTGCTGTTGAGGGCGGCCCAGGGTGACAGGCGCCTCTCTCTTTGTTCTCTTTTACCTTCCTGTTTCTTCCTTTCCCTCCCTTTCTTTCGCCTTTTCCTTTTCATCTGGGCCCTGATCCGGCTGGCGAGCCGCCTTTTGCATCCAGGCAGGGCGGCGCTCCTGTCATCCCTGCCGGTTTACCCAGGCCATCACAGCATCACTCACCCTCGGGAACGCGACTTGCCGCCCTGCCAGCGTTGCAGCGCAGCCCCCGCCAGCACCAGCAGGATGCCGAGCAGATCGCTCGCGGCCAGCCGTCCGGCCAGGGCATCGAGCAGGGCGCCCCCCGCCAGCTGGCCCGTGACGATGAGCAGGGCGCAGGCCAGGGCGCCGATCCGGCCGATGGCCCAACTGCTGATGGCGACGAACAGCGCCCCCAGCACCCCGCCGAGCAGCAGCCAGGGATCGAGCCCGGCGAGCCGCTCCCAGGGTGCCCCTTTGAGGATGAGCAGGGCGCCGAGCAGCCCGAAGCCGAGCAGGTGGTTGGCCAGCGACGCCGTCATGGCGCCCCGGGCGCTGGCGAGGCGGCCATTGAGGGTGCGCGACAGGCTCACCGCCACGCCGTTCAGCAGTCCCAGCAGGATCAATAGGGTCATGGTGTCTCTCCTAATGCAGCACGATAAGCAGGGCGCCGGCCAGCACCAGCAGGGCGGCGAGCGCGTCTTTTCCCGAGGGGCGGCGGCGAGCCAGTCCGAGCCAGCCGAGGCCATCGCACAGGGCACCAAACAGCAGTTGGCCGAGCAGCAGCAGGGCCAGGGTGCCCGCCATGCCGAGGGGCGAGTTGAGGCAGAGGGCCGCCAGCACCACGGTGAGCGCCCCCGGCAGACCGCCGAGCCAGGCCCAGGGCGGGGCCGCCTCCGGCGTCGGGGGCCTTGGGGAGAGCCACCACAGGAGCCCGGCCACCAGGCTGCCGACCCCGTGGGCCAGCCAACTTGCGAGCCAGGGGTCGGTGGCGCGGGCCAGGGCGCCGTTCTGGGCGATCATCAGCGCCAGCAGCAGGCCGGCGGCGAAGGCGGCCAGGGCACCCAGGGTCTGGCCAAGTGTCTGGCCGAGGGCGGGGCGGCCGGGGCCGTGGTCAACAAGCGGGGGGATCATGGGGTTGCTCCTTGGTTGAACTGACGAGCAGGGTAAATTGTTTTTGATTTGGGGATAATCTACCCTCCTGGAACAGCATTGTTTCCATATCGAGAACAACATGAACCAGGAAGCCTTCGCCCTGCTCCCCGCCTTCGTCGCCGTGGTGGAGTCGGGCACCTTCTCCGGCGCCGCCCGTCAGCTCGGCCTCAGCAAGTCGGTGCTGAGCAAGAAGGTGAGCCAGCTCGAGCAGGCCCTCGGCTGCCAGCTCCTCTATCGCACCACCCGCTCCCTCACCCTCACCGAGGCGGGGGAGCGCTACTTCGAGACGGTGCGCCATGCAGTGCGCCTGGCCAGCGACGGGGAAGATGCCATCGGCGCCCTGCAATCGGCCCCCCGCGGCCTGCTGCGGGTGACGGTGCCTATGGTCTATGGCCGGCGCCACATCGCCCCCCTTGTCCCCGAGTTTCTCGCCCTTCACCCCGAGGTGCAGTTGCAGCTGGAGATGAGCGACGCCCGGCAGGATCTGGTGGCCGAGGGGTTCGACGTGGCGGTGCGCATCGGCGAGCTGGAGGATTCGAGCCTGGTCGCCCGCCGCCTCGCCCCCTGTCTCAGCACCCTGTGCGCCGCCCCCGCCTACCTGGCGCAGGCCGGCACGCCCCGCATCCCGGCGGATCTCGAGCGCCACAACTGCCTCTTCTACTCCCTGTTTCGCGGCGGCACCCAGTGGCGGCTGCACGGGCCCGAAGGAGAGGTGGCCATCACCCCCAGGGGCAATTTCGAGGTCAACAACAGCGATGCCATCCACACCGCGCTGCTGGCGGGGCTTGGCATCGGCAACATGCCGGACTTCATCGTGGCGCGGGATCTCGCCATCGGGCGGCTGGTGCCCGTCCTGCCAGACCATGCCCTGCCCGAGCACGGCATCTGGTGCGTCTATCCCAAGCGCCGCCACCTGCCCGCCAAGGTGGAGGCCTGGCTGGCCTTCCTGCAGGCGCGTCTGGGGCTGCGCTGAGGGGGGCCATCGGGATAACCGGAACGGTTCACGTTTTTTTCATCGGGAAGGGAGTAGAGTAAGCAGCAAACCAAGCATCTGTTTTTATTGGAAAAGCATTCAGGGGACGAGCCACGGCATCGCGCCCCGCACCCCAGAGAGAGCCCCATGATGAAGAAAACCGCGATTGCCCTGACCCTCACCAGCCTGCTGACGCTGCCGCTCGTTGTCTCATCCGATGCCTGGGCCGCCCCGGTGCGCTCCCTGCAAAAGGAGCAGAATTACGAGCAGTTCATCAGCAAGCGCCAGGTGGTGGATCAGCTGCTGGCAGACGCCGCCCGCATCTTCCACTCCCCCGCCCGGGTCTCCGATGCGGGCTTCACCGCCAAGATGCCTAGCAACATGGAGCAGGTGACCACCCTGCTGCTGGAGGCCCACCAGCTCGAGCCCTATCGCACCGATCTGCTCATCTCGGCGGCCAACGCCCAGATCTACAACGGCAACGTGGACAGGGCCATCGCCCTGTTCGAGCAGGCCCTCACCGCCGCCCCGGACGATCTGGACATCAACACCTATCTGGCCACCTGGCAGCGCTTCAAGGGCAACCAGGCCAAATCCGATGGCTACCTCAAGCGGGTCGGCGAGCTCAATGCCGGTCGCGCCGCCGACTTGCAGCGGCTGTTCGCCACCGTGGACAGGGTGGTCGCCACCCCCCTCAAGGAGCGTCAGGGACGGGGCGAGAAGAAGGGGCGCCGCGCCATCGTCACCCTGGGCTATGCCCTCAATCCCGACGGCTCCATGCACGACATTCTGCTGGGACGCCTCGAGACCACCCGCGCCCTGGCCCAGGCCGATCCGGCGGCCCTCGTCATCCTCACAGGCGGCGTGCCCCAGAACCGCCAGACCGAGGGCAAGCTGATGGCGGACTGGCTGGCGAAAAAGGGCATCGACCGCTCCCGTATCATCGAGGAGAACTACGCCACCAGCACGGTGGAGAACGCCCTCTACAGCGGCTATGCCCTCGCCCGCCACGAGATTGAGTTCGCCACCCTGGTGAGCTCGGCGAGCCACGTGCGCCGGGGCCAGACCCTGCTGGAAATCGCCTGTTGGCAGAGCGGCCCGGCGAACATCCGCATCGACAGCGTCGCCTACCCGGACAAGCCCCTCTCGGCCCTGGCCAAGGCGAGCCCGGAGGAGCTGCTTGGCATCTACCGGGACGCCCTGCGCACCTATGGCCTGTGGAGCTACCGCTCGGCCCCGCTGGTGGAGCGCTGATCCCCCGGCCCCGCCACCCTGGCGGGGCCTTTTCCTCTCTTCCCCCTGCCAGTCACTGCGCCCCCTGGGGGCTGGCCCTTGGCCCCTTGCGCCAGCCACCCGATAGACGGCGGGTGAGCAAGCTATCCACTTTCTGGCATATCTCAATCAGATCATTGATTTACCGTTCTTTTTCTAAGAACCAAACGGCATGAGAGCACCCTTCTCGTTCCTTCGCCCTCGGGGATGTTCAGATAAAGATGTGGCTTCCAACACCCCCAACAAGGAAGTGCATCATGACAGCAAAAGGCATCTCTCTGTGGCTCGCGGCCTCCATGCTGCTCGACCAGTCCACCCAGGCCCTCGACGTCACCGTGGCCTACCAGACCTCCGCCGAACCCGCCAAGGTGGCCCAGGCCGACAACAGCTTCGCCAGGGAGAGCGGCGCCACCGTGGATTGGCGCAAGTTTGACAGCGGCGCCAGCGTGGTACGGGCGCTCGCCTCCGGCGACGTGCAGATAGGCAACATCGGCTCCAGCCCCCTGGCAGTGGCGGCGAGCCAGAATCTGCCCATCGAGGTGTTCCTGCTCGCCTCCAAGCTCGGGGAGTCCGAGGCCCTGGTGGTGAAGCAGGGGCTCGCAAAACCCGAAGACCTGGTGGGCAAGCGCATCGCCGTGCCCTATACCTCCACCACTCACTACAGCCTGCTGGCGGCCCTCAAGCACTGGAACGTCGACCCCGCGACGCTGCAGATCGTCAACCTGCAACCACCGGCCATCATCGCCGCCTGGCAGCGGGGCGACATCGACGGCGCCTATGTCTGGGCCCCCGCCCTCAACCAGCTCACCAAGGAGGGCAAGGTGCTGACCGACTCCGCCCAGGTGGGTGACTGGGGGGCGCCGACCCTGGACGTCTGGGTAGTGCGCAAGGACTTTGCCAAGGCCCACCCCGAAGTGGTGCAGGCCTTCGTGAACAGCACCCTGGCCGCCCAGCGCGACTACCTGGCCAACCCCGACGGCTGGCTCACCAAGCCGGACAACCTCGCCAAGCTGGCCAAGCTGAGCGGCGTTCCCGAGGCGGACGTTCCCGCGCTGGTGAAGGGCAACACCTACCTCGATGCGAAGGCCCAGAGCGCCGAGCTCGGGCGCCTCGTCAACCAGACCATCATCGACACCGCCCGCTTCCTCGAGAGCCAGGGCAAGGTCGCGAACGCCGCCTCGGACTACCGCCAGTTCGTGACCGATCGCTTCGTGAAAGCCGTGGCCCAGTAAATCAAAGGAGACGACCATGCTGCAGCTCTCTCATGTGTCCGCCGAGTACGCCGGCAGGCGGGTGCTCGACAACATCAACCTCTCCCTGTCCGAGGGGGAGCTGATGGTGGTGCTGGGGCCCTCGGGCTCGGGCAAGACGACCCTCCTCAACCTGGTGGCGGGCTTCGAGCCTTGCCACCACGGCCAGATAAGCCTTGAGGGCAAGCCGGTCACCGGCCCCGGCGCCGAGCGCGGCGTGGTGTTCCAGAGCGAGGGGCTGCTGCCCTGGCGCAACGTGCGAGACAACGTGGCCCTCGGCCTGCAGCTGGCGGGCGTACCCAGTGCCGAGCGCACCGAACAGGCCCAGGCACTGCTGCGTCAGGTGGGGCTGGAGGGGGCCGGCGATCGCGCCATCTGGCAGCTCTCCGGCGGCCAGCGCCAGCGGGTCGGCATCGCCCGGGCCCTGGCCACCCAACCCCGCCTGCTCCTGCTGGACGAGCCCTTCGGCGCCCTGGACGCCTTCACCCGGGAGCAGATGCAGACTCTGCTGCTGCGCCTGTGGCACGAGCACCGGCGTCAGGTGCTGCTCATCACCCACGACATCGAGGAGGCCATCTTCATGGCCACCGATCTGGTGCTGCTCTCCCCCTCCCCCGGGAGGGTGACGGAGCGGCTGACCCTGGATTTCGGTCGCCGCTTCGCCGCCGGGGAGCCCTGCCGCAGCATCAAGTCCGATCCGGCCTTCATCGAGCGCCGTGAATACGTGCTGGAACGGGTGTTCGCAGAGCGGGAGGCCTTTGCATGACTCTCGCCCTCGCCCGGCAACGGGATCTCACCCACGCACGGGCAGCGGGCTGGCCCCTGTCCCGCCGCCTGACCCTGAGCCTCGCCACCCTGATCGTGCTGCTGGCCCTGTGGTGGCTGGTGGCCCACTTCGGCTGGGTCGATCCCCTGTTCCTGCCGCCCCCACAGCGGGTGCTGGCACAGCTCATCACCATCGCAGGCCCAACGGGCTTTATGGATGCCACCCTGTGGCAACACCTGGGGGCCAGCCTGGGGCGCATCCTGGTGGCGCTCGCTGCCGCGGCGTTCTTTGGCATCACAGTGGGCATCGCCATGGGGCTCTCCCCCACGGTGCGCGGCGTGCTGGATCCCCTCATTGAGCTCTACCGCCCGGTGCCGCCGCTCGCCTACCTGCCACTCATGGTGATCTGGTTTGGCATCGGCGAGACCTCCAAGGTGCTGCTCATCTATCTGGCCATCTTCGCGCCCGTGGCCCTGGCGACCCTGGCGGGGGTGCAGAGCGCCAACGCGGTGCGAGTGCGGGCAGCCCAGGCGCTGGGCGCATCCCGGTCCCAGGTGCTCTGGCACGTGATCCTGCCAGGGGCCCTGCCGGACATCCTGACCGGGCTGCGCATCGGGCTCGGGGTGGGCTGGTCCACCCTGGTGGCGGCCGAGCTTATCGCCGCCACCCGGGGGGTGGGCTTCATGGTGCAATCCGCCGGCGAGTTTCTCGCCACCGACGTGGTGCTGGCGGGCATCCTGGTGATCGCCCTGATCGCCTTCGTACTGGAACTGGGACTGCGCGCCCTGCAGCGCAGGCTCACCCCCTGGCATGGAGAAGGACAATGAGCCACAGGCTGACCTCTTTCCTTCGCCCCCCTTTCCTATTGGTATCGGGCCTTCACGCCCCCAGACATGGAGCAAGACCATGACCGACAAGTTGACCATTACCCCCCTCGGCCCCCACATCGGCGCCGTCATCGCCGGCGTCAATCTGGCCGAGCCCCTGAGCCAGGAGCAGTTCGAGCAGCTCCATCGCGCCCTGCTCAAATACCAGGTGCTGTTCTTTCGCAACCAGCCCATCACCCCGCGAGCCCAGCGGGCGCTGGCGAACCGCTTCGGGGATCTGCACATCCACCCCGTCTACCCCCACACGGAGGAGGCCGAGGAGATCATCGTGCTCGATACCCACGATGACAATCCGCCGGACAACGACAACTGGCACACCGACGTGACCTTTATCGAGACGCCCCCGGCACTGGCCATTCTGGCCGCCAAGCAGCTGCCCCCCACCGGGGGGGACACCCTCTGGGCCAGCGGCATCGCGGCGCTGGCGGCCCTCTCCCCGCCCCTGCAAACCCTGCTGGCAGGGCTGGAAGCCGAGCACGACTTCACCAAGTCCTTCCCGGCCCATCGCCATGATGACAGCGAGGAGGCGCGCCAGCGCTGGCAGGCGGCCGTGGCCCGTCACCCGCCCCTGCGCCACCCGGTGATCCGCACCCACCCGGTGAGCGGCCGTCAGGCCCTGTTCGTCAACGAGGGGTTCACCACCCGGCTGCCCGGGCTGCCCCCCAAAGAGAGCGAGGCCCTGCTCGGCTTTCTGTTCGAGCACATCACCCGCCCCGAGTTTCAGGTGCGCTGGCGCTGGCAGGAGAACGACATCGCCATCTGGGACAACAGGGTGACCCAGCACTATGCCAATGCCGACTACCTGCCGGCCCGCCGAGTGATGCACAGGGCCACCATTCTCGGGGACAAGCCCTTCTGGCGCCCGGGCTGAACGTCCCCCATGGAGAGCGACCATGAGATAACGCCCAGCAAAAAGCCCGCCGGATGGCGGGCTTTTTCATCATCTGACGGGCCTGGGTCTCGCTGACGGGCCTGGGTGTTGCTATCGGCCCTTGCGCTCCGGCCACCAGGGTGAAAAGCCCCGATGGCCAGTCTCAGCCCTTGAGCTCCAGCACGGTGTTGAAGCCTCCGAAGATCATGCGGGCGCCATCAAACGGCATGGTCTGGTGCAGGGGATTGGCGGGGTCCATCCTGGGGTCCTGCATCATCTTGCCCATGGCGTCGTCCCGCACCGCCTTGCTCGGCCACTCCACCCAGGAGAAGACCACGGTTTCATCCTCCCTGGCCGCCACCGCCCGGTAAAAGTCGGTCTGCTTGCCGTGAGGCACGTCGTCCCCCCAGCACTCCAGCACCCGGGTGGCGCCGTATTCGAGGAAGATGGGGTCAAACTGCCCCGCATGATCGATCAGGGCCTGCTTGTTGGCCGTCGGCACGGCGAGCACGAATCCGTCCACGTATGACATCAGAGGTTCCTCCTGTGAGTGAGGATCTCAGCATAGCAGCCGCCCATCAGCCCGCGCTCTGCGCCGCCCCGCGCAGCCAGCCATCACAACGAGACCAGCCGCTCCAGATCGCTGCGGGTCAGGCGCTTGCTGTCCACCTTCACGTAGAGGGAGTGCTCCTCGCGCACCAGCAGCACGTCGCTTACCCCCTCGCAGGCGCGGATCCGCTGCTCCAGGGCCGGGGTGGCCTCGACCCCTTCCGGCAGCACGATGCGCAGGCTGCTCACATAGGGGGGCTCGGCCATGGTGAGGCTCACCCCGAGCCAGGCGAGGGCCAGGGCGGCGCAACCGCCAAACACCAGGGGGCCACCCCCCAGGCTGTAGAGCAGGCCGCCGAGACTGCCGCCGATGGCAACCCCGAGGAACTGACTGGTGGAGTAGACCCCCATGGCGGTGCCCTTGTAGCCCGGCGGGGACTCCTTGCTGATGAGAGACGGCAGCAGTGCCTCCATCACGTTGAAGCCGATGAAGAAGAGCTGCAACCCGGCGAGCAGACCCCACAGCTGCTGGCCGCTCTGCCAGAGCACCAGCTCGGCGGCCAGCATCACCACCACGCACCCGATGAAGACCCGCTTCATCTGGCGGTGCTTCTCGGCATAGATGATGAAGGGCACCACGCTCACGAAGGCGATCATCATGGTAACCAGATAGGCCTGCCACTGGCTGTCACGGGGCAGCCCGGCACGCTCCAGCAGGGGCGGCAGGGCCACGAAGCTCGACATCAGCAGGGTGTGGACGCAGAGGATGCCGAGGTTGAGCTTGAGCAGGCGAGGGTTGGTGAGCACGGTACGAAAGCTGCCTCGCACCATGGCGGACTCGCGATTTTGCAGGTGGGCCGCCGGGGTCGGCACCACCCAGAGCACCATGGCGATGGCGGCCAGGGCCAGCAGGGCGATGAGCCAGAAGAGGCCGGACAAGCCCAGGGCATGGGTGATGAGGGGGCCGGTCACCATGGCGATGGCGAAGGTGATGCCAAAGCTCACCCCGATGAAGGCCATGGCCTTGGTGCGATTCTGCTCCCGGGTGAGATCCGACAGGAGCGCCATGACGGCGGCGGAGATGGCGCCGCTCCCTTGCAGGGCGCGCCCGACGATGACCCCCCAGATGGCGTCGCTCAGGGCGGCGATGACGCTGCCAAGAGCAAACATCAGCAGGCCGCCGACGATGAGGGGCTTGCGCCCCACCTTGTCGGAGAGCAGGCCGAAGGGGATCTGGAACAGGGCCTGGGTCATGCCGTAGATGCCGATGGCAAGCCCGATGAGCGCCTCGGAGGCGCCCGCCAGGGACATGCCGTAGGTGGTCAGCACCGGCAGCACCATAAACATGCCGAGCATGCGCAGCGAGAAGACGGAGCCGAGCGCCCAGGTCGCGCGTCGCTCGCCCCTCGTCATGGTGAAATCATTCATGAGGGCCTCGATGAGTCAAAAAGAAGAGAGAAAGAAAGGGGTGACAGGCGCCCGGCCGCCCCCGATAAATCGGCGATGCCCCTCGCAGGGCGGCGCCCATAATAGCAGAGCCGGGAAGATTCCCGGCTCTGGATTTCATGCATTTCAGGGGTGCAGTTCACACTATCAGGGCAGCATGCTCACCAGCACCGGCGCTGCGTCCGGCTGGAAGTCAACCGACATCATCACACTCAGGCAGGTGAAGATGATGACGACGATGGAGAACATGTCAGCTCCAGCGTCAGGGCAGCATGCTCACCAGCACCGGCGCTGCGTCCGGCTGGAAGTCCACCGACATCATCACGCTCAGGCAAGTAATGGTGACGATGGAGAACATGAACAGCTTGCGCGCCCAGAGGGAGTCGTCCACCGCCGCCTTGTAGCCCGACAGCGCCATCCCCAGCCACCAGACGCTCACCGCGGTGGCCACCACCAGATACTTGTACCCGGCGTAGCCGCCGAGGAACAGCATCAGGGTCGGCACCATGAACGCCAGGATGTAGAGGGTGATGTGGAGCTTGGCCACCGGGATCCCCTTCACCACCGGCAGCACCGGGATGTTGGCGGCCTGGTAGTCCTTGAAGCGGAAGATGGCGATCGCATAGGAGTGCGGCATCTGCCACAGGCTGAAGATCGCCAGCAGGATCAGGGCCCCCGAGTCGAACTGCCCGCTCACCGCGCAGTAGCCGATGACCGGCGGCGCGGCGCCGGAGAGGCTGCCGACCAGGGTGCCATAGACCGAGTGGCGCTTCATGTAGAGGCTGTACACCCCCACATAAACCAGGAAGCCCAGCACCGCCAGCAAGGCGGCCAACGGATTGGCCGCAAAGTAGAGCAGTGCAATGCCCGCAACGCCCAGCGCCGTCGCATACCAGAGGGAGACACCGGGGGCGATGAGCCCCCGCACCAGGGCGCGGTTCTTGGTGCGCTCCATGATGCAGTCGATGTCCCGGTCGATGTAGTTGTTGAACACGCAACCGGAGGCCACCACCAGTGACACCCCCACCATGGTCAGGATGAACAGGGGCACATCCAGGCTCCCCTTCGAGGCCAGCAGGAATCCCCCGATAACCGAGATGAGGTTGCCGAAGATGATGCCCGGCTTGGTCACTTGCAGGTATTGCTTCATCATCATCAACCCGCTCAGTGAACCATCATGTTGATGTTGAGGTTGTACATGATCCACAGGGAACCCACGACCACGATGGCGATGATGAGCACGGTAAAGACCAGTGCCACCAGGTTCCAGCGCTCCTCGGAGGAGGTGTTCATGTGCAGGAAGTAGACCAGGTGTACGAAGATCTGCACCACCGCCATGGCCACCACGGTGCCGAGCACCACGGCGTGGGAGGCGGAGCCGTCCATCACCATCCAGAACGGCACGGCGGTCAGGATGAGTGACAGCACGAAACCGATCATGTAGGACTTGACGCTGCCGTGGCTGGCGCCGTGATTGTCAACGGAATGACTCATTTACATGACCCCCATCAGATAGACCACGGTGAAGACGCAGATCCATACCACGTCGAGGAAGTGCCAGAACAGGCTCAGGCACATCAGGCGAGTGCGGTTGCGCTCGGTCAGCCCCTTCTTGGTGATCGACACCATCATCACGATGATCCAGACCAGGCCGCTGGTCACGTGGATACCGTGGGTCCCCACCAGGGTGAAGAAGGCAGAGAGGAAGCCGCTGCGATCCGGGCCCGCCTCGTGCACGATCAGGTGATGGAACTCGTAGATTTCCATCGCGATGAAGCCGGCACCCAGCAGGAAGGTGACGAACAGCCAGGTGTTGACCGCCGCGACCTTGTTCTTGTTCATGGCCAGCATGCCGAACCCGAAGGTGATGGAGCTCAGCAGCAGCAGCATGGTTTCGGCGAACACGAACGGCAGTTCGAAGATGTCCTTGCCGGTGGGGCCGCCGGCAGTGCCGTTGACCAGGACCGCATAGGTCGCGAACAGGGTCGCGAACAGGATGCAGTCACTCATTAGGTAGATCCAGAAACCGAATACCTTGGTGGCACCGGCATCGTGGTGCCCATCCTCATGGGCACCGTGAGAGTGATGTAGTACGTCAGTCGCCATGGAATTAAGCCACCTTGTTGATGTTGTCGAAATGCTGACCTTCGATGCGCTCGATCTCGTCAACCTGTACGTAGTAGTCCACATCGTCGTTGAAGCTGTGGATGATCCAGGTGGCGATCATGCCGATGAAGCCGGCGATGGCCATCCACCAGATGTGCCAGATCATGGCAAAGCCGAACACCACGCTGAAGGCGGCGATGATGACACCGGCACCGGAGTTCTTCGGCATGTGGATGGGGGCATACTGGGCAGGCTTCTTGTAAGCGCTGCCGTCAGCCTTGGCTTCCCAGAAGGCGTCCAGACCGGTGACCTTCGGCTCGATGGCGAAGTTGTAGAACGGCGGCGGAGAGGACGTCGCCCACTCCAGGGTACGGCCACCCCAGGGATCGCCGGTCAGGTCGCGGTTCTTCTCGCGGTCGCGGATGCTGACCACGATCTGGATGACCTGGCACAGCACGCCCAGGGCAATCAGACCGGCGCCGCAGGCGGCGACCACCAGCCAGCCGTGGAACTCGGGATCGATGTTCTGGCTGACACGACGGGTCATGCCCATGAAGCCCAGCACGTAGAGCGGCATGAAGGCCACGAAGAAGCCGGTGATCCAGCACCAGAAGGCACGTTTGCCCCAGACGTCATCCAGCTTGAAGCCGAACGCTTTCGGGAACCAGTAGGTGATACCGGCGAAGCAGCCGAACACCACGCCGCCGATGATGACGTTGTGGAAGTGGGCGATGAGGAACAGGCTGTTGTGCAGCACGAAGTTGGCGGCCGGCACGGAGAGCAGTACCCCGGTCATGCCACCCACGGTGAAGGTGATGATGAAGCCGACGGTCCACAGCATGGGCGAGGTGAACTCGATGCGACCGCGGTACATGGTGAACAGCCAGTTGAAGATCTTCACCCCGGTCGGGATGGAGATGATCATGGTGGTGATGCCGAAGAAGGCATTCACGTTGGCGCCGGACCCCATGGTGAAGAAGTGGTGCAGCCAGACGATGAACGACAGCACGGTGATCGCCACGGTTGCCCACACCAGGGAGGTGTAACCGAACAGCTTCTTCTTGCAGAAGGTCGCCACCACTTCGGAGAAGATCCCGAACACCGGCAGCACCAGGATGTACACCTCGGGGTGACCCCAGGCCCAGATCAGGTTGATGTACATCATCATGTTGCCACCCATGTCATTGGTAAAGAAATGGGTACCCAGGTAGCGGTCTGCGGTGAGCAGGGCGATGGTGACGGTCAGGATCGGGAAGGAGGCGATGATCAGGATGTTGGCACACAGGGCGGTCCAGGTGAAGACCGGCAGGCGCATCATGGTCATGCCAGGGGCACGCATGCGGATGATGGTGGCGAAGAAGTTCACGCCGGTCAGCAGGGTCCCCAGACCCGAAATCTGCAGACTCCATATCCAGTAATCGACCCCGACCCCGGGACTGAACTCCAGCCCCGACAAGGGCGGATAGGCCAGCCAGCCGGTCTGGGCGAATTCACCGACCCCGAGGGAGACGTTGATCAGCACCACGGCCGCGGCGGTGAACCAGAAGCTCAGGTTGTTCAGGAAGGGGAAGGCCACGTCACGGGCACCGATTTGCAGCGGCACCACGATGTTCATCAGACCGATCACCAGCGGCATGGCCACGAAGAAGATCATGATGACGCCGTGGGCGGTGAAAATCTGGTCGTAGTGATGGGCATTCAGGTAGCCTTCGCCACCCCCGGAGGCGATGACCTGCTGGCCACGCATCAGCACGGCGTCGGCAAAGCCACGCAACAGCATGACCATGCCCAGAATGAGATACATGATACCGAGGCGTTTGTGGTCGACCGAGGTCAGCCACTCTTTCCACAGATATTGCCACTTGCCGTAGTAAGTGATGAGACCGGCGATGGCCAGGCCCCCCAGAATGATACCGGCTATCGTGACCATGATGATGGGTTCATGGTACGGAATAGCCTCGAGTGTCAATTTTCCAAACATCGATTATTCCTCGGATCCTGCTTTCACACTCTTGTCGGCCGACATGGCCATGTGTCCGGCATGGGCGTCATGGTTCATGGCCTGGTTCTCCATGGCGTCCTCTTGCGAGGCCTCATGGTTCATCCCTTCGTGGTCCATGGCACCCGCTTTCGGGGCGGCGTCATGGTTCATGGCCTCGTGGTTCATGCCCTCGTGATCCGCGGAGCCCGCAGCCGGGGTGGCGTGACCACCATGGGACATGCCGCCCATGAACTTGTTGATGATGTTGACGAACAGCTTGGGATCGGCGCTGGCGAAGTACTCCACCGGGTGGTTTTCGCTCTTCTTGGCCAGGGCATTGAACTCATCCATGGTGCTCAGGGCCTTGGAAGAGGCCTTCACCTTGGCTACCCAGGCGTCGAAACCGGCTTGGTCCTGGGTCGCGATGGCCTTGAACTTCATGCCGGAGAAACCGGCACCGCTGTAACCGCCGGAGATGCCCTTGTACTCGCCCGCCTCGTTGGCAATCAGGTGCAGCTTGGTCTGCATGCCGGCCATGGCGTAGATCTGGCCGCCCAGTTGCGGGATGAAGAAGGAGTTCATCACGGTGTCGGAGGTCACCCGGAAGTTGACCGGGGTGTTGACCGGGAAGGCCAGCTCGTTGACCGACGCAATGCCCAGCTCCGGATAGACGAACAACCACTTCCAGTCCAGGGAAATGACATCCACCTGAACCGGTTTGACGTCCGATTCCAGCGGCTTGTAGGGGTCGAGGGAGTGGGAAGTTTTCCAGGTGATCACCGCCAGGATGACGATGATGATGACGGGTACAGTCCAGACGACTGCCTCAATCTTGTTGGAGTGGGCCCAGTCCGGCGCATAGGTGGCACTGGTGTTGGACGCCCGGTATTTGTAGGCGAACGCCACCGCCATGACAATCACGGGCACCACCACGATCAGCATCAAGCCGAGTGCGGTGAGTATCAGTGACTTCTGCTCCATACCGACCTGCCCCTTGGGGCTCATCAGTGCCATGTCGCAGCCACTCAGCAAGCTGGCGGTCGCGAGCAGCAGCAAAGCGCCCAAGCCCCTCTTCACATCAAAGAGTCTCATGCAATGTCCTCATCTTTTGAAGGCTTATTGGTATAAAAAAATGCAGCATTTTATTGCATCAGACCGGCATGTGAACAACATGAAAAATTAATCCCAAAAATGTTCAAAAGGTGATGGAAAGCGGTATCAGATGTTAATCCCTTGACAATGACCAATTTATTCAAGTTACACCGCGGCAATTCATCTTCCGTTAATCTCTCGCGCCACCAAAAGTGACCACCAATTAACCAAAAAGATCCATCTGGTCTGTTTTTAACCCACCATTGCGATCAAAAAAGAGCCATACAGCCCCTTTTCGACTCACAGGTCATTTTTCCACACCTTGATCTGGATGGGTATTTTTCGGGGAAAATTAAAAAAATAATTAATCAAACGAATGTATGATTAACTTCCCGTCCCCCGACAACGGTCGCAACCCCTGGCGTCAGAAGGCACACTTCGTAACAAAACGGGCCCTTGTGCGGGCCCGTTGACAATCGTTTTCTCTCCCTCCCTCGGAGTCGGAGTCAGGAGTCAGGAGTGATCGTGTTCCATCCGGGTCGCCACGGCGATCCGGTTCCAGGCGTTGATGGTGACCACCTGCATCAGGCACTGGGCCAGCAGGGTTTCCCCCAGTTGGGCCAGCGCCGCCTCATAGGTCTGCGTCGTGAGCCCCTTGTCGGCGATCAGGGTCACCTCGTCGGTCAGGGCCAGCACCGCCCGCTCCCGGGCGTCGAACAGCGGCGACTCCTGCCAGGCGGCCAGCGCCAGCAGACGCTGGGCGCTCTCCCCGTGCTTCATTGCCACGTCGGCGTGCATCTCGATGCAGTAGGCGCAGCCGTTGATCATGGAGGCGCGCAACTTGATGAGCTCCTTGAGCGACAGGGGAATGTCGGTGCCCCCGAGGTAGGACTCAAGGCCCATCATGGCCGAGACGGCGGCGGGCACCTGGTTGGCGAGCTGGATACGGTGTGACATGGCGAGACTCCTGTGATGGACCCCGGATGGGGCGGTGAGCCGATTGTTCACTTTTTCATTGTTGATTAGAATATCGTCATAACCTGCAACAGTTTTGCGTTTATCGCAAAGGTGAATCCATGCTGGATCGCATCCGCATCCTGGCCCAGGTGGTGGAATCGGGCAGTTTCTCCCGTGCCGCCCGCGCCCTCAACCAGGCCCCCTCCTCCGTGACCCGTGCCATCGACGCCCTGGAGCAGCAGCTCGGGATCCCGCTCTTCAAACGCAGCACCCGCCAACTGGTGCTGACCGAGCAGGGCGCCTATTTTCTCGCCCGCTCCCTGCCCCTGCTGGAGGAGGCGGATCAGCTGGTGCAATCCCTGCAACCCCTCTCGGTGGCGCCAGAGGGGCCGCTGCGGGTCTCGGTGTTCGAGAGCTTCGGCGCGTCCTGGCTCTCTCCCCGCCTGCCCGACTTCCTCGCCCGCTACCCCGGGGTACGCCTGGAGGTTGCGCTGGACAACCGCATGGTGGATCTCGATGCCGAGAACGTGGACGTGGCGGTGCGCATCGGCAAGCCCGCCGACAGCAGCCTGCACACTCGCCATCTGCTCACCAACCGCTCGCTGCTGGTCGCCTCCCCCGCCTATCTGGCCCGCCATGGCGAACCAGCCCATCCCGCCGAGCTGGCCCACCACAACTGCCTCATTCGCGGCCATGGGCGCCAGCGCCAGCACTGGTACTTCCAGCAGGGCACGGAGCGCGAGAAGGTGGCGGTGCAGGGCAACCTCGCCTCGGTCGGGGGCACGCCCCTGCTCTGCGCCGCCCTCGCGGGGTGCGGCGTGCTGCTGCTGTCGAGCTGGATGGTGCAGCAAAGCATCGACGAGGGCACCCTGCTGCCGCTGCTGCCAGAGTGGCTCGCCTCCCCCTACGAGGATCGCCAGGACGAGATCCACGCGGTGTTTCGTGGCGGCCGCTTCCTCAAACCCCAGACCCGCGCCTTCATCGACTTTCTGGTCGAGGCGATCAGGCCCCTGCAAGGGCTGCGCTGACCGCAACAGGGCCTCCTGGCGAAACCCTGAAAACGCAGACGCCGGGCACAGGGCCCGGCGTCTGGAAATGAGGGTCGCCACGGCGACCGCTCAGCGTGATTTTCGCCCGTCAGGGCTCGGGGAGAGCCCCCGGTAATCCCCGTAGGGGAAGATGTTGCGCAGGCGCTGGGCCACGGGCTCGGGGATGGAGCGGGAGAAGACCAGCCTCACCCCGTTGCCGTCCCGCAGGCCCAGGATGCGCCCGCGCACCGGCTCATGGTGCAGGATCTGGGTCGCCTGGGTCACAAAGCGCGGCGGCACCGAGCCCCGCTTCACCACCACCTTGCCCGGCGCGAGCCGGACCTCGAACAGGGCGCCGCGCCCCAGCGTCATCAACCACCCGATCAGGGCTATCGCCACCAACAGAGACAACCAGGCCATTGCGTCTTCCTCCCGTCAACCCGATGTTCGCCAGTATAACCGGGGGCGCCTCACCATGACCCGGCCGCCATCACGCTTTCACTCACTGCCGTGCCTTATCGGCGCCCCTTGCCCCAGGCCACCAGGGTATCCCGATAGAGGGCGAGCAGGGCCTGATCCCGCACCGCGACCCCGACCTGCTGGGCCGGGCAGTGGGCCCACTCGTCATGGGGATGGCGGGTGTCGTCAAATTTTTGCAGGGTATGGCCGATGGCGGGCCCCTCGGTGATGACCCGCACCGGCCCCTTGCGCAGGGTGAACAGCGCAGGATCGATCACATAGGCGATGGCGGAGGGATCGTGCACATGGCACCCCGCCATGCCGATGCGCTCGGAATAGAAGCGCAGGTAGAAGCGGCTGACATCCCACAGGAAGCGGCCCGGCTCCCCCGCATCGTCCCGCAGGGCATCCAGATAGTCGGCGGTGAAGATGCTCTGCTGGGTGACGTCGAGCCCGATGATCACCAGGGGCCAGGGGGCGGTGAAGACCCGGTCCGCCGCATCGGGATCGTCGTGGATATTGGCCTCGGCATAGGGGGTCACGTTGCCGCGATGGCCGTTGACGCCAAAGGCGCCGCCCATCACGACCACTTCTTTCACCAGGGCGGCTACTTCGGGGGCCGCCTCGAGCGCCAGCGCCAGGTTGGTGAGGGGACCGATGGTCACCAGGGTGATCTCGCCGGGATGGGCCTTCACCGTCTCGACGATGTATTGCCAGGCCGGGCGGGGATCCGGGATGAGGGTCACCTCCCCCGCCTGAACGTCACCAAAGCCGCTCGGGCCGTGCACCACCGTCGTCGGCCCCACGGGCTCGCGCAGCAGCGGCGCGGCGGCGCCCCGGGCCACGTCCGCCTTCATGCCATATTTTTGCTTGAGCCAGAGGGCGTTGCGGGTGCCGTTTTCGATGGTGGCATTGCCAAACACCGTGGTGATGGCGAGCAGGTCAATGGCGGGGTGCGCCTCGGCAAACAGAATGGCCATGGCATCGTCGATGCCGGGATCGGTATCCAGAATGATCTTGTGGGTCATGGGTCCTCCGTGAAACGAGCAGCCAGTGTAGCGGGCCGTCGCCGCTTTGACAGCACCGGGATCACAACCTCGGGGCTTCCTTTGCATCAGGCATGCTGGCGGGACCACTCGCCCTTGGGGTCAGGGCAGGAGTCACTCGGAAGGGGCGACCACGGCCTCCTCTCCCCTGGCGGTGCGTTTCAGTTGCCCCATGAATTGCTTGAAATGGGGGAGAAACCCCTTGAACAGCTCCTCTTTGCGATGCTGCATCATGACTTCGCCAAACAGCTTCAACCCGACGATAAACGCCTGATGCTCCTGCTCCGACATGGCCAGCTTCCCCTTGCTGAGCGCCAGGATGGCAAAGATGTCGTCGTGATTCTGGCAATCGAACTGCAACGGGGGCACCTCGCGGTCCAGCGCCTGGACCTGTACACGATAGGTGTGTGGCATCTTTCATCTCCTCTCGGGCTAGGCTTTTGCCCATATGGTTGATAAAATCAATTAAACCCTTTTAAGTTGACTTTATCAACCATGAAGTTGTCAAACCGCCTCTTCCGGATCCTCGATCAGTACAAAATCGCCATGACGCAGCATTTCCGGGCACAGCAGATCGCCCTTAGCCCCCTCCATTACAAGGTGCTGCAACTGATCCATGCGCTGGATCCCGCCACGCCGCAGCTCATCGCGCAGCGGTCGGGCCGCGACAAGGCGCAGGTGACGCGCCTGCTGCAGGAGATGGAGAAACAGGGGCTCATCGAGAAGCGGCCCCATCCCACTGACAGACGCAGCATCTGTCTGGCCTTGACCCCGCTGGCCTGCGAGCGGGTCAACCAGGGGGAGCAGGAGGCAGCACGGCTCGACGAACGGCTGTGTTCCCTGCTGACGCCGGCGGAGATAGCGCAGTTGCAGCAACTGCTGGACAAGATAGAAAAAGGGCTTGAGTCGACCGATTAGGGTCAGCGTCAGGGGGCCGCTGCCTGATTTGTGGCCAACCAGCGCGGCCTGCGCTGGCGGCGCCTTGTGAGCCACTCCCGGAGATGGTATCACTGGCCCCACTCTCCCCTTCCCGCCGAGGCGCCATCGTGATCACCCTGATTAAAGAGTCCGACCAGTTGAAAATGCCCTGGAAGAACAGGCAGGGCACCACGGCCCAGATCCTGATCTCCCCCCCTGGTTCGACCCTGGACAAGCTCGACTTTGACTACCGGCTGAGCTCGGCCCCCATCAAGGAAGCAGGGAGTTTCTCCCGCTTTCCCGGCTACCAGCGCATCCTGCTGCCCGTCAGCGGTGCCGGTTTCGTGCTCAACGGCCACCCCTACGCCACCTTCGAGGCGGCCCACTTCAGCGGGGATGACGAGACCCACTGCGAGCTGCTGAAAAAAGAGGTGACGGATCTGGGCCTCATCTACGACCCCGCGCGCCTCAGCGCCAACGTGCGGGTGCTGAACCTGCCCTTCCCCCTCAGCCTAACCCTGGAGGCGGACAAGTGCTACCTCTGCCACCTGCTGGAGGGCCAGCTCACCGTGCAGGGGCAACAGGTCGCACCGGGCGAGACCCTGGTGGTGCAGGGGGAGGAGAGCATCCGCTTCGAGTGCGGCAAGAAGACCACCCTCGCCTTCTTTACCCTGCAGCCCAAGCAGGCCGCCGTTTAACGCCGGGGGCACGGCCCCCGCTGTCGAGGCAGGCCTGCATGGTGTCATAGGGGGTATAGTGCCTGGTGCGGCTGTAGTAGGTGCCGCCCTTGGGGTGGCAGATGCCGCTCCGGCTCTTCTTCACCGGGGGCTCGGCGGCCAGCCCGATGGCGCAGACCAACAGCAGGCAACAGCCGAGCACCCATTTGATGGCATTTCTCCCGACAACCTGTTCCTCTTGGGGGGGCATCAGGCCCGAAAGGCGCCTATCTTACCCTCTTCCGTCCCCCACTCACCCCGCGCCGGATCATGAAACGGGGCACGCCATCCCCAGGCGGACGCCCAAAGCTTGGCATGCCACGGCAAGCGGGCACAAAAAAGCCGGGATACCCCGGCTTTTTCCTGTCAGGCCATGGCGGCCTAGCCGACCTTGAAGGCCCCCTTCATCAGGGCGAAGTGGCCCGGGAAGGAGCAGAAGAAGGTGAGATCCTTGCCCGCCAGGCCGTCGGTCTTGAAGGTAACGCTGGTGCTCTCGCCGCCCCCCACCAGCTTGGTGTGGGCCAGGATCCTGGGGTCATCCTTGGGCAGGTAGTCGTGATCGACCCCGGCGCTCATGCCGGCGGTGGCGATGGCCTGATAGTCGGCGGTGTTGGCCAGCACCCAATTGTGGCCCATGTTGGCCACCGGCAGCTTGCCCGTGTGATTGAGGGTCACCGTCACCTCCTTGCAGGTGGCCGGCACGCTCATCGCCGTCTGGTTGTACTGCATGGCGTCATTGCCTTCGATCACCAGTGCGCACTCGTCGGCCAGGACCGGGGTGGCGAGGGAGCCAAGAAGCAGCAGGGTTAACACCTTTTTCATCATTTTCTCCTTTGATTGACGAAGGATGACAGCACAGGCATCTCGCCCCCGTGGGCGCGACCCGCAAAGATGCTGTCAGGATCGATCTTCATTGTATTCAAATGTCGCCGAAGGACGACCGCTTTTGGGCCAGCCTGCGGGCCCGGTCACTTCTTTTCTCCCGACCCGGGGCCCAAAGCGGGTTGATCACATCCCCGTCTGGCTTAATTATTTGCGGCCTTCCCGCCCACGGCCACTCGCCAACACCGCAGCCGTTGGCTAAGCTGCTCCCCCGTCGATGACTCCCGCGAGAATGAGAGATGAAGTTCCCCTTTGCGCCTGCGCTGGCGCGCACCCTGCTGCTCTCCCTGATCCTGCTGCTTGGCGCCTGCCAGCCGGCCCCGACCCAGACCCGCATCCAGGGCAATACCATGGGCACCTATTATGCGGTGACCCTGAGCGACCCCTTCCCCGGCGGACAGGGGGCACTGCAACAGGAGGTGGAGGCGCTGCTGGCACGCCTGAACAAGGAGATCTCCACCTATGATCCGGGCTCCCTCATCTCCCGCTTCAATCAGGGAACGGGGCAGCCCCCCCAGGTCATCCCGGCCACCATGGCGAAGATTGTGCAACAGGGCATTGGCGCCGGGCACCTCACCCGGGGGGTTCTCGACGTCACCGTGGGCCCCCTGGTCAATCTGTGGGGATTCGGGCCGGACAAGCGCCCGGTCAGGCGGCCCAGCGCAGAGCAGATCGCCAAGGCGCGGGAGCGGGTCGGCATCGACAAGCTCACCCTGACCCCCGAGGGGGATCACTTCCTGCTCGGCAAGGCCATCCCAGACCTCTATCTGGATCTCTCCACCCTGGGTGAGGGGGCGGCCTCCGACGAGATAGCCGGGCTGCTGGAGCAAAAAGGGGTCCACAACTACCTCATCGAGGTGGCGGGGGCGGTGCGCAGCAAGGGGCACAACGACAAGGGCAATCCCTGGCGGGTGGCCATCGTCGAGCCCTCTGACAGACCGGGCGCCATCGAGGACGTGGTGACCCCGAACGGCATGGCGGTGAGCACCGCCGGCAGCTATCGCAACTATTACGAGCTCGACGGCAAGCGCTACTCCCACATCATCGATCCTGCCACCGGCGAGCCCGTGACCCACAAGTTGGTCTCCGCCACCGTCATCACCCCCACGGCCCTGGAGGCCGATGCCCTCGACACCGCCCTCATGGTGATGGGTCCCGAGCGGGCGATGGCCTTTGCCAGGGAACACAAGCTGGCGGTCTATCTCATCGAGAAGACCGCCACGGGCTTTGCCGCCAGACACACCCCCGAGTTTGCTCCCTATCTGGTGCGCAAGCAGCCCTGAATGACGAGGCCCCGCAGTGCGGGGCCTCGTTCACTGACCGCCTATTCGATGGGGATGCGGTGGGGCACGGGGCTGGCCGCCTGCTTGGGCAGGCGCAGGGTGAGGATGCCGTTGTCAAAGCGGGCGCTTACCTGCTCTGGCGACACCTCTACCGGCAGCTCGACGCTGCGCGACACGCTGCCATAGTAGCGCTCGCTGCGCAGGGCCCGTTCATCCTTGTTCTGGCTGTCAAACTGGCGGATCTCCGCCTTCAGGGTCACCAGCTTGCCGTGCACGTCCACGTGGATGTCCTCCTTCGCCACCCCGGGCAATTCCGCCTGCAGCAGGTAGTCATCCCCGCTCTCCCGCAGATCCAGCTTGATCTGGTCGGGCAACGGGTCCCCGTGCAGGGGGCGGATGTAGAAGCCGGAGGCCATGTCGTGGAACAGGTCATCAAACAGGCTGGTGCGACTCGGTAGCAAACTCATCTGATCCCTCCTTGTGAGCGGGCAAGGGAGCAGACGGGCACCCTGCCCCCTGCCGCCTCCCGCATGCTGACGCTCTTCAAGTCTAAAAACCGGGACAGCGCCTGCCAGTGCCAACTCGCCTTCCCTTGACCGGGATCAAAGGCAAGACACCCTTTTTTTCACCCAAGGTCTGCGGGAAAAACCGGGGGGCCTCCCCATGTGCAATTGCCTGCCTGCGGACTTTGGTGGCACACTTCTCCCACCAGCCCGTAGCGCCTTGATGCCAGACAGATGCAGACACCGGACTCCGTACCCGAGAAGAAACCCCAGCCCAAGCCCAAGCGCATCCTGCTGGTCAACGAACAGCGTTCCTTCCAGATGATGATGAAGGCGATGCTGATCAACATCGGCATCAACCGCATCACCTACACCAACTCCGCCGACGAGGCGCGCCGCCGCTGCCAGAAAGAGAGCTTCGACATCTATCTGCTCGACTATGAGCTGGGGGCGGGCGAGAACGGCCGCCAGTTGCTGGAAAGCCTGCGGGATCAGCAACTCATTCCGCCCCAAAGCGTGGTGATCATGGTCAGCAGCGACGGCTCCCGCGCCATGGTGCTGAGCGCGCTGGAAGCCGAGCCCGACGAATACCTGATGAAGCCCTTCTCCCAGGAGCAGTTCTCGTTTCGCCTCAAACGCGCCCTCGCCCGTCGCCAGGCGCTGGAGAGCGTCTTCAGCGCCCTTACCCGGGACGATCTGCCCGCCCTGGTGGAGGCCTGTGCCAAACAGGCGGACGCGGTGCCTCGCTTTGCCAACTTCTGCCGCTGCCTGCAGGCCGACACCCAGCTCAAGCTGGGCCAGGCCAAGGAGGCCCGCAGCCTGATGCGCCAGCTGCTGGCGGGGCAGGAGAACAGCTGGGCTCGCCTCACCCTGGGCAAGGCGTGCCATACCCTGGGTCTGCACGAGGAGGCGGTGAGCCACCTGCAAGCCACCCTGAAACACACCCCCCTGATGGTGGAGGCTTACCTCTGGCTCGCGGAGTCCCTGCTGGCGCTGGGCAATGACGAGCAGGCCCAGCAGGAGCTGCGCCGGGCGGTGGACATCTCTCCCCAGTCGGTGCAGCTCTCCCGCCGTCTGGCGGAGGTGTGCCTGCAACGGCACGACTACGCCCAGGCCAAGGACGTGCTGCTCGCCCTCATCGACTTGTCGCGCAACTCGATCCACCGCACGCCGCATTATCTCGGGGCCTATATCCAGACCCTCACCTTGTACGCCCTCAACAGCAACGACGGCTACCACATCGCCAACCTGCAAAAGCAGGTGAACTCCGCCCTGTCGCGCATCCGCGACTCCCTGATGATGTCGGAGTTCAACTACCCGGTGTTCGAGCAGATCTGCCAGGCCCGGGTGCGCATCGCCCTGGGGGAGCTGCTCAAGGGCAAGAAGATGCTCTATCGCGCCAACCAGAACTGGCTGGACGAGCCCGCCACCATGCCTCCGGCTCTCCTTGGCGAGACCATACTCGCCCTCTATCAGCTCGGGGAGTTCGAGTACGCCGAGAGCCTGCAACCCCTGCTGGCGGAGGATGAGGATCGGCTGCTCACCACCTGCATCCAGGTGACCCGGGATGACAAGACGGTGCAGGAGCGGCGCCAGCGCTATCAGCAGCTCAACGATCTGGGCATCAAGGCCTATCAGGCCGGAGAGCTGGAGCAGGCCCTCGGCCACTTTCGCGAGGCCCTGCGCCGGGCGCCCGCCAATACCGGCGCCGCCCTCAACAAGATCCAGGTGCTGCTGCAACTCATGCAGAAGAACCGCAAGAGCCCGGAGTTTGGCGCCGAGTGCAAGGAGACCCTGGAGGTGCTGGAGGGCATCCCCCTCAACCCCGCCCAGCAGGAACGTTTTCGCAAGCTGCGCCAGGAATATCATCAGCACAGCTGATATCCCCCCTCCTCCCCTCACCTATGCTGATACTGACTCAGGGAAGGGAGGGGCAACACCATGGCAATGTGCCGATACCTGGTGGCCGATGGCCGCCACTGCACCGAAGAGGCAGGGGATCATGATCTCTGCCGCTGGCACGACCCCGCTGCGGCCCACAACACCCCTGATACCGCCGAGGCGCTGGAGCGCTATGTGCGCCAGGGAGGCCTGTGCCACGGCCTGCAACTGGCCCGCGCCGAGCTGGCGGATCTCAACCTGGTGAACAGGCAGGGTCCGGAGGGATTCTTGCTGGAGCAGTGCAACCTCTATCGCGCCAACCTGCGAGGGGCACACCTCTATGGCATTCGCATCAAGGGCGGCAGCCTGATGAAGGCCGATCTGAGCGAAGCGAACCTCCATTGCGCCACCCTCGACGACGTCAACCTGCTCGGCATCCGCTGGAAGAACACCCGCCTCGACAACCTGGAGACGGGCAAGCGGCTGATGCAGGACAGAAAGGGGCGCCGCGAGCGGGACCCGGCGCAGGCCCGCGTCTGGTTCAAGGAGGCGGAGGAGACCTACCGGGATCTGCGCAAGGCCTCGGAGGCCCAGGGCATCTTCACCATGTCCGGTCGCTACATCCAGCAGGAGCTCACCATGCGCCGCCTGCAGATGCCGTTCTGGTCCTACCGCCGCTTCGCCTCCTGGATAGTGGATCTCTTCTGCGGCTACGGCGAGGCCCCCATGCGGGTGGTGCTCTTCTCCCTGCTGCTCATTGTCATCTGCAGCATTTTTTACTTCTTCTGCGGCCTCAACTTCGCGGGCACCCACCTCATCTATCGCCCGGACGCTCCTCTGGAGCAGAACGCCATCTTCCTGATGGAGTGCCTCTACTACAGCGTGGTGACCTTCACCACGCTGGGGTATGGGGACTTCACCCCGGTGGGGTTGTCGCGGATCTTCGCCGCCTTCGAAGCCTTTACCGGCAGCTTCACGCTGGCACTGTTCGTGGTGGTGTTTGTCAAGAAGATGACCCGCTAGAAACCTGTCCACGATCTTGCTGGGAAGCCGCTTCCAAGGCTCATGTGCTGCTCGCTTATGTGTCGCCAGGCGCTCTCATGTATACATATACACTCAGGTTCCTCTGCTGCGCGTCACCTTGCTGACAGCCTCACGCGACAGATCGTGAACAGATTCCCGAGCCGCTGCGCCAGTCACAGTCCCCGAACTTGCATCCATCGCGGATTCCTAGTCCAATAAGCGACGAACAAAAACGACATGAGCACCCCGAACATGAAGATCATCTCTTTCAATATCAATGGCTTGCGCGCCCGTCTTCATCAGTTGCAAGCCCTTATCGACAAGCACCAGCCGGACGTGATCGGCCTGCAGGAGATCAAGGTGCACGACGAAGCCTTCCCGGTCGCGGATGTGGAGGCCATGGGTTACCACGTGGTCTTCCACGGCCAGAAGGGGCACTACGGGGTCGCCATCATGAGCAAGCAGGCTCCCATCGAGGTGCAAAAGGGCTTCCCCACCGATCCGGAAGATGCCCAGCGCCGCATGATCATGGCCAGCTTCAAGCGGGAAGACGGCTCCGTCATCAAGGTGATGAACGGCTACTTCCCCCAGGGGGAGAGCCAGGATCACGAGACCAAGTTCCCGGCCAAGCAGAAGTTCTATGAAGACCTGCAGCACTACCTCGAGACCCACCACACCCCGGACGACCAGATTGCGCTGATCGGGGATATGAACATCTCCCCCACGGATCTCGACATCGGCATCGGTGAGGCGAACCGCAAGCGCTGGCTGCGGGATGGCAAGTGCTCCTTCCTGCCCATCGAGCGGGAATGGATGGAGCGCCTGAAAGGCTTCGGGTTGACCGACACCTTCCGCGCCGCCAACCCCACCGAGTGCGAGCGCTTCTCCTGGTTCGACTACCGCTCCAGGGGCTTTGACGAGAACCGGGGCCTGCGCATCGACCTCATCATGGCCTCCGACGCCCTCAAGGACAAAGTGACCGAGACCGGCATCGACTACGAGCTGCGCGGCATCGACAAGCCCTCGGATCACGCCCCAATCTGGACCTGCTTCGCCTGATCCCCACGTCAGGCTAGCCCTCGCCAAAAGAACCTGCCCCCGCCCATGCGGGGGCTTTTTTTGTTCACTGCCCCGCCCTTTCTTAATCCATATCAATTCCCAGGCAGACGGCGCTTGCCAGGCCTTGACCTTCTCCTTTCGGCAAGGTTTAGATTCGGCCCATCCGTCACAGGGAAGCCACCCATGCTCTCATCGAGATTGCCCACCACGTTCATCGCCCGGCTGTTGCTGGGGCTGATGCTCGTCTGCAATCTCACCCTGTGCATCGGCTGGCATGGGGCGGCCACCGCCCTGCCAAGCGACGCATCCGCATCCATCCTGACTCCGGCGCAGTCCCCCCTGTCTCATGGGCTGCACCAGAGCGAGCCTGTGCAGCACTCCGCCATGCACCAGGCCGACACAGCCTCTCTCTCCTGCCACGGCGGCCCCCAGAGTGAGGCGGCCCCGCCCGGGGAGGAGTGCCAGATGCAGAGCGGCGTCTTCGGCGCCACCAGTGCGCCGCCCCTGCTCGGCCTGCTGCTGTCACTGCTGCTTCCCCTGCTGCTGTTCCCTTCGTGGCGCCTCGCCCCCCTGCTGGACAACTGGTTGCGGGATCCCTTCCTGCGATCCCGCGGTACCCACCCTCCCTCCTGGCCGCGCCGACACCTGATGTTGTCGGTGCTGCGCCACTAGAAAGCGCTTCTCTCGCGGCAGCGGCAAGCCTCGCTTGCCCGTTTTCTGCCGCCTTGCCTGACCCTGCGCCCCGGCCAAGCCGGCCCGCTCGCAGGGAGCCGTGCGCGCTGACACAGCTGCGCCCCGTTTGCCGCCTCGTGGTGATGCCCTTCCCGCGCACACCACCACACTGGCGGCCTGACAGAAGAGAAGAGATATCATGTCATCCACCCCCGTTACCCGATCTGCCTGCACGCAGCCGTGCCAGCCCTGCCTTCGCCTCCCGTGCGTCGGAGGCTTGTCATGAACAAGACGTTGTTGATGTCCGCCCTGCTGCTCGCCCTCGGCGCCGGTGGCGGCTACTGGGCCGCCAAACAGACCCCCACTGGCACTGCGGCCAAGGAGAAGACGCCGCTCTACTGGGTCAACCCCATGGATCCCCGCGACAAGCGCGATGCTCCCGCCAAGGACAACATGGGGATGGACTTCATCCCCGTCTATGAGGAAAAACAGGGCGGCTCGCCGGGCACTGTCACTATCAGCCCCGAGATCCAGCAGAACCTGGGGGTGCGGCTCGCCAAGGTGGAGAAGCTCCCCATCCACCAGCAGATCGAGACAGTGGGATACGTCGGCTATGATGAGGACAGGCTGGAGGCGGTCAACGCCCGCATGGCTGGCTGGATCCGCACCCTCGCCATCAAGAGCGAGGGGCAGCAGGTGAGCAAGGGAAGCCTGATTTACGAGCTCTACGCGCCGGATCTGGTCAACGCCCAGCACGAATACCTGCTCGCTCTCAACACCGCCAACCCACTGCTGCTGCGCGCCGCCGAGGGCAAGCTCAAGTCCCTGCAGGTGCCGGCAGATCAAATCTCAGCCCTCAAGCGCACCCGTCAGGTGCGCGAAACCATCAGCATTTACGCCCCCAGCAGCGGTTATGTCTCCGAGCTGAAGGTGCGCGAAGGCCAGTATGTGGAGCCCGCAGCAGCGCTCTTTAACATCAGTACCCTCAAGCAGGTGTGGGTCAGTGCCGAGGTGTTCGAGCGCCAGGCGGCCCAGCTGAAGGTGGGCGATCCGGTCACCATGACCCTCGACTATGCCCCCGGCCGCCACTGGCAGGGCCGGGTCGATTACCTCTACCCGACCCTGGATGCCGCCACCCGCACCCTCAAGGTGCGGCTGCGCTTTGCCAACCCGGACGAGTTTCTGAAACCCAATATGTTCGCCAAGGTGAGCATTCGCACTGGGCAGGGAGAACCCCGGTTGGTGGTACCGAGCGAAGCGGTGATCCGCACCGGCAGCCAAGACCGGCTGGTGCTGGCGCTGGGGAATGGCAACTTCAAGTCGGTCGCCGTCACTCTCGGCCCCCAGTTTGGCGACAAGGTCGCCATCAAGGCGGGGGTGGAAGCGGGGGATAACATCGTCAGCTCGGCCCAGTTTCTGCTCGACTCCGAATCGGCCATCGATTCGGACTTTCAGCGCATGACGGCGGTACGCCCCGCCCAGGTGTGGACCCAGGGCGAGGTTGAAAGCGTCGATCTGGCCAACCGCACCCTGATGGTCTCCCACCAGCCCATCCCCGAGTGGCAGTGGCCCGCCATGGAGATGGAGTTCACCGTCGCCGACGGAGTCGATATCAGCAAGCTGGCCGAGGGACAGACCCTGCACCTGCAAGTAATGCAGGAGGGGGATGAGTACCGCATCACCACCATCCATCAGGAGCAAGCGCCGGCAACTGGCGACACCGCCAAGCCCGCAACGGATGAGATGGAGAAGATGGAAGGCATGGACCATAGCCAGCACGATATGGGAGCCAAGCCATGATCCCTGCCATCATTTGCTACCTTGCCGACAAACCGGCTCAGCTCTCTGCACCCAATGAGCAAGGAGCCCAATCATGATCCCGTCAATTATTCGCTGGTCAGTGGGCAACCGCTTTCTGGTGCTGCTATTGACCCTCATGCTCACCGCCTGGGGGCTCTGGTCGGTCAAGCAAACTCCGGTGGATGCCCTGCCGGATCTCTCCGACGTGCAGGTGATCATCAAGACGGCCTATCCGGGCCAGGCACCCCAGGTGGTGGAGGATCAGGTGACCTACCCGCTCACCACCGCCATGCTGGCGGTGCCGGGGGCCACCACGGTGCGCGGCTACTCCTTCTTCGGAGACTCCTTCGTCTATGTGCTGTTTGACGACAACACCGACCTCTACTGGGCCCGCGCCCGGGTGCTGGAGTATTTGAGCCAGGTTGCCCCCAACCTGCCCGCCTCCGCCCGCCCCCAGCTCGGCCCCGATGCCACCGGGGTGGGCTGGGTCTATCAGTACGCGCTGGTGGACAGAACCGGCAAGCATGACCTCAGCGAGCTCACCTCCCTGCAGAACTGGTTCCTCAAGTACGAGCTGCAGACGGTGGAGGGGGTCTCCGAGGTCGCCACCGTCGGCGGCATGGTGCGCCAGTATCAGGTGCGGGTCGACCCGGACAAGCTGCGCGCCTACGGCATCCCGCTCTCCCTAATCGAGACCGCCATCAAGCAGGGCAACCAGGAGATCGGCGCGTCCGTCATCGAGATGGCGGAAGCCGAGTACATGGTGCGTTCCAACGGCTATCTCAAGAGCGTCGAGGATCTGAAGCAGATCCCGCTCGGTACCAATGTGCGCGGCGCCCCACTGCTGCTGGGTGACGTGGCGGATGTAGTCACCGGCCCCCAGAGCCGGCGCGGTCTGGCCGAGCTCAACGGTGAGGGGGAAGTGGTGGGCGGCATTATCGTCATGCGCTATGGCGAGAATGCCCAGCACACCATCGACGGGGTCAAGGCACGGCTGGCGGAGCTGAAAAGCAGCCTGCCGGAGGGGGTGGAGGTGATCACCGTCTACGACCGCTCCGACCTTATCCAGCGCGCCATCGACAACCTCTCCGGCAAGCTGGTGGAGGAGTTCGCGGTGGTGGTGCTGGTCTGCCTCGCCTTCCTGTTCCACCTGCGCTCGTCGCTGGTGGTGGTCATCTCCTTGCCCATCGCCATCCTGACCGCCTTTATCGTGATGCACCTGCAGGGGATCAACGCCAACATCATGTCGCTCGGCGGCATCGCTATCGCCATCGGCGCCATGGTGGATGGCGCCATCGTGATGATCGAGAACGTCCACAAACACATGGAGCGAGAGGCGCTCACCGACAAGAACCGCTGGCGCATCATCACCGCGGCGAGCATAGAGGTGGGGCCCGCCATCTTCTTCTCCCTGCTGATCATCACCATCAGCTTCCTGCCGGTGTTCGCGCTGGAGGCGCAGGAGGGGCGGATGTTCCACCCCCTCGCCTACACCAAGACCTATGCCATGGCGGCGGCGGCCGGGCTCGCCATCACGCTGGTACCGGTGATCATGGGTTACTTCATCCGTGGCAAGGTGCTGGCGGAGCAGGCCAACCCGCTCAACCGCTGGCTGAGCCAGGGCTATGTGCCTTTGCTCAAGGCCGTCCTGGCCCGCCCGAAAACCACCCTGGCCATCGCCGCCGTGGTGACGGTGGCGGGCTTCTGGCCGCTCAAGTACCTGGGCTCTGAGTTCATACCGCCGCTCGATGAGGGGGATATCATGTATATGCCCACCACAGCGGCCAATATCTCGGTGGGCAAGGCGCGGGAGATTTTGCAGCAGACCGACAAGCTCATTCGCACCGTGCCCGAGGTGCAGAACGTGTTCGGCAAGGCGGGGCGCGCCGAATCGGCCACAGACCCTGCAGACCTGGTGATGATGGAGACCAGCATCCAGCTCAAGCCACGCGACCAATGGCGCCCCGGCATGACCCCGGAAAAGCTCAAGGAGGAGCTAGACTCCCTCATCCGCTTCCCCGGTCTCACCAACGCCTGGGTGCCCCCCATCAAGACCCGCATCGACATGCTGGCCACCGGCATCAAGACCCCGGTCGGCATCAAGATAGCGGGGCCCGATCTCAAGGTGATCCAGCAGCTCGGCCAGCAGCTGGAACAGATCATCGGCAAGGTGGAGGGCGCCTCATCGGTCTACGCCGAGCGGGTAGCGGGCGGCCGCTATGTGAAGGTGGACATAGACCGGCTCAAGGCGGCCCGCTACGGCCTCAATATCGCCGACGTGCAGGCGGTGCTCGCCACCGCAGTGGGCGGCATGGAGGTGGGCCAGACCATCGAGGGGCGCGAGCGTTACCCCATCAACCTGCGCTACCCCCAGAGCTATCGCGACTCGGTGGCGAGCCTCGAGCTGTTGCCGGTGGTCACTCCGAGTGGCGCTCGTATCGCGCTGGCGGACGTGGCCCGGGTCTACATCAGCGATGAGGCGCCCATGCTGCGCAGTGAAAACGCGCGCCTCAACGGCTGGGTCTACGTGGACATTCGCGGCCGCGACATCGGCTCTTTTGTGGCAGAGGCCAAGACCGAGGTGGACAAGCAGCTGGTGCTGCCGGCGGGCTACGCCCTCACCTGGTCCGGCCAATATGAGTACATGGAGCGGGCCAAGGCGCGCCTCGCCTACGTGGTGCCGCTCACCGTCGCCATCATAGTGCTGCTGCTCTATCTGGCGTTTCGCCGCTTCCAGGAGGTGTTGCTCATTCTCACCACCCTGCCGCTGGCGGTAGTGGGCGGGATCTGGACCCTCTGGCTGCTCGACTTCAACCTCTCGGTGGCGGTGGGAGTGGGCTTTATCGCCCTGGCCGGGGTGGCGGTGGAGACCGGCGTCCTGATGCTGGTCTACCTCAACCACGCCTGGGACGAGCTCGTTGCCAGCGGCAAGCCGGACCAGGCGGGCCTGCACCGGGCGGTGATCCACGGCGCCGCCCTGCGCCTGCGCCCCAAAATGATGACGGTGGTCACCATCATTGCCGGCCTTTTGCCCATCATGTGGAGCCAAGGCACCGGCTCCGAGGTGATGCAGCGTATCGCCGCCCCCATGATTGGCGGCATGGTGAGCGCCTTAGGTCTGACCCTCTTGGTACTGCCCGCCGCCTACTACCTGTGGCGCAGCCGCAGCCTTGGCAAGACCGAAACCCGGCAAGCCGATTGACCCAACTTCACCACCGACTTTGAATAAACGACGAGGAAAAGATCATGAATTACAAGACGTTGACCCTGACATTGCTGCTCGGCCTTGCCACCCACACCAGCCTGCAGGCAGAGGAGATGATGAACCACCAGGGGCACGACATGGCGCAAATGGAGGGGATGAACCATGAGGGCCACGGCATGGCCGCCATGCAAACCGAGCAGACCCTGATCAAGGGGACCATCACCCACCTTGATGCCGCGAATGGCAAGCTGGGGATCAGGCACGAAGCGATCACCAACCTCAAGATGCCCCCCATGACCATGGTGTTTCGAGTGGCCGATCCGGCCCTGCTCAAGGATCTGAAGGTGGGGGATACGGTGCGCTTTCATGCCGAGAATCCGGCCGGCAAGCTCACCGTGACCGCCATCCAGAAACAGTAAGCGGAGTCATTTCAATAAAAGACGGCGGGATCATCCCGCCGTCTTTATTTATGACATCACAACATGTGGCTATTTCAGCCACGAATATGCGCGATAAAGGCGTCGATCTGTTCGCGGCCGCAGGCGGGGTTCATAAAGACCGCCTTCTCGCCGGCGATGTAGGAATACTTGCCGCGCTCGTCGTATTCCGAGTGCGCCACCGCCTCCACCCAGTTGGTGTAGAGCCCCACCTTGCCGCGTCCCTTGAACAGGCTGCGGTGATACTCGGTGTTGCGGGCCAGCCGCGCCTTGTAGGCCGCATCCGGGCTGCGGGCCAGCTCGAAGGCGAACTCCGCCTCGGGGTCCTGTACCCACTCGGGGTTGTAGATCTTGAAGCCGACACTGGGCCCCTGGTTCTCCTGGGCCACCAGCTTGACGTTGCCGAGCTGGCTTAACCGGAAGCGGAAGTAGTTGGCGTTTTGCAGGCAGTGGGCCAGCACGGTGCGATAGCCCTCCACCCCCAGGTAGTTGAGGGCCGCATAGGCACCGAACAGGCCGCTCGCCCCCCGGGAACACTCGATGGTGGACTGCAGGTGGGTCTGACCCTGAATGTCCCGCTCAAAGTAGGAGAAGTTCTCCGGGTCGTTCTCCATCGCCTTGAGATCGCTCTGCTCCTTGATCATCACCAGGCTGGAGGTGTAGGGCACATAGCCCCACTTCTGGAAGTCGACGGTGAAGGAGTCGGCATATCTGAGCTCGGCGAAGCGGCTCACGTTGCGCTCGATCCCCGCCAGGGTGGCGGCGTTGATGGCCAGCGGGTTGGCGGCAAAGTCGTAGTCCAGGAAGAAGATCATCGACCAGCCGATGGCGGCGTCGACGTGGATGTGGGGCCTGACCGCCACCTCGAACCGCTCGCAGAGGCGATCCCGCAGCTCGACCACGGGTTTGACCCTATCCACCCCGAAGGTGTCGGTGGTGCCCATGGTGAGCATGATGGTGGGCACCACGTGATGAAGGGCGAAGCAGGCGGTCAGGGTACGCTCGAGGTGGTCGAGATCGATGTCGTTGTTCTCACCCACCTGGATGCGGATGGTCTTGTTCTCTATGTCCACCCCGAGCAGGGAGAGGTTGGTGATGTTGGAGTAGTGGCCGCCCTGAGAGTTGATGATGCGGTAATCCTGATAGTGGCCCAGCCCCTTGTGCTTGGCCTGTGGCAGGCTCTTGCGGATGCCGAGCAGGTAGCCGTAGAGGTTACAGAAGGTCCCCCCCTGGGTGAAGATGCCGGTGGCGCGGGCCGGGTCGTAACCCGCCAGCAGCGCTATCTGGCGCACCACCTTCTTCTCCAGCTCCTCGGCCACCCCGGCGTATTCGGAGTAGACCAGGTTGGGATTGGCCAGAATACCCATCTGGGCGCCATAGATGGCTGGATCCGCCGACATGGTGATGACGTTCTCGACGCTGGAGGGGTTCTCCCAATCCTTTGACAAGGCGCCGGCAAACAGCAGCTCCGCCATGGGCTCCCCCGGCGTGCGCATGGTGGCTGGCACCGGCATGGTTTCGCAGAGATCCGCCAGACGGGCGCGACCATCGGGCCAGGCATTGAGCCGCGCATCCGGCGCCAGTCCACGGGCGCGAAACTCGTTGAGGGTGGCAAAGCCGGGCTCGCGAAAGACCGGCCAGAGGTCGGGGTTGCGTGAGAAAAAGTGGGCTTTGACGGTGGCAAAACGGCGGGCGAATTCGGGGGAGACGGCGTTGACGCCCTCATCTTTCAGATAGACCAAGTGATTCATTTTTATACCATTGATACTGCTGAGGTGCGGTTTTTATACTCCAGTGACACCTCTATCAACAGAGACAATAACTAATGATCTGCCCTACTTTTTGTCATGTTGGCGCCCTGACGGGCGCCGTGCCCCCTCTCCCCTCTTTTCCCCTGTTCATCTTGTGATCCTGGGCATGGGCAAGGTCAGCGCAGGGCGGTCAGCAGCCATGCCGAGAATCCTTCCAGCTCGGGGTTGGCCGAAAACGTCGCCCGCCACTGACGCAGCAACTCGTCGATGGCCTCGGGACGATAGGCCACCCCGGGCAGGCGTGCGGCCAGGTCATCCAGGGGCGCAGGGTCCAGGGTGTCGCTGAAGATCTGTGCCCGTCCTATCACCCCCTTCTCCACGTCGAAATGAAGCTCGACCCCGCCCCAGGGGAAGCGCTCCTCCAGCAGGTGGCTGAAGGCGGGAGCATGGCCGAAGTTCCACTCCCAGCTGCGTTGGCGGGCAAAGGTCTCGGCAAAGCCGGGCAGGTCGGGCATCCGCTCGGGGGAGATGTGCTCGGGCGGCACCACCTCACCGTGATGGGCAAAGAAGGCGTCGCACAGGGCCTGCACCACCTGCTCATGACCCAGGCCAGGCAACAGCTCGCCAAGGTTCGCCACCCGGCTTCTCACCGAGCTGATACCCTTGGCCGCCAGCTTCTTGGGGTCGGGATTGAGGTAGTGGGCGAGGCGGCCGAGATCGGCATCCAGCAGCAGGGTACCGTGGTGAAAGCCGCGATCATGGGTCTCCCGGTAGGCCGAACCCGACACCTTGCGATCCCCGTCCGGGGTCGCCACCAGCAGGTCGTTGCGCCCGGAGGCAAAAGCACTCACGCCGAGTCTGGCGAGGGCATCAATGACGATGGCGGTGGAGACGCTCTTGTCATAGCCGGGCTTGCCCGCCATGAAGGTGAAACAGCTGTTGCCAAGGTCGTGGAACACGGCGCCGCCCCCGCTGCTGCGCCGGGCCAGGGTCACCCCGTCCTCTTCCATGCGGCGGGTGTTGCACTCCTTCCAGGGGTTCTGGGCCCGGCCTATCACCACCGTATTGTCGTTGCGCCACAGGAACAGCACCCGCTGGGCCGGGTCCATCTGGCGAAAGATGCACTCCTCCACCGCGAGGTTGAACAGGGGATCGTGGGAGTCGGAGAGCAGCAGGCGCAAGGAAGACATGACAGGACCTTCTCGGGAAACAGGAAACGGATGACTACCATACCACCCTGAACGAAGGAAGGCGTCCCCCGACCGCCACAGGTCGACACCCGATACGGACAAGAGCATCAACTTCTGATACGACAGGAGAAGATAAGAGGGAATTGCCGAAAACACGCAGTTTGTCATTAACAGGCGAGAAGAGAGGCGGCAGCCATCCCTCTTGGAATGACACCTAATGCCCTTGTCACCGGGCCGGTGACGAGTCAACAAGGTTTCAAAATGAGCCGTGACGCCCATTGACGTGATGAATGACACAAAAATGACTTTTAATGCCTCCCGCGCCCCATCTTATTGGGGCTTGCTCCCCTTGCGAATAACAGGAAATTGTTTGACTCTAGCCAGAAGAGCACCTCCCGAGAGAACAGCGGTATGACGGAGTCCGATGCATCTCGCCAGCCTGTACGCTGGCTTCTGCCCTTCTGGGTGATGATTGCCACCCTGACCACGGCTCACCTCAGGGCGGATGAGCGCGTCATCCTGCAGCTTCCCTGGCAGCACCAGTTCCAGTTTGCCGGTTACTACGCCGCCATCGCCAAGGGGTTCTACCGGGAGGCCGGCCTGCAGGTCACCCTGCGGGAGGCGGGGCCGGGCACCGACGTCATCAATGAAGTCACCACGGGTCGCGCCCAGTTCGGCATCCGCGGCAGCGATCTGCTGCTGGCCCGGGCAGCAGGTCGCCCTGTGGTGGTGCTCGCCGCCATGTTGCAGCACTCCCCCCTGATGCTCATCACCCTGGAGCGGCCGGATATCCAGACCCCGGGCGATCTGGCCAACAAGCGGCTGATGCTCGAACCCGGCTCCAACGAGCTGCTCACCTACCTGCATCGCTACACCCGCAGCCGGAAGTGGGAGACCCTGCCCTACGAGCGGGGGGTACAGGCACTGCTGAGGGGCGAGGCGGACGTCATCAGCGCCTACAGCACAACCGAGCCCTTCACCCTGCAGCAACTGGGCATTCCCTTCCGGGTGTTCAGCCCCCGCGACATCGGTTACGACTTCTACGGAGACAACCTCTTCACCTCGGAGAGTGAGGTCATCAACCAGCAGGAGCGGGTCCAGCGCTTCTTGCAGGCCAGCCTCAAGGGGTGGCGCTATGCCATGGATCATCCCGAGGAGATGATCAACCTGATCCTGGAGCACTACCCCAGCGGGGCCGGGCGCGAGGCGCTCGCCTTCGAGGCCCGTGAAACCCGGGCCCTGATGCAGCCCGACATCATCGAGCCCGGTTACATGCAGCAGGATCGCTGGCAGCAGATCGCCCGCACCTACCAGGAGGCCGGGATGATCAAGGCGGTGCCCAACCTCACCTCCTTCCTCTACAACAGTACCCAGGCGAGCCTTCGTCAGCAGCGCCAACTGCTCGACAGGAGCGTGGCCATCGCCATGCTGATCTCTTTCTCCCTGCTGGCCCTGCTCGGCGTCTTCCTGCACCTCTATCTGCGTCTGCGGGAAGAGGCCAGTGACCGACAGCGGCTCACCCGGGAACTGGCACAGCGCGAGCAGCACTACCGCTTCGTGGCGGAGAACAGCGGCGACGTGATCTGGACCATGGATACCAATAGCCTGCGTTTTCGTTACATCAGCCCCGCCATCGCATCCCTGAGCGGCTATGAACCCGCCGAACTCTTTGCCCTCTCCCTGCGCCAGCTGCTCCCCGATGAGTCCTGGAAACAGCTTCGCGACGGCATCACCGCCTCCCTCGAGGCCTGGCAACGGGGGGATCATGGGCAGACCCGGTGCGTCATCCACTCCCAGCTGCGCCACAAGCAGGGTCATCTGGTGACCATCGAGACGGTCACCACCTTGCACGGCAGCACCAGCACAAGACCGGACGCCATTTTGGGGGTGACCCGGGATGTCACCGAACGTTCGGCCCGGGAGGAGATGATGCGCCGCCTCGCCTTCTATGACCCCCTCACCGGCCTGGCCAACCGCCGCCTGCTGCAACAGCGGCTCAAGGAGACCCTGGAGCAGGCTCCACAGCAGCCCCTGGCCCTGGTCTTCATCGATCTCGACCACTTCAAGCCCATCAATGACACCTTCGGCCACGAAACTGGCGACCTGCTGCTCAAGCTGGTGGCCGAGCGCATGGGGGAGTGCGTCAGGGAAGAAGACCTGGTGGCACGCCTTGGGGGGGACGAGTTCGTGATCATGCTGCCCGATACGGATGCCTCAGGCCTCGCGGTCGCCGACAAGCTGCACCACTGCCTGCATCACCCCTTCCAGCTTGAACAGCAGGCGCTGCGTATCTCCGGCAGCATAGGGGTCGCCCTCTATCCGGATCACGGCACCGACCCCAAGACCCTGATGCACCACGCCGATCAGGCCATGTATCAAGCCAAGCACCATGGCAGGGGCAGGGTCTGCCTGTTTTCCACCGGGCAGGATCCCCTCCCCGGCACCCTACAATGGCAGCCCGCCCACGCATGCGGCCACCCCCGCATCGATGCGGACCACCGCCAGCTCTACCTGCTGGCCAACCGCTTGCTCGAGCACATGCAGGATCCCGGCATCCATCCGGATGCCTTGCTGGCAGACATGGCGCAGATATTCGAGATGGCGCGCCAGCACTTCCTCCTCGAAGAGCAAGTCCTCGCGCAATATGGCTATGAGGAGCTGGCGGCCCATCGCCAGGAGCACCAGCATCTGCTGAAAAAAGCCGGTCAGCTGATGGCGGCCGCACAGGCGGGCACCCTTGGCAACGACGCCCTGCTCAACTTCATCATCCAGGAGCTGGTCGTGGGTCACATGAGCCAGGCGGATCGCCGTTATTTCCCCCTGATGAAAACCTGCGATGCCCGCGAGGCGGTGTGATGCCAGAAAACAGGGGGCACGTGCCCCCTGTGTTTACCTCTGACTTCGGCGAACAAGCAGGCTGTAGTAGAGCAGCGGGATCACCACCAGGGTGAGCAGGGTGGAAACCAGGATCCCGAAGATAAGGCTGATGGCGAGGCCATTGAAGATGGGGTCATCCAGGATGAAAAGCGCCCCCATCATGGCCGCCAGCGCCGTCAGCATGATGGGTTTGGCTCGCACCTGCGCCGCCTCGATCACCGCCTGCTCGAACGCCACGCCACTCGCCCGCTGCTGCTCGATGAAATCCACCAGCAGGATGCTGTTGCGCACGATGATCCCGGCCAGCGCAATCATCCCGATCATCGAGGTGGCGGTGAACTGGGCCCCCAGCAGGGCGTGACCCGGCATCACCCCGACGAGGGTGAGCGGAATGGGGGCCATGATGATGAGCGGCACCAGATAGGAGCGGAACTGGGCCACCACCAGCAGGTAGATGAGGATCATCCCCACTCCGTAGGCTAGCCCCATGTCGCGGAAGGTCTCGTAGGTTATCTTCCACTCCCCGTCCCACAAGAGCGCCACCTCCCCCAGCTTGTCGGGCTGATGCACGTAATACTGTGGCAGCGAGATGTCGGCACCGGCGGCAAACATGCCGTAGAGCGGGCTGTCGGTATGGCCGCCCATGTCAGCCACCACCATCACCATGGGCTGCATGTTCTTGTGCATGAGGTAGCTGGGGGCCACCTCGTCACGACGGCTCACCAGCTCGGAGACCCGCACCAGCTGGCCGCTCTGGCTGCGTACCTTGAGAGCCAGGATGCCGGTCAGATCCCGCTTGTCACCGGGGGCGAGCTCGATGCGGATCGGTACCGGATACTTGGCGCCTTGCCCTTGCAGCCAGCTCGCATTCTGATAACCCACCCCGCCATTGAGGGTGTTCACCAGATCCCCGAGATCGACCCCGAGCAGGGCCGCCTGGGCGCGATCCACCACCAGCCGCCACTTGGGCTGGGGGTCGGTCAGATAGATGTCCACGTCCACCAGATCCGCCGTGGCCACAAAGCGGGCCTGTACGGCGCGGGCAGCGGCTTCACGGGCGGCCTGCGTCGGGCCATACACTTCCGCGACGATGGGTGACCAGACAGGCGGTCCCGGGGGCACCTCCACTACCTTGAGGTTGCCCCCTGCCGCACTGGCGATGGCCTGCAAGGGCGCACGCACCGACCGGGCAATCTCGTGACTGCTGCGATCCCGTTCATGCTTGTCCACCAGATTGACCTGGATGTCCCCCACGTTGGCGCCGCTGCGGATGAAGTAGTGGCGCACCAGCCCGTTGAAGTTGATGGGGGCGGCGGTGCCAGCGTAGATCTGGTAATCCTTCACCTCGGGCACCCTGGCGAGCTCCCGACCCACCGCCAGCAGGGTGCGCTCGGTCTGCTCCAGGGTCGCCCCCTCCGGCATGTCGAGCACCAGCTGGAATTCAGACTTGTTGTCGAAGGGGAGCATCTTGAGCACCACCCACTGCACCACCGGCATGGCAGCCGCCCCCGCCACCAGCAGCAGAATGACCAGCCAAAGCTTATGTCTCGCTCTCCTGGCACCCGCCCCCATCAGAAAGGGGGTCATCAGCCGGTGAAAGAGCCCGGCCTTGGCCTCGCCGTGGGCACCGTGCGCCTCCCCCTTGAGCAAATGGCTCGCCAGCCAAGGGGAGAAGATAAAGGCCACCAGCAGGGAGATGAGCATCCCCATGCTGGCATTGATGGGGATGGGGCTCATGTAGGGGCCCATCAGGCCGCTGACGAAGGCCATGGGCAGCAGGGCCGCGATGACGGTCAGGGTCGCCAGAATGGTCGGCCCCCCCACCTCGTCCACCGCGCCCGGAATGAGATCCTTGAGGGAACCCTTGCCCAGGCCACGATGGCGGTGGATGTTCTCCACCACGACGATGGCGTCATCCACCAGGATGCCGATGGAGAAGATCAGCGCAAAGAGGGACACCCGGTTGAGGGTAAAGCCCCACGCCCAGCTGGCAAACAGGGTCAGCGCCAGGGTGATGACGATGGCGACCCCCACCACCAGCGCCTCGCGCCACCCCATGCTCACCAGCACCAGCAATACCACCGCCGTGGTGGCAAAAATGAGCTTGCCGATGAGGGTGTTGGATTTGGTCTCGGCGGTGACGCCGTAGTCACGGGTCACCGTCACCTCGACGCCAGCCGGGATGAGTCGATTCTTGAGGCTCTCGACCCGTTCTTCCACCCGCTTGGCCACCTCCACCGCGTTCTGCCCCGGCTGCTTGCCGATGGCCAGGGTCACCGCCGGGTAGCTGGCTTGCCCCTGCCCCATCCAGCTGCGCTGGACCGGGGTCTCTTCCCCAAGCGCCACCCGGGCCACCTCACCGAGATAGACGGGCTTGCCGTCGTGCAACCCTACCACCAGCTCGCGGGCCTCCTGCTCGCTTTGCAGGAACTGCCCCACCTGCACCTTGATTTCCCGGTTATCCTGCACCACGGCCTGCTCGCTGCCCACCCGGTTGGCGGCCGCAAGTCGCTGGCTCAGCTCGCCCCAACTGATGCCATGGGCGCTGAGGGCCGCCGGGTCCGGGATCACCCGCAGAACGGCGCGCTGTCCCCCCAGGCTGTAGATGTCCCGGGTACCGGGAATGCGCTTGAGTTCGGTCTCCAGCTCGTGGGCGACCCGGGTCAGATCGGGGGCCCCCAGTTGCTTGCTCCAGAGGGTCAGACTGACGATGGGCACATCATCGATCCCCCGGGGTTTTACCAGTGGCTGACCCACCCCCAGCCCCTGGGGCAGCCAGTCTCGATGGGAGTCGAGCTGGTTGTTGAGATCCACGATGGCCTGCTCCCGGCTCACGCCTACCTTGAACACCACCACCAGCAGGGCACCATCGGGTTGGGAGAAGGAGTAGAGGGTATCTATCCCCTTTATCTGGGAGACCACCTGCTCGGCAGGGGTGGTGACGAGGGATTCCACCTCTGCCGGGCTGGCGCCCGGGAAGGGAATGTAGACGTCGGCGAAGGTGACATCGATCTGGGGCTCCTCCTCCTTGGGGGTCACCAGCACGGCAAAGAGGCCGAGCAAGAGCCCCACCAGCGCCAGCAGCGGGGTGATGGCCGAGCCCTGAAACAGGGCCGCCAGCCGACCCGCCGGCCCCAGGTGGCCATGGTTGTCGTTCAGATCGCTACTCATGGGGCACCTCCTGTTGACGGGTCCAGGCATCGGGGGCCAGGGTGTCACCGCCCTTGAGACCCGCCAGGACCTCGCACAGCCCAGCCTCGCAGTGGCCGACCCGCACCGGGGTCAGGGCCCAGCCCTCCCCCTCTTTGAGGTAGACGCCGTTGAACTCCCCCTGCCGCAGCAGGGCGGGCTCCGGCACTTGCAACACCTGACGCTCACCCTGTTTGAGCTGCACCTTGAGCCACATGCCAGGCAGCACCCCTGCCGTGTTCGGCGGCAGATCGAGGCGCAGCCGGAAACTGTGGCTCTGGCTGTCGGCGTAGTTGAAGCGGGTCAGCTTGACGGGAGTCACGGCCTTGCCACCGGGCAGCAGCACCTGCACATCCGACGGCTGGCCGGCGAGAGCCAGTGCGGACTGGGGCAGCTCCAGCTCCACCCTCAGCTCGCCCAGGGAGAAACCGGATAGCAGCGGCGTACCGGGGGCCACCGTCTCCCCCAGCTCCACCAGCCGCCTGGTCACCACCCCGGCGTAGGGGGCGAGGATACGGGTATAGCCGTAGGCTTCCCGGGCCTGGATGAGGGCGGCCTCGGCGGCATTGACCTCGGCGCGGGCGGCCCGATCCGTTGCCTGGGCGTTGTCGAGCTGGGCCCGGGTGATCACCCCCTTGGCGATGAGGGCCTGATAACGGGTGAGCTGGCGCTCGGCCTCCACCTGCTGGGCCTGGGCCCTGGCCACCCGCGCCTCGGCGCCGGTCACGGCGGCAGACTGCTCCTTGCCGCTTATCTCGAGCAGGGGCTGCCCGGCCTGTACCTCGTCGTTCACATCCACCAGCATGCGGGAGACCCGGCCACTGGTCTGGGCCGCGACAGTCCCCTGATGAATGGCGCTCACGGTACCGCTCAGGGTGAGCCAGTCGGTGACGCGCTGCGGGGTCAGCGTCAGCGACCCCTTGGCCTCCTCGGCCGCCACCAGGGTGGATGTCATGACCAGCAGGGTGGTCACCAGCAACCGGATTGTGTTCATCATGATTCTCCTTCCCTGGCTCATGGGCACCTTGAAAACTCAGGCAATACGGTGCTGGCGAGCCTTCTCCAGCACCCTGTTCCAGACCTTGTCCACCAGCAGGATCCCGGCCGCCATAGCCCCGATGAACAACAATATCATGGGCTGTCCGCTGGAAATGAGACTCAAGGCAGGCCCTGGACAGATGCCGACCAGGCCCCAACCGATCCCGAACAGTGCGGCCCCGCCAATCAGGCGGCGATCCAGCACGGGAGCGGGAACCCGGGCCATGGGCTCCCCCAGCAGGCTCAGACGACGGGGTTTCACCAGCAGGAAGTAGCCCGGCATGAAGACAGCCAGGGCCCCTCCCATCACGAAGGCCAGGCTGGGATCCCAGGCACCGGCCAGATCGAGAAACCCGGTGACCCGCGCCGGATCCATCATCCCGGAGAGGGCCATTCCCAGCCCGAACAACAGACCCGCAAACAGACTTGTCAGCAATTTCATGGCAATCAACCCGTCAAAACATGTGGTGAGTAAAGAACACGGTCGCCACGCCCATCCCCATAAAGGTGAGCGTCGCCACCACGGAGCGCGTCGACAGCCTCCCCATGCCGCAGATGCCGTGACCGCTGGTGCAGCCATTGCCAAGACGGGTGCCGATGCCCACCAGCAGGCCGGCCAGCAGCACCACGGGCCAGCCGGGCAAGGCATCAAAGGCGGGCATGGTGGCCCAACCCAGGGTCAGCGCCAGCCAGGCCCCCAGTCCCAATCCCAGCAGAAACAGCACCCTCCAGGGGGTCTTGTACTGCATTGCACCGGCCAGAATGCCGCTGATCCCGGCCACCCGGCCGTTGAACAACATCAGGATCAGGGCCGAGAGCCCCGCCAGCATGCCGCCCCCCAACGAGAGCAGCCATTGGCTTTCCATCATCGAATTTCCTCATCTGAGTGACAAAAATGGGTTTGCAGCGCCGCCAGCACATCGGCCGCCGCCTCGCTCACCAGGGAGTAGTAGATCTGCTGGGAGACTTTGCGCGAGCGGATAAGGCCCTGGCGCTTCAATACCGACAGTTGCTGGGAGAAGGCCGACTGCCCGAGCTGGCTGTGGGCCAGCAGCTCCCCGACCCCCTTCTCCCCTTCCACCAGCTGGCAGAGCACCATCAGGCGTTCGGGATGAGCCAGCGCCTTGAGCAGGCCGGCGGCGGCTGTCGCATGTCGGTTCATCTCGTCGAAGTGGCTCATAAGATTAAATTAGCAATTGCTGATATTTGTTCTATTGTATAAAACAACTCTAAATTAGCAATCACTAAACAAAAGGAGACGAGAAATGACCGTCGATAACGGAGTCAGAGTGGTCGCAGGTGGCATGTTGCTGCTGTCGCTGCTGCTCACGGCCTGGGTCCACCCGGGCTTTGTCTGGTTGAGCGTCTTTGTCGGGGTCAACCTGATCCAGAGCGCGTTCACCGGGTTCTGTCCCGCCGCCGCCGTGCTCAGGCGAATGGGGCTCAAGTAGGCAGGCGGACATATTGGCTCACAGGAGCCGTGTAATAGAGCGGAGGCTCATTATGGCAACCATCATCATCATCGGGGCAGGGTTGGGGGGCATGTCGGCCGCCTACGAGCTCAAGGCCGAACTCGGCAAGCAGCACGACGTCATCCTGGTGAACGACAAACCTGACTTTGAATTCAACCCTTCGAACCCGTGGATTGCGGTCCGGTGGCGAGAGCGCAAGGATATCTCCCTCCCCATAGAGCCTCATGTGAAGAAGAAGGGGATCCGCTTCATCCACGCCGCCCTGACCGGGTTGCAACCCCTCGAACAGCAGATCCGCCTCTCCGATGGCCAGCACCTGCACTACGACTTTCTGGTGCTCTGCACCGGCCCCGCACTCGCCTTTGAAGAGGTGCAGGGAGCAGGCCCGACGGCGGGCGGCACCGCCAGCGTCTGCACCCTCTCCCACGCAGAGGAGTGCCTGCACAGTGTCAACGGGCTGCTCGACGAACCGGGTCCGGTGATCGTCGGTGCCATGCCCGGCGCCTCCTGCTTCGGCCCGGCCTACGAATACGCCTTCATCCTCGATCGCCACCTGCGCGACAAGAAGGTGAGAAAGGACGTGCCCATGACCTTCGTCACCAGCGAACCCTACATCGGTCACCTCGGCCTCAACGGCGTGGGGGATTCCAAGGGCATGCTGGAGAGCGAGCTGCGCATGCGCGACATGCAATGGATCTGCAATGCCCGCACCGTGGCGGCCAGGGATGGGGTGATGACGGTGGAGGAGCTGGATGAAGATGGCAACGTCAAGCGCACCCACAGCCTCCCCTACAAGCATGCCATGATGCTGCCGGCCTTCGCCGGCATCAGCCCCCTGCGGGGCCTCGAGGGGCTGGTCAATCCCCGCGGGTTCGTCATCGTCGACGAACACCAGCGCAACCCAGTCTTCCCGCAGATTTACGCCGCCGGGGTCTGCATCGCCATCCCGCCCCAGCACAAGACGCCGGTCCCGACCGGGGTGCCCAAGACCGGCTACATGATCGAAGCCATGGTGCGCACCCTGAGCCACAACATCAAGGCGGAGCTGGACGGCCAGCCCCCGGTCACCCGGGCGGTGTGGAATGCCATCTGTCTGGCGGACATGGGGGACACAGGGGCCGCCTTCGTGGCCATGCCGCAGATCCCGCCGCGCAACGTCGCCTGGTTCAAGAAAGGAAAGTGGGTCCACCTGGCCAAGATAGCGTTCGAGAAGTATTTCCTGCACAAGATGCAGGTGGGCGACACCGAACCCATCTATGAAAAACTGATGCTCAAATACCTGGGCATCGACAAGACCCGGTAACCCCCCAAGGGCCCGCCGGTGAAGGGAAGAGGGCTCCCTTTACCGGCGCTTTCATCTCTTTTTTATTATGTTTCAATATGTTGCTATCAAGGGCTCGGGGTTTACCCAGGCCGCCGTATCGGCTACCATGTCGCCTCTTTATCACTAGCGGAGACCATCGGTGGGCAACTCATCAAGTGACAGACGCACGCCGACCCTCGTCGTCGGCACCCTGGTCGCGAGCTAGCCGCAGGTTTTTCTCTGCCGCGACTCGCCACCCTGCGAGAAGTGGATCCCTCTTTTCCCCGCTTTTCACACTTGACGTCAGGTGACGCGGACTCATCCCCCGACACCTTGCCTGCATAGTTTCTGCTTCCCAAAAGGAGGCTGCTATGCGCTTGATTTCAAACAACCCTGTCGCTGACAAATCCCCTTCCCTGCTGAGCAGACTGGGACGGGGCCTGCGACCACTCTGGCAACGTGGCAGACGGCGTCAGCACCTCTATCGGCTGCACATCCGCTGCGAAGACAGAGCCGACATGGAGCAGGTGCTGGCGGCGGTGAGCCACACCCTGCAACCGGCCGGACTAAGTCCCCTGCAGTCCATGAAGCCCGGGCGCGGTGAAGGCCGCGTGCTGGTGCTGAGCCTCTACTGCACGCCGCCCCAGCGCCGCTATCTGGTGCAGTTCATCCACCAGGTCGGGGCTGTCCACCCGGTACGCTGGGAACTGCGCCCCCGCACCGGGGACGACGCCACCAGGCATTGACCCTCGAATGAGGCGAGGTCCTTCCCGGGCAACCGTGAAGGGCCTGTTCCCTGTTCTGCGCCATCCCGCCCCGTCAGGAGGCGGGTCGCGCCCTTGCATTCACCACGATGTCGACCTTGCCCCCCGTCTCTCACGCAACCCGGGGGAGCAGGCTGGTCGGCATCCCCAGAAGGAGACCCTTCATGAGAATGTGGCAACAACTCGATTTTCTCGCCCTGCTCGACACCCTGGCCAGCCTGCTGCTCGCCTTCGTGCTGGGCAGCCTGGTCGGCCTGGAGCGCCAGTACCGCCAGCGCACCGCCGGCCTTCGCACCAACGTGCTGGTCGCCGTGGGGGCGGCCCTGTTCGTCAACCTGGCCCAGCGCATCTATGACCTGCATGGCGGCAGTTACGGGGTCGTCCACGTGGTGGCCTACATCGTCTCCGGCATCGGTTTTCTCGGCGCTGGCGTCATCATGCGGGAATCCGGCAACATCCGGGGCATCAACACAGCGGCCACCCTGTGGGGCGTGGCCGCGGTCGGGGCCGCCTGCGGCGCCGGGTTCGCCCTGGAGGCCATCCTCGGCGCCCTCTTCGTGCTGGCCGCCAACACCCTGCTGCGCCCCCTGGTCAACCAGATAAACCGTGACCCGGTGGACAACATGGACACCGAAGTGACCTATCACGTGACCGCTCTCATCGGCCGCGCTCACCAGAAGGAGGTGCTGCCCTGGCTCGAGCAGATGCTGGAGCAGGCCCACTACCCCCTGAGCGAGCTCGACATCACCCCCTTCGGCGATCAGGATCTCGAGATCTCGGCGGCGCTGCTCGCCACCGCCATCGATGGCACCAAGCTCGATGCCCTGATGAACACGCTCGGGGAGCACCCTCACATCAAGCAGATCTTCTGGCGGGCCAGCATCACCGATTGACGCCCTCATACCAGGCGCAGCAGAAAAAGCCCCGCCGGATCCGGCGGGGCTTTTTCACAGGAAAGGGAAGCCGTGTGCCTAACGGCGGCTGCGCCAGCGCACCCTGGGGTTAATGACCTGGGCGGTCTGGGCTGGGGGATTGCCCGCGATGAGTTGCTGCATCATCTCGAAGGCGGCCCGGGCCAGGGCCGGGCAATCCTGGGCCACGGAATCGATGCGCATGGGGATGCAGTCGAGCAGATCGTGATCGTCGAAGGTACACAGGCGCATGCCGGTCTCCATCAGTTCCGCCTCGTTGAGGTAGCGCAGCACCCCCTCCAGCAGGGTGAAGGAGGCGGTAAAAAGCCCCTTCGGCGGTGCCCCGAGTTCGTCCACCAGCTCAGACATCAGCTGATAACCCGAGCTCGGCTGGTAGTCACGGTGGCGGACCCGGTCTGAAGTGGCCTCCAGCCCGGCCCGGTGCAATCCGAGCTCGTAACCCGCCAGCCGGTGGCGGCTGGGGGAGAGATCCAGCAGACCGCCGAAGTAGTAGATCTCCTCCCCGCAATCCTCGGCCATATCCTGCACCAGCTCGGCGGTAGCCTTGCAGGCGTCCGAGATCACCATGGGCAGGCGCGACTCACCGATGTGGCGGTCGAGCTGCACCACCGGCAAGCGGTCGTGGATGCGGGCATAGATATCGTCACTGTGGCCGCTGGAGGCGACGATGAGGCCATCCACCTGGCGGCTGATGAGGTTGTCCACCACCCGCTGCTCCAGTGTGGGGTCATCCTCGGAGCAGGCGATGAGCAGCTGGATCCCCGCCTCCCGACAGCGGGCCTCCAGGGCACGGGCGATGCTGGCGAAGCCGAAGTTGGTGAGATCGGGGATCACCAGCCCCCAGGTGTAGCTGCGCACCTCCCGCAGGGAGCGGGCGTGGATGCTCGGCTGATAGTGGCACTCGTCCGCCACCGCCTGGATCCGCTTGCGGGTATCGTCGGCGATGCGGTATTCCGCACTCTTGCCGTTGAGAACCAGACTGGCGGTGGCCTTGGAGACCCCCGCAAGCGTGGCTATCTGGGCAATCGTGATCCGTTTCTTCTTCTCCACCTGACCTCCCGGCACACTGAGACCGGGCTATTGTACTAGGCAGGTCGCCAGCGGCCAGTGATCGAGGCAAATTTTGCTGCCATCACCACCGCAACGTGCGGAAAGTACTGGGTTTTCGCCGGGGAAGTAACGGGTCGACAAGCTCTGGCGCCCGCCATCGACGAAGCACTCCAGGCTGGAGCGGTCACACAAGACGGTGATCTTGCCCCCAAGCCAGGGGGCGCTTCGCTCCTCCCACTCCCCGCTCTGCCAGTTCTGGCGACGCAGCACAAGACGCCCCGGCTGCCAGCACAGCTCGACCACGGCCCCGAACCCGAGGCGCCCTTCACCGCACAACGCCAGATCGAGCCAGGCCGAGTCGATGGCCAGTGCAGGCAGCTCATCCGGCGCCCCCTCGAAGCGGGTCTGCTCCCCTTTCAGGGCGCCCAGCTCAGCCACCGGCCGCTGGCAGAGCCACTCATCCTGCCAGAACAGCTCCCGCGGGCAGCTCATCTGGTGGATCCAGCCGTGCTCGAGAGTGGGCTGGCTCATCTCGTTCTCCTCCGGCAAGCCCAGCCAACCGAACAGCAGGCGCCGCCCCTGGCTGTCCTGGGTAGTCTGGGGGGCATAGAACTCGAATCCCCTGTCCAGCTCGTGGAAGGCACCGTGGGCGAAATGCGTCCCATCGAAGTGGCCCACCAGCCAGCCGCACTGGTAGAGGTTGCGATAATCCTCTCCCTGCGGGGCAATCCCCTGGGGGCAGCTGATCAGCACATGGCGATCTCCCAGGGGGAAGAGATCCGGACACTCCCACATGTAGCCAAACTCCCCGAGACCGCCGCGCCCGCTGCCGGCGATGGGGCCCACCAGCGTCCAGGCATCCAGGGTATCACCGCGATAGAGCAGCACTTCCCCCCGATCGTCCAGGGTGCGGGCCCCCAGCACCATCAGCCACTGCCGACCGTCGTGCCACACCTTGGGGTCGCGCACATGGCCGCTGTAGCCTGCGGGCAGGTCCAGCACAGGGCCCAGCTTGGCAAAGCCCCCCGCACCGTCGGCGCGGGCCAGACACTGGTAGGCGGTGCGGCTGCCGTCCGGGTATTTGACGTTGCCGGTGTAGATGAGGGTCAGACGCCCCTGCTCATCGCTCACCGCCGAGCCCGAATAGCAGCCGTGGCTCTCATAGGCCTCGGTGGGCAGCAGCGCCACCGGCTCGTGCTGCCAGTGCAGCAGATCGGTGGAGGTGACATGCCCCCAGCCCTTGTTGCGGTGCTCGCAACCGAGCGGGTTCCACTGGTAGAAAAGATGGTAGTGCCCGTCGTGCTCGATGAAGCCGTTGGGATCGTTGAGCAGCCCCACCGGGGCTGCCAGATGCCAGCGGGGCCGATGGGGATCGGCCGCCGCCTTGAGCTGTCCGGCCAGCAGGGACCGGACAACCTGGTTCAGGAGATGGCTTTCCTTCATCACTCCACCTTGTACTTGAGCAGGTAGGAGGCGGCGAAAGCGGCGCCAAAGGCGATCACCAGACCGATGACGTAGTGGATGAGGCTCATGGGCTGGACGATGGCCATGCCCGGGATGCCGGTCAGGCCCACCGCCGTCATGCCGACCTTGGCCGCCACCACGTAGGCGCCGCCGCAGGCCCCGCCGAACAGACCGGCCAGGAAGGGCTTGATGTAGCGCAGGTTGACCCCGAAGATCGCCGCCTCGGTGATGCCGAGCAGGCAGGACATGGCCGCCGGCACCGTGATGGCCTTGATCTTCACATCGCGGGTCTTGAAGTAGACCGCGAGGCAAGCCCCACCCTGGGCCACGTTGGCCATGGCCCAGATGGGCAGCAGGAAGTTGACGCCGATGGCCGGGTTGGTGAGCAGGCCCGCCTCGATGGCGTGGAAGCTGTGGTGGATGCCGGTGATGACGATGAGCGAATAGGTGCCGCCAAACACCAGACCCGCCAGCCAGCCTGCCTGCTCATAGAGGGCGCTCAGACCGAACGAGATGCCATCCCCCAGCACCCGACCGGCGGGGCCGATGAAGAGCAGTGCCACGAAGCCGGTGATGATGACGGTCAAAAACGGGGTGAGGATGAGATCCAGGGCGTCAGGGATGCGCTTGCGCAGCTGCTTCTCCAGGTGGGACATGAACCAGACCGCCAAGAGCACCGGGAAGACGGTGCCCTGGTAGCCGATCATGGCGACATCCAGGCCGAAGAAGTCCATGGTCTTGAAGCCCCCGGCCACGCCCCAGGCGTTGGTCAGGGCCGGGTGGGTGAGAATGCCGCCGAGCGTCGCCCCCAGATAGGGGTTGCCGCCAAACTCCCGCGCCGCCGTAAAACCGATGAGGATCGGCAGGATGATGAAGGCTGCCGAGCTGAACATGTCGAGCATGACGAACAGGGCGCTGTCGGCGTTGACCCAGCCGTAGGTGCGCACCATGCCGAGCAGCCCCATCAGCAGGCCGGAGGCGACGATGGCCGGAATGATGGGCACGAAGATGTTGGAGAGGGTCCGCGCCAGACGCTGGGCCACGTTGAGCTTGGCCGTCGCCATGTCGGTCAGCTCCGCCTTGCTGGCGGTGCCGGTCCCGGTCAGGGTGACGAACTCCGCATAGACCTTGTTGACCAGGCCGGTGCCGAAAATGACCTGGATCTGGCCGGCGTTGCTGAAGCACCCCTTGACCCCCTCCAGCTTGTCGATGGCGGCCTTGTTCACCTTGCTGTCGTCCGCCAGCACCAGCCGCAGCCGGGTGGCGCAGTGGGCGGCGCTGACGATGTTCTCCCTGCCCCCGAGCAGGGGCACCAGATCCTGGGCTATCGCACTAATATTCATATTCTTCCTCTTATGACCCGCCACGCTGGCGGGCCCTTGTCACATGAGAGTAGGGGCTGTCGAGCCGGGCTTCTAGCCGCAGATCAACAGCCGTCTGCGCCTGATCGCAAAAATTCATCCAGCCGGGTGCGGGTGGGCAGTGCCGTCATCGCCCCCTTGGCGGTGGTGGCGAGCGCCCCGCAGCCGTGGGCCTGGGCCAGAATGGCGGGCAGCTCGGCCAGCGTCGGCAGCGAGGTCCGTTCGGCCAAGGCCGCCAGCAGCCCGGCGACGAAGGCGTCCCCCGCCCCCGTGGTATCGAGTGGCGTCACTTTGGGCCCCACCCACTCCAGCAACTCGCCACCCAGACGGGCCACCACGCCCCCCGCCCCCCGGGTCACCAGCACCAGTGCCGGGCCTGAAAGAGTGGCAAGCCCCGCCGCCAGATCGTCCAGACCGCTCAGCAGTTGCAGCTCCTCCACCGAGAGCTTGACCACGTCTGCGAGGGCCATGGCCTCGCGCACCACGGGCAGCATTTCGGCAGGGTTGCCCCACACCTCTGGCCTCAGGTTGGGGTCGAAGCAGACCCGCCCCCCGACGGCCCGAATGGTCGCCATGGCTTGCAGGCAACTGCTGCGCACCGGCTCGTTGGCGAGCGCAATGGAGCAGGTCAGCAGCCACTGCCCGGCCTGGAAGACCGGCAGATCGGCGGGGCTCAGGAACTGATCGGCGCTCGGGCGCACCATGAAGGTGAAGCTGCGCTCCCCCGCCTCATCGAGATCCACCAGTACCGTGCTGGTGCGATGGGCCGGATCCTGGATCAGATGGCGAATGTCGACCCCCTCCCTGGCCAGAGTCTCCCCCATGAAGCGGCCGAAGGGATCCGCGCCGACCCGGCCAATGAAGGCCGACTCCCCGCCGAGCCGGGCAACGCCCACCGCCACGTTGGCCGGTGCGCCACCCGGACACTTGAGGTAGTGCTGCTCCCCTTCCGGGATCAAGTCCACTACCGCATCCCCCATTACCCACACACGATTCGTCACCTTGTTGCTACTCCACTGCTGCACAGGATTTGCCGGGGTCAGCCCCGGGTTCTGGGTCCGCATTATCAGCTAAACCGTTTTAGCTAACCAACAGATCCCGGGGCCGCCTGCCATTTTTGTGATCGGGATAACGAACTAGAACCAGGTTTCCATCTGCACGCCAAAGTTCCACTCGCCCCCGGCGGTGAAGTTGCTCTGGCCCATGGCATCGGAGCTGGCGTAGTTGTCGAGCTCGGAGGACCAGTCCATCCAGGTGGCGAACACCCGAAGCTCGGGCCGCTCGAAGAAGCCGGCGGTCTGCGCCTTGAAGGTCGGCGCGAAGGTGAGCTTGGTGAAATCGCCGCTCACCGCCTGACGACCCTTGTAGCCCTTGGGATCGAGGTCCATGTACTGCCAGGTCGCCTCGTAGACCAGCTCGACGTTCTGGCTCAGCACCTGGGCCAGGCGGCCATTGAGGGTCACCCAGCGGTACTCGTCCCCTTTCACGTAACGATCCTGGCTGTGCTCGGCCAGCAGGGCCGGGGCCACACGCCAGCGGGGCGCAAGATCGGTGGCGCCAAACACGGCGACCCGCACCGCATCGGCATCCGGCAGCAGCTCGCTGTCGGAGCCCAGCCCCTTGAGCTCGGCACCCAGACCGTGGCCATACAGCACCGCCGCCTTGGAGAAACCGGGGTTGATGCCAAAGAAGCTGTCGGCGTGGTAGGCCACCAGGGTGTGGGCCCCCTTGTTCGCCGCTTCGCTGCCCGTGCCGCCGTCGTTGATGCGCGCCTCGTTATCCTTGGCGGAGAGGCCGTTCAGCATCCACTGCCAGTTGCCAACGCGGTTGTTCATGGTGAGGATGTAGCTCTCGATGTCGGAGAGACCGCTCGCGCTGATGTCGCCGTAGTCGCGCCCGTAGAGGGAGAAGTTCGCCTTCCAGCTGTCGGCCAGCTGCACGTCGTAGACGCCGCCGCCGGTACCGGCCAGGAAGACCACATCCGAGTCGAGCCAGTGGATGTCGAAGTTGTCCCGGTCAAAGCGCTTGCCCGCCCAGAGCACCGAGTGCTGGAAAGGACCGCTGAAGCTCGCCAGATCGCCGATTTCGGCAAACACCTGGCGGGTATTGAGGCTGGAATCGCTGGCGGTCCAGTCGTTGCTGGTCTCCACCCCGTCCGCCAGCATCAGCTTGTAGCGGGCCCAGCTGCCATCGTCGAAGGTCTGGGTCTTCAGCAGGTTGGCCTCCATGTAGGTGTCATCCTCGTTGCCAAGGCGACCCACGGCGCCGCCCACCGAGCCGGCCGGGGTGATGTAGGGGCCGCCGCGGCCACCATTGCCGTTGCCGTTCACCAGCAGGCCCGAGCGGGCATAGCCGTGGAACTCGAAGCCCTGGGCCCCGGCGGTCTGCTTGTCCACCTTCTCGCTCTGGGCCTTGGCCACCACGGCCGTCTCGCGGGCTTCGTTTGCCTTGCTCTGGGCCTCATCGGCCCGCGCTTCGGCAGCGGTGGCGCGCGCCTCGGCTGCCTGCACCCGCGCCTCCAGCGCCGCCAGACGAGCCTCGATACCACCATCCGCCGCCCACAGCGGGCTGCTCATTCCCAATCCCAGCGCCACGGCCAGCGCCAACTTGCTCTTGAACATCGTCATCGTCCTCACCTGTCTTCTGTCGCCCGTCCGGGCTCTGTTGTTGTTGACGAGCCGAGGATAGCTAAACCGCTTTAGCTGACTCAATATGCCAGCTAAACCGTTTCAGCAGGAGTGTGAGCGGGATAACATTTGTACAGGAGGAATTGGTGGAAGTTGTGAGGAGGATCCCTCATCGGGATCCACTCAATAAGGGGGGATCCAGGCCAGATGGCGGGCAAAAAAAAAGCCGGCACATCCGTGCCGGCTTGGGTAACGCGGGTCGCGTTTATTTGGTCAGGTCGTCGAAGAAGCGTTTCACCCCTTCGAAGAAGCCTTCGGATTTCGGCTTGTGAGTCTTGGCAGCGGCGCCGCTGAAGGAGTCATCCAGCTGGCGCAGCAGATCTTTCTGGGTCTCGGTCAGCTTGACCGGAGTCTCGATCACCACCTTGCACATCAGATCCCCCACCTGGCCGGAGCGCACGGACTTGACGCCCTTGCCCCGCAGGCGGAACAGCTTGCCGGTCTGGGTCTCCGGGGTCACCTTGAGCTTGACCCGGCCATCCAGGGTCGGCACTTCAATCTCGCCGCCGAGCGCCGCCGTGGTGAAGCTGATGGGCACTTCGCAGTAGAGGTCGTTGCCGTCACGGACGAAGATCTCGTGCTCGCGCACGTGAACCTGTACGTACAGATCCCCCGCCGATGCGCCGGTTTCCCCCGCTTCCCCTTCGCCGGAGAGACGGATGCGATCCCCGGTATCGACCCCGGCCGGGATCTTGACCGACAGGGTCTTGGTCTTCTGGTAGCGCCCTTCCCCATGGCACTTGCGGCACGGATCCTTGATGATCTTGCCGCGACCGTGACAGTGGGGGCAAGGCTGCTGCACCGCGAAGAAGCCCTGGCGCATCTGCACCTGGCCGGAGCCGTGGCAGGTGGGGCAGGTCTGGGCCTGGCTGCCGGTATGGGCACCGGAGCCGTTGCAGACTTCGCAGTGGACCTGGGTCGGGATCTTGATCTCCTTGGAGACCCCGCGCACCGCCTCTTCCAGCGTCAGCTCCATGTTGTAGCGCAGATCGGCGCCACGGGCCGGGCCGCGACGACCGCCCCCGCGACCACCGAAGATGTCGCCAAACACGTCGCCGAAGATGTCGCCGAAATCGGCACCACCGCCAAAGCCGCCGTGGCCGCCACCCTGGCTCGGATCCACCCCGGCATGACCGTACTGGTCATAACGGGCACGCAGGTTCTCGTCGGTCAGGACCTCGTAGGCTTCCTTGACCTCTTTGAACTTCTCTTCAGCCCCGGCATCACCCTGGTTGCGATCCGGGTGATACTTCATGGCCAGACGCTTGTACGCCTTCTTGATCTCGCGCTCGTCGGCACCTTTCGATACCCCGAGCACTTCGTAGAAATCGCGCTTCGACATACTCATCCTGTTGCTATATCAGCAGTTACGCAGACGGGCGTTGGTTACCCAACGCCCGTAAATTCATTGACGAATCTGCTCACACTCTTACTACGAAGCCGTGATCAAGGCTCATGTGCTGCTCGGAATCCTCACGTATATCTATACGCTCCGGTTCCTGCGCTGCTCTTTACCTTGCTGACGGCCTCTCGCGACAGACCGTGAACAGATTCTGAGCCGATGGGCGAAGCGGACTTCGCCCATCCGGGTCGGGCTTACTTCTTGTCGTCTTTCACTTCTTCGAACTCGGCGTCGACCACGTCGTCGTCAGCCTTGGCAGAAGAGGAGGACTGACCGGCGTCAGCACCGGCGGCGCCTTGCGCCTGAGCCTGCTGCTGGGCAATCTCCATCAGCTTCTGGGACGCTTCCAGCAGCGCTTGCTGCTTGGCTTCGATGGCAGCCTTGTCGTCACCCTTGATGGCGGATTCCAGCTCGCTCAGGGCAGTCTCAATCTTGGTCTTCTCGTCGGCAGGCAGGGCTTCACCGGCTTCGGTGACCTGCTTGCGCACGGAGTGGACCAGACCGTCAGCCTGGTTGCGGGCCTGCACCAGCTCTTCGAACTTTTTGTCCTCGGCCGCGTTGGCTTCGGCTTCGCGTACCATGCGTTCGATCTCGTCATCAGACAGACCGGAAGAGGCCTGGATGGTGATCTTCTGCTCCTTGTTGGTCTCCTTGTCTTTGGCGGAGACGTGCAGGATGCCGTTGGCGTCGATGTCGAAGGTCACTTCGATCTGCGGCAGACCGCGCGGTGCCGGACGGATGCCTTCCAGGTTGAACTGGCCCAGGGACTTGTTGTCGCTGGCGCGCTTGCGCTCACCCTGCAGCACGTGAATGGTCACGGCAGACTGGTTGTCTTCGGCGGTGGAGAACACCTGGGACTTCTTGGTCGGAATGGTGGTGTTCTTCTCGATGAGCGCGGTCATCACGCTGCCCATGGTTTCGATCCCCAGGGAGAGCGGAGTCACGTCCAGCAGCAGTACGTCGGTCTTGTCACCGGACAGTACGGCACCCTGGATGGCAGCACCCATGGCCACGGCTTCGTCCGGGTTGACGTCTTTACGCGGCTCTTTGCCGAAGAAGTCGGCCACGGTCTTCTGAACCAGCGGCATACGGGTCTGACCGCCCACCAGGATGACGTCGTCGATCTCGCCAACCGCCAGACCGGAGTCTTTCAGGGCGACACGAACCGGCTCCAGGGAGTCTTTCACCATGTCTTCCACCAGGGATTCCAGCTTGGCGCGGGTCACCTTGATGTTCATGTGCTTCGGACCGGTGGCATCTGCTGTGATGTACGGCAGGTTCACGTCGGTCTGCTGGGCAGAAGAGAGCTCGATCTTGGCTTTTTCGGCGGCGTCTTTCAGACGCTGCAAGGCCAGCTGGTCGTTGCGCAGGTCAATGCCCTGCTCGCGCTTGAACTCGTCAACCAGGTAGTTGATGACGCGGTTGTCGAAGTCTTCACCACCCAGGTGGGTGTTACCGTTGGTTGCCAGCACTTCGAAGGTGGTCTCGCCTTCGACTTCGTCGATCTCGATGATGGAGATATCGAAGGTACCGCCCCCTAAGTCATACACGGCAACCTTGCGCTCGCCCTTGACCTTGTTGACGCCGTAGGCGAAAGCCGCGGCAGTCGGTTCGTTGATGATGCGTTTTACATCCAGACCGGCGATGCGACCGGCATCCTTGGTGGCCTGACGCTGGGCGTCGTTGAAGTAGGCCGGTACGGTGATGACGGCTTCGGTCACCGGCTCGCCCAGGTAGTCCTCGGCGGTCTTCTTCATCTTTTTCAGCACTTCGGCAGAGATCTGCGGCGGTGCCATCTTCTTGCCTTTCACTTCAACCCAGGCGTCACCGTTGTCGGCCTTGGCGATGGCGTACGGCATGATTTTCAGGTCACGTTGTACTTCGTCATCTTCGAAACGACGGCCGATAAGACGCTTGATGGCGAACAGCGTGTTCTTCGGGTTGGTGATGGCTTGGCGCTTGGCCGGCTGACCAACCAGGATTTCGCCGTCATCGGCATAGGCAATGATGGACGGAGTAGTACGGTCGCCTTCCGCGTTCTCGATCACGCGAGCATGGTCGCCATCCAGAATAGCGACGCAGGAGTTGGTAGTACCCAGGTCAATACCGATGATTTTACCCATTTGACGAATCTCCAAATACTTTGAATAAACTGGCGAGGGGCTCGCCTTGATACGTTAACGGCTAGGTGGGGCCTGCCACTGTGGCTTTCAAGCTCCCGGCATCAAATTTTTTGTGCCGCCGTGGCCTTGCAACCTATATGGGGTCTCAAGTCGGCGCTTCAAGTCCGGCCCTGAAAAAACCTGCATACAGACCACCTGACAGCCAAATGACGCCAGACACGTTTTTTGGCGCCACATCCAACAAAAAGCCCGCCAAGCGGCGGGCTTGGTGAGAACAGCGTGATCAGTCAGCGGACTTGGAGACCATCACCATGGCCGGGCGGATGACGCGGCCATTGAGCTCGTAGCCCTTCTGCATCACGGCGATCACTGTGTTCGGCGCCACGTCGGCACTGGGCACCATGCTCATGGCCTGGTGGGCATTGGGGTCGAACGGCTGGTTGGTCGGGTCCAGCGCCACCAGGCCAAACTTGGCCACGCCGCTCTGCATGGATTTCAGGGTCAGCTCGACCCCTTCAATCATCGGCTTGAGAGTGTCGTTCTCCTTGTCCGCCAGCTCGATGGCGCGCTCCAGGTTGTCCAGCACCGGCAAGAGCTCTGCGGCGAACTTCTCCAGTGCAAACTTGTGGGCTTTCTCCACGTCCTGAGCGGCACGGCGACGCAGGTTCTCCATCTCGGCGACGGCGCGAATGGCGCGCTCGCGCTCTTCCAGGGAAGCCTGCTGGGCCGCCTCCAGCTGGGCCTCCAGCTCGGCGATGCGGGCCTGTTCGGCTGTCACTTCACTGTCTACATCGGTCGGCTCGACTGGCTGGGCTTCCACTTGCTCCATCGCTTCAACCTTTTGTTCTTCGTGGCTCATGACATCTCCAATATTCAGGGGTTGCGTGTGAGGGTGGCTGGCGTTCAGACAAGCGACACGCGCCAGCAGACCCTGTGTTGGCGCTATTATGGGGACACAGCCCCGGCTTTCAAGGGGAAAAGGGCAGATCGGGCACAATGGCGCCCATCCGCGTGCCAGGCAGCCCCTTTTCGGGGCCGATTGCACCAACCGCCACGGAGGCAGACAAATCCCCGGCAAAGCGCGGTATACTCCCCCCAAGACTCTCCCAGACCCGATAACCTATGGATTCTCCGTTCAAAACCGTTGCCCTCATCGGCAAGCCCCATCACGAGGGGGCCAACCAGACCCTGACCGGCCTGTATCAGTACCTGACCAGCCGCGGCTTTCGTGTGCTGCTGGAGAGCCGGGTGGCCCATACCCTGGGGCTGCTCGGGGAGAACGTGATGGATCTGGTGCAGCTCGGCGAGCAGGCGGATCTCGCCATCGTCGTCGGCGGTGACGGCAACATGCTGGGGGCCGCCCGGGTGCTGTCACGGTTCGATGTGGCGGTGATCGGGGTGAACCGGGGCAACCTCGGCTTCCTGACCGATCTCTCGCCCCAGGATTATCTGCTGCCCCTGGAGCAGGTGCTCTCGGGTCACTTCAAAAGCGAGCATCGCTTCCTGCTGGAGGCCGCCGTCTATCGCCACGGGGAGCGCAAGTCGAGCAACCTCGCGGTCAACGAGGCGGTGCTTCACCCGGGCAAGATCGCCCACATGATCGAGTTCGAGGTCTACATCGACGGCAGCTTCATGTACAGCCAGCGCTCGGACGGCATCATAGTGGCGACACCCACCGGCTCCACCGCCTACTCCCTGTCGGCAGGGGGCGCCATTCTCACCCCCAAACTCAACGCCATCACGCTGGTGCCCATGTTCCCGCATACCCTGAGCAGCCGCCCCATCGTGCTGGATGCGGACAGCGAAGTGCGGCTGCTGGTCTCGCCAGACAACCAGGACGACGCCATGCAGGTGAGCTGCGACGGCCAGGTCACCCTGGCGGTCCACCCGGGGGACGAGATCCTCATCAAGAAGAGCAGCCACAAGCTTCATCTGGTGCATCCGCTGGATTACAGCTACTTCCACGTGCTGCGCAACAAGCTCGGTTGGGGCAGCAAGCTCTTCTAGCCAGGCAACACCGGTGGCGAGGGTCTACCCCTCGCTGCTTTCGACCAGCCGAGGCAGTGCCGGCTCGAATGCCAGATGCACCCCGTTTCTCCCCGCTTCCTTCACCCGGTACATGGCAGCATCGGCTTTGGTCAGCATCAGTGCCAGGTCAGCCTCGGCACTGGCGCACACAACCCCCATGCTCACCGTGACCCCCTCGCACGGCAGGCAAGCCCCCTGCCGGGAGCCCGTCTCTATCTGGCGGCGGATCCGGTCACAGATGTCGTGGGCCATCTGGCCGCTCACGCCCCCCATGATGATGGCGAACTCCTCGCCACCGATGCGCCCCACCAGATCATCCTTGCGTACCTCGGCCACCAGCACCCCGGCCACATAGCGAATGACCTCATCCCCGCAGCCGTGACCAAACTGGTCGTTGACCCGCTTGAAGTGATCGATGTCCAGGACCACCACGCAGCGCGTCTGGCCAGGCGTAGCCCCCTCCCCCTGCCTGAAGAGACCGCGCCGATTAAGCACCCCGGTGAGGGGATCCCGCTCCGAGAGCGCCAGCAATGCCTCCTCCGTCTCCACATAGGCCACCAGAGGCAGCAGCAACACCGAGCCGATGGTCAGCACCATGTGCATGAAGAAGATGAGATCGAGCCAACCTCCGCCCCCCATCCGCCCTTCGACTCCCAGCAAGAGCAGCCCCCCCTGGCTCAGCAGGATGGTGAAATGCAGCAGGTAAATGAGCGCCACCGCATGGAGCACCCGCTTCTGTTGCCGGCCGAGAGAGACGATGAGGCAGGCGCACCACAGGTACAACATCGACTCCATCAGAGCCAGCACAATGCGCACGGGGGCGAGGCTGGACAGTCCCAGATAGAGCAGCAGCAACACCGCCACGCCTCCCCCCACGGCATGGGGATGCCATGCGCGTTCGTAAAGCGCACAAAAACCGGCGAGCAACAGCAGGATGCTCATGAGCGAGACCAGGCCGCCGACCCGGATGCCCAGCGCCGGATGACCACCCAACACCCCCAGACTGAGCAGCAGGATGGAGAGGGAGAAGAGAAAAGCGGAGAGGGACCAGTACAGAAAGTTGCCTCGACCCGGCTTCAGGGAGTGGATGAACAGCATGATCAGCCCCGACATCAGGTTGATTGCCAGGGAGATCAGCAGCAGGGTCGGGGTATGGATCATCTTGACGCATCCTTGCGAAGAGGTCTGTGCACAGCCCAGGCTCAACCAGGACTGTTTCGAGTGTGTCTCAGCCAGCCACTCACCACAAGAGAGCCCCTCAAGGTGGCTTCTCGCATCGCCTCAGCCCATGCCAGGTAGGCAGGTAGGCAGGTAGGCAGGTAGGCAGGTAGGCAGGTAGGCAGGTAGGCAGGTAGGCAGGTAGGCAGGTAGGCAGGTAGGCAGGTAGGCAGGTTGATTTTGCAGGCCATCGGATCGGCGTCACCCCCATGCCGCGGCCTTGACATCCTTGCCCTCCCCCTGTTTCGCAAAAATCCTCCCTGCCCACTTTACTGTATATAAGACCAGTATATACTGGATGCATACACAGTAATGTTGGCCCATACAGGATGAGACCATGCTGACCCAGCTGACCGTCAACAACTTCGCCATCGTCAAGTTTCTCGAGCTCGATCTGCAACCGGGGATGACCTGCATCACCGGGGAGACCGGCGCGGGCAAATCCATCGCCATCGATGCTCTGGGGCTGTGCCTGGGGGAGCGCGCCGAAGCCAGCATGGTGCGCCCGGGCAGCGACAAGACCGAGGTGAGTGCCCGCTTCCTGCTGGAGGGAAATCCTGCCGCCCGGGCCTGGCTCGCCACCAACGAGCTTGAAAATGACGGTGAGTGCATCGTCCGGCGGGTACTGTCCGCCGAGGGGCGCTCTCGCAGCTATATCAACGGGGTTCCCGTCCCCCTCGCCCAGCTCAGGAACCTGGGTCAACTGCTGGTCAACGTCCACGGTCAGCACGCTCACCAGATGCTGCTCAAACCCGATTACCAGCTCGCACTGCTGGACGGCTACGCCGGTCATCATCTGCTCCTCGACGATGTGCGCCGCCACTACCAGCAGTGGCGCCAGTTGCAAAACGAGCTCAACCGGCTCAAGGCCGAGCAGCAGCAGCGGGAAGCCCGCCGTCAACTCATCGAATACCAGGTGCAGGAGCTGGACGAATTTGCCCTTCAGCCGGGAGAGTTTGAAGAGATTGAAGAGGAGCATCAGCGGCTCGCCAATGGCACCGAGCTGATGCAGGAGTGCGGGTATTGCCTCGATCTGCTCTATGACAATGAAGAGACCACCATCGCCGGTCTGCTGCAGACGGCCGTGGACAGGGCCGAGACCCTGGTCGGCATGGACAGCCGGCTTGGCAACGTGTTCGGCATGCTCAACGAAGCCCTGATCGGCGTACAGGAGAGCCACAGCGAGCTGCGCAGCTATCTCGACCGGCTGGAACTGGATCCAGAGCGCTTCAACGAGCTGGAGAGCCGCCTCTCCAAGGCCATCAACTTGGCACGCAAGCACCATGTCAAACCGGCGGAGCTGGCCCTGCACCATCAGGAGCTGGCCGCCGATCTGGCCCGCCTCAACTCCGACGAGGAGCGCCTCGAGGGGATGGAGGACGAGCTGGCCTCGGCCCGCCAGGCCTTCGTGCAGGCCGCCGAGGCCCTGAGCCAGAGCCGCCAGCGCTATGCCGAGGAGCTGGGCGCCAAGGTAAGCGCCAGCATGCACGAACTGGCGATGCCCGATGGCCGCTTCGCCATCGAGGTGCGACCCGATGCCCAGAGCAGCCTCTCGCCCCTTGGCATCGATCGGGTGGAGTTCATGGTCACCACCAACCCGGGTCAGCCCATCCAACCCCTTGGCAAGGTGGCTTCCGGCGGCGAGCTGTCGCGTATCAGCCTCGCCATCGTGGTGATCAGTGCTCGCAAGATCTCCACCCCGACCCTTATCTTCGACGAAGTGGATGTGGGGATCAGCGGCCCGACCGCCGCCGTGGTGGGCCGCCTGTTGCGCCAGCTCGGCGAATCCACCCAGGTGATGGTGGTCACCCACCTGCCCCAGGTGGCAGGCAAGGGTCACCAGCACATGGTGGTGAGCAAACACACCGACGGCAAGACAACGGAAACCCAGATGCAGGCGCTCACCCCGGGCGCCCGGCTCAACGAACTGGCCCGCCTGTTGGGGGGCGACCAGATCACCGACAACACCCTGGCCAATGCCCGTGAGTTGCTCGCAAGCTGACCACGGGGCGGGCGGGACATCCTCCCGTCCATGTCGCCCCTTTTAGATTGACCGAGTCATCATCGCGGTAGCCATTTGAAGCCTTTTGCCGACGGCGCCGGCCTGGTTGGCCGATGCCGTAAGCCGCAAGAAAGAGGGGCTGCCCTGGCTAATCCGCGGCACGTGTCTTGATGCTCAGTCTGAGTCTGTCAGCCTGGTCATCACCCAGCCGGGCTTCCATCGCCATGGTCAGAACGCCACTCATCTTCGTTGCACTCATTCATATATCGAACGGACCCACTCCTTCATTTTCCATTCAACTCAGTCTGTTATGATGATGTAAACGGACTCGGTACCTTCAGTTGCCATCGACAGAAGATGACGCTTGATGCAAACACACCGGGTTCGTTTGAGCTGACATTTCGCGGGAAGGGAGAATGGGAGCGCGCTTCCGCCGTCTGACCCGCACCTGCCAAGGAGAACTGCTTATGAGCCCGACCAATATTGTGCTGTTGCTGGAAGGCAAGGATTACGAGCAGGAGACACTGGCCAAGGCGAGCCGTCTGGCACAAGGGCTGGGCGCCAACCTGACCTTGTTGCACCTGACCCACAGCAGCAAGACCCGTCGCAATAGTCTGTCCCTGTCACAAGAGGAGCGCAGCGCCCAGGGCACCCTGGATGCCAAGGCGATCATCAGTGAACTCATCACCCAGCTGTCTCATCCGGTGGATTACCAGTGTCTGGTGGTGGATGACGTGGTGCCGGATCTCCAGCACTGGCTGGCCGCCCACCCCGCCGACCTCTTGCTGGTCGGCAGCCGTCATCACTGGATGGAGGGCTCGCTAGCCCGCCTGCTCCTCTACAAACTGCCCCTCGATATCCAGATCTGCCACGAGCCTCACGCCGCCTTGCTCAAAGCCGTCGGTTGACACCAGAAGACCCGCTCCCTGAGCGGGTCTTCTTGTTTCTGACGCCCCGCCGTCACCCTCCCCCAGCTTGACCTCCTCCACTGCGTCACCGCCAGAACCACACGATTTCTTACACATTGCTCGCTTCTTTTTGAGGGCCATTTGCTGCACGATATGGCCCTTGCACGCCTTCGCTCGTTTCGTTCAGGTGATAAATGAAAGCTCTTCGAAAACCCGGCAAGCTCGCCCTGCTCGCCCTTGTGCTGATCCCTCTCGTCACCTGGCTGGCCTGGCCAGGCAACACACCGGACCCGGTACTGACCGCAACGGTTACCCGCCAGGATGTGGAGCAGACGGTGCTCGCCAGTGGCGTACTGCAGGCCATCGAGCAGGTGGATGTGGGGGCTCAGGTCTCGGGTCAGGTCACCTATCTCGCGGTGGAAGCGGGTCAACAGGTCAAACAAGGAGAGCTGCTGGCGGAGATCGATCCCCTGATCGCCCAGAACAACCTCAAGACCGCCGAGGCGGAGCTGGCCAGCCGCCGCGCCCAGCTCAAGATCAAGCAGGCACAGCTCAAACAGAACGAGCTTGCCTGGCGCCGCCAGCAGCAGATGTTTCGGCAGGAAGCGAGCTCTCGTGCGGATCTGGAGAGCGCCGAAGCCCAGCTTGCCGTCACCCGGGCCGAGCTGCAAAGCGCCCAGGCCGACATCGACAACGCCATCATCAAGGTGGAGCGCGCCAAGACAGAGCTCGGCTACAACCGCATTCAGGCCCCCATGGATGGTACCGTCGTCTCCATCGTCACCCGGCAGGGGCAGACCCTGGCCGCCAGCCAGACGGTACCGACCCTGCTCAAGCTCGCCAATCTTGACACCATGACGGTCAAGGCCCAGATCTCCGAAGCGGACGTCACCCGTGTCAAGGCGGGCATGCCGGTCTATTTCACCCTGATAGGGGATCCGGATACTCGCTACCACGGTACCCTGCGCACGGTCGAGCTGGCACCCACCAACATCAATGAGCAGACGGCCAGCACCACGGCCACCAGCAATGCGGCCATCTACTACTATGCCCTGTTCGATGTGCCCAACCCCGGCCATCAGTTGAGGGTCGCCATGACGACCCAGGTCACCATCGTGCTCGGCGAGCGCAAGCAGGTACTGGCCATTCCCCAGACCGCCCTCGGCAAGAAGACTGGCGACAACGAGTACGAGGTCAGCCTGCTCAAGGCAGGGGACCAGAGAGAGACCCGCCGCATCAAGACCGGCATGAAGGATGACATCAAGATTGAGGTGGTGAGCGGCCTGACCGAGCATGAGAAGGTGATCCTGGAGCAGGGCAAGCCGGCCCTGCACGATGAAGGGGAGATGGAGCCGTGAGCGAGCCCCTGATCCGTCTCAAGGGCATCGAGCGGCGCTACCAGAGCGGAGAGCACGAAGTGACCGTGCTGCACCCGCTGGATCTCGCCATCGATGCCGGGGAGATGGTGGCCATCGTCGGCGCCTCCGGCTCCGGCAAATCGACCCTGATGAACCTGCTGGGCTGCCTCGATCGCCCGAGCGGCGGCCAGTATCTGTTTCGCGGCCAGGATACCGCGACCCTGGATACCCTCTCCCTGGCACGGCTGCGCTGCCACCACTTCGGCTTCATCTTCCAGCGCTATCACCTGCTGCCCCATCTGGATGCGGCCGCCAACGTGGAGATCCCCGCCATCTATGCCGGCACTGCCCGCCTTGATCGCCAGGCCCGAGCCCGCACCTTGCTGACCCGCCTGGGACTGCAGGATCGCAGCCACCACAGACCCGGCCAGCTCTCCGGCGGTCAGCAGCAGCGGGTCAGTATTGCCCGGGCGCTCGCCAACGGCGGCGAGGTGATCCTGGCGGACGAACCCACCGGCGCTCTCGACAGCCAGAGCGGCAAGGAGGTGATGACCATCCTCAAGGAGCTGCACGCCCAGGGCCACACCATCATTCTGGTGACCCACGACATGGCGGTGGCAAGCCATGCGGATCGCATCATCACCCTGCGTGACGGGCGGGTAGTGGAGGACAGCGGCCATCGGGCGGCCGATGACAACGCAGCCTCCCCATCCGGGGCGCCGGCCCACCCGCAGCCGGGTGACGGCAGCCAGCTGGCCCCTCCCTCTGTCGGGCAAGATGCACAGGCCACAGGCGCCGCCGTCCGCACCGCAAGCCGGGGCTGGGATCGCTACCGGGAGGCGGGGCGCATGGCCCTGCACGCCATGCTGGCCCATCGCATGCGCACCTTCCTCACCATGCTCGGCATCATCATCGGCATCGCCGCCGTGGTCAGCGTGGTGGCGCTGGGTCAGGGGGCGCGCGCCAAGGTGATCGACGACATCAACGCCATGGGCACCAACACCATCGACATCTTCCCCGGCAAGGACTGGGGAGACGAGAAGGCCGCCAGCATCCAGACCCTGAACGAGCGGGATCTCGACGCGCTGCTCGGCCAGCCCTATCTGGAGGGGGCCAGCCCCCAGATAGCGACGTCGGGCCAGCTTCGCTATCGCAACAAGACCAGCAGCGGCAGCGTGATCGGGGTCGGCAACGACTTTTTCCGGGTCAAGGGGATGACGCTCACCCAGGGGCGCCTGCTCGATGAGCGGGACATTCGCAACCGGACGGCAGTCGCCGTGGTGGATGGCAAGACCATAGAGAGCCTGCTCGGCCAGGTGGACCCGGTCGGCCAGGTGGTGCTGGTCGGCACCCTGCCGGTGCGCATCGTGGGGGTGGTCACCCAGGAGACCGGCTTTGGCCGCAGCAGCCAGTCGGTCAATGTCTGGCTCCCCTACAGCGCCGTCATGAGCCGTCTCCTCTCCCAGCAGCACTTCACCCAGATCACCATCCGGGTCAAGGACGGCGTCCAGCCCGCCCTGGCCGAGCAGGCGGCAGTCGCCCTGCTGACCCAGCGCCACGGCGTGAAGGACTTCTTCACCTTCAGCAGCGACAGCATCGTCAAATCGGTGGAGAAGACGACCGCCACCCTGACACTGCTGGTCTCCGCCATCGCGGTGATCTCCCTCATCGTCGGCGGCGTCGGAGTGATGAACATCATGCTGGTCTCGGTGGTAGAGCGTACCCGGGAGATAGGGATCCGCATCGCCGTCGGCGCCCGCCAGTCCGACATACTGCAACAGTTCCTCATCGAGGCGGTGATGGTCAGCCTGCTGGGGGGGCTGCTCGGTATCGGCCTCGCCCTGCTCATCGGCGCTCTCTTCTCCCTGCTCGTGGAAAGCTTCCAGATGCGCTTCTCGCTCTTCTCCATCCTTATGGCCTTCGGGTGCTCCTCCCTCATCGGGATCCTGTTTGGTTACCTGCCCGCCCGCAATGCGGCCAGGCTCGATCCGGTGGAGGCACTGGCGAGGGAATGACGATGCACAACCTATCAAGGCTCGGGCTAAGCCTGATGCTCACCGCCAGCCTCGGTGCCTGCAGCCAGCAGAGCAACTATCACAGACCCGATCTCGACGTGGCGCCAGCATGGCAGCAGGAGAGCCGGGGTCTCACCGTGCAGCAGGCTGGCCCCTGGTGGCAGGGATTCCAGGATCCCGCGCTCGATCGCCTGGTCGAGGCGGTGCTGGCCGCCAACCCGGACATGCGGGTGGCCGGGCTCAAGCTCAAGAATGCCCTGCTCGGCGCCGATCTGGCTGACACCAACCTCACCCCCTCGGTCAGCGCCAATCTCGGGGCCAGCGGCACCAAGAACATGAAAGATGGCAGCGCCAGCAGCAACCTGGGCCCCTCCCTCAACCTCAGCTACGAGGTGGATCTCTGGGGCAGACTGGCCGCGGCAAGGGATCAGGCGAGCTGGGAGGCACAGGCCAGCGAACAGGATCTGGCCGCCACCCGGTTGCTGCTCATCGGCAAGACCCTGGAGCAATACTGGCAACTGGCCTACCTCGGCTCGGCCATTACCCTGGGCACCCAGCAACTGGTCAATCTGGAGCGCATTGAACGCCTGACCCGCGCCAAATACGAGGCGGGCGCCGTGACCCGACTCGATCTGGTACAGGCCAGCCAGCAGAAGGCAGGCAAGCAGGCGGAGCTCGCCACCCTCACCCAGCAGCGGGCACAGGCGGGCAATGCTCTTCGCCTGCTGCTGGGCCGCAGCAGCGGGCCGCTCGCTGACGCTCCCGACGCCCTGATCATGGGCCCGATCCCGTCCGTGGCGGCCGGCATTCCCGCCGATGTGCTGGCCCGGCGGCCCGATGTGCGCGCCGCCGAACTCAGGCTGCGCAAGACCCTTGCGAGGGGAGACGAGATCCGCACCGGCTTTTATCCCACCCTGAGCCTGACCGGCGGTGCCAGCACCACCTCGGATACCCTGACCCAGGTGCTGCAAAATCCAGTCGGCACCCTGGGCGCCACGCTGGCGCTCCCTTTCCTCGAGTACAACAAGACCCGGCTCTCCATCGCCAGCGCCGACATCGACTACCAGATTGCCGAAACCGAATTTCGCAAGCAGCTCTATACCGCGCTGCTGGAAGTGGAGGATGGCCTGGCCGCCCGTCAGCAAGGGGATCAGCGGCTGCGCTATCTGGAGCAGCAGAGGGCCTATGCCCGGGAGGCCGAGAGGCTGGCAGGCGCCCGTTTCCTGGCCGGAGCCACCGGGGTGCAACCCTGGCTGGATGAGCAGAACCGCCTGTGGGATGCCGAGCTCGCCCTGCTGGCACAGCAGCAGGCCCAGCTCAACAACATGGCAGGCATCTATCGGGCGTTGGGGGGAAGCGATCAAACCTGACTCAGGCAGAGAGTGTTGTATCGCGATGGACATCCCGAGGAGGTCAATCGCGACCCATTCTGCCCACAAACCAATTGATAATAGTTTTCATTTCATCAAGAATGGGCGCCATCATCAGCCAGGAGTATGCCCATGTCTCAACCCGCCCCGGCCAATCGCCCCCGCCTGCTCACCGTCAAGCATGTTCAGGATGTGAGCCCGCACCTGCGCCGAATCTGCCTGACCAGCCCCGAGCTTGTGGACTACCCCTTCAGCTGTGGCGGTGCTCATGTCAAGATCATGCTGCCCCGACCGGGTCAGCGCGAGATAGTGTTGCCCACCCCCACCGACAAGGGGCCTCGCTGGCTCGATCCCGCCCAGAAACCCGTCATTCGCACCTTCACCATACGCGCGTTTCGCCGGGAGGCGCTGGAGCTCGACATCGACTTCGCCCTGCACGGCGAGGCCGGCCCCGCCAGTCGTTTCGCCCTGCACGCCAAACCGGGTGACAGGCTCGCCATCTCGGGCCCGGGCGGTCCCGACCCCATGCTGCAAACGGCCGAGCACTATTACATGGCGGGGGATCTCACCGCCCTGCCCGCCATCAGCGCCATGGTGGAAGTGATGCCAGCCCATGCCCGCGGCCATATCGCCCTGCTGGTCCCCCATCAGGACGACGTGCAGGATCTGTCGCTGCCGGCCGGCGTCGACCTGCGCTGGTTCGTGGGCAATCCGGAACAGGCCGCGACCCTGGTGGCGCATTTCACCGCCCAGCCCATGGTCGCCGAGGGGAGCTATTTCTGGTTTGGCGGGGAAGAGAGCCTGGTCGTGCCGCTGCGCCGCCACGTCAGACGCGCCCTGGATGCCGAGCGCCAGCGGGTCTACGCAGTCCCCTACTGGCGCAGCGGCAAGGATGAAGACGCCTACCATCAGGACAGGCACGCCGTGATGGACAGCTGATCCCCTCTTTATCTTGTGACTGGCGGGCTTCTTCCCTCGGGGAAGCGGCCTGCTTTTGCTGCGGTTCCCCCGCCATCGTTCTCTCTCCCCCCATCTTCGCCTGGCGATTTCATTGCACTTGCATTTGAGACAAACACCAAGATAATGACAATCATTCTCAACAACTGCGATAAGCCGTGAATCTGTCTGCTCCCAACAAGATGCCGCATACGGGTTCCCCATCGCACACATGCACAGCAAGGTAACTCCAGATGGCAGTTTTGAATTCGGTCATGCGCGCCTTCGCCATAGAGGCGCTACCCACCCCTGCCGAGCTGCTGGCGCAGCACCCCTGTCCGGCCGATATGGCCCGGCACATCGACAACCAGCGCCATCAGGCACGCCGGATCCTGGCAGGTGAAGACGATCGCCTGCTGGTCGTGATTGGCCCCTGCTCCATCCATGATCCCGTCGCGGCCCTGGACTATGCCGGACGGCTGGCACGACTCGCCACCGCCTATGAAGACAGCCTTCAGATAGTCATGCGCGCCTATTTTGAAAAGCCGCGCACCACGGTGGGCTGGAAGGGGCTGGTCTTCGATCCGCACCTGGACGGCAGCAACGACATCAATCGGGGATTGCATCTGGCACGCCAGGTGCTGCTCGACATCAATGGACTGGGGCTCGCCACCGCCACCGAATTCCTCGACACCACCAGCTTTCTCTATCTCGCCGATCTCGTCAGCTGGGGCGCCATCGGGGCACGCACCACGGAGTCTCAGGTCCACCGGCAATTGGCCTCCGCACTGCCCTGCCCCGTGGGATTCAAGAACGGTACGGACGGCAATATCCGGGTCGCCATTGATGCCATCCAGGCCAGTACCGCCTCCCATCTCTTCACCGCCCCCGGCAGCCAGGGCGGCATGGTAGTGATCAAGAGCGAAGGCAATCCCGACGGCCATATCATTCTGCGTGGCGGCACCCTGCCCAACTACCACCAGAGCGATGTGGCGGAGGCAGCAGACCGCCTCACCCGCCAGGGACTCCCCCCTCGCCTGATGGTGGATTGCAGCCATGGCAACAGCCAGAAGCTGCACACGAACCAGCTGAAGGTCGCCAAAGAGCTCTGTCGCCAGCTGAGCGAAGGGAGCCAAGCCGTCGCCGCCGTCATGGTCGAGAGCTTCTTGCTGGGAGGAAACCAGAAACCGGCTCCTTTGGGTGAACTGCAATACGGTCTGTCAGTGACCGATGCCTGCCTCTGCTGGGAAGAGAGTGAACACCTGCTTGCCATGCTGGCAGAGGCGGTCCAGGCCCGTCGCCGCACCCGGAGAAAATACACACACGCCGTTCAGTCTGAACTCGGACAACCCGTCATCTAGCATTCGGTTTATTTGTTTGCCACCAATCCGTGTCTGCCTCAACCGCACATTGTCCGGCATCGTGCGGATATATCGCAGAAGAGCGGTGTCAAACAGACCATAAATAGAGGGGATAAATTAATAGGCGGTGGGCGTCATGCATCAGCATGAAAAAGAGACGGGCCGCTCAGGCATACAGATGAGGATCCACCGCCGCTATTTCATTCTGTCACAGCAGGTATCCATGATCGTTTCTCACAAGGGACGAAGAAACACGGGCTGTATGAGTCCTCAGTGCGTATAAGTGGCGAGGTGGCGTGGAAGATGATGCGCCAACTTTATTGGGCACATGATGGTTATGGCTATTCCAGACGAGGCTCTCCAATTAACCGGAGTAACCTGCGCAATTGGGTTTTACTGCGACATCCTCTGAACCCTGAAAATAATAATGCCGCCCTGCAGGCGGCATTATCGAGATCCGGATCCGGCGATCAGATCAGGAAATCGTTCAGATCCTTGCCCAGCGCAACTTGCTCGGCGATGGCCTTGGGCATACGACCCTGACCGGTCCAGGTCTTCTCCTGACCGTCTTCCTGGTACTTGTATTTCGCAGGACGGGGAGCACGCTTGCTCTTGGTGGTGCCCGCCGCAGCCGGAGCCGCCACGCTGCCGATCAGCTCACGGGGATCGATACCAGCCTGTTGCAGCATTTCGGTGAATTCATTCAGTTTGCGCTGACGCTCTTCCTGTTCGGCACGTTCCTGTTCAACGGACTCGGCACGCTCGTTATATACCAGGTCAAACTTTTCTTTCGCTTCTTGCAGTTGCTCAAACGGCAGTTCACGAATGGCAGCGCGCAAGCTGCGAATGTTCAGCAGAACCTTCAGAAACTCGTTCATTACTTCCTCACAGAATTATTTTTGTATGTCACAGGGATAACACGATTTGAGAATAGCATGCCCATTGGATAACAACATAATGTTTTTATACCATCCGGCAGCGCGCTGACACCATATGGACATTATTCACCGTGGTTAATTCCCTGCCTGATACTTATTGGGAATACCCTCACGGACTTTATTTTCTATTTTCCCCGGTTAATCTCTGGTTCACCTCATCCGTTGCACACGCTGTTATCTCTTACCCGCGACGCTCTGCGCCAAGTCATTTAGCAGCAGTGCCGGCCCTTATTGTACAAATAGTGCGCTCATGGCCATCACCTTCGCGGACAATAAACCAGGTCCCGTTTCAGGATGCCCCTTGCGCCTGATCCTGTATCCAGCGGATGAATGCCTGGATCTTGGGACACTGGCGATGAGGGAGGGTCGCCAGGTAATAACGCGGCTCGCAGCGCACCGCCATGTCCGGGAAGGGCATCACCAGCGCTCCGCTCGCCAGCGCCTGGCTTGCCAGCTGCCTGCGCCCCATGGCGACACCGGCGTGGTGGGTGGCGGCAAGGATCGCCAGATCCGCTCGATCAAATCCCATGTGTGACGAGCAGGCCTCCAGGGAGAGATGCCAGTGGCTCCCCCAGGTGCGCCACTCGTCGCTGTCGGTGTCCAGGCCCCAGGCCTGTCTGTCATGGAGCAGGCGGCACTGCTGCAGATTCCCCACCTCCCCCATCAGACCGTGGTCGCTGGCGTATTGAGGGCTGCACACCGGCACCATGTATTCATCCATCAGGGGGTGGATGGCCAGGCCCGTCGGGGTTCTGGCATCGAAGTTGAGGGTCAGATCGATGCCGTAGCCGTGCAGGTTGATGTGCTCGTTGCCCGTCAGCAGGTTGAGCTCGATGTGAGGATGCAGACGGGAAAAATCGGCGAGCCTTGGCACCAGCCAGCACTGGGCGATGGAGGGGCGCGAGTGCAGCGTCAGGGAGCCCGACAGCGCCTGCTCCCTGATCTCCAGCACCTCCTGATTGATGAACTCCAGGGAGGAGGTGAGGGCCCAGAAGATGCGCTGCCCCTCCGTGGTCAAGGCCACCTTGCGGTGAAAGCGCTGGAACAGCAAAAAACCGAGCGCCTCTTCCAGGGCCGAGATGCGGTGGCTCACCGCGCTTGGGCTCAAGGAGAGCTCGTCGGCGGCGAGCGCAAAGGAGCCGTGGCGGGCCGCCGCCTCGAAGGTGTGGAGCCTGGCGAGCTGATGGCTGCTGAGCAGCTTGCTCCTCACCCCCGGGTACTCATCGCGTTGCATGGTTGGGCCTCCCTCTCTTTTATCTGGCAGATGATACCAGAAGGGCGAGGTTTGCATTCACCAGGAAGACTCAACTCACCCGTATTCGAAGGCACAGCAGGGTAGATGACCATTTGCATCAACTGGGCTCATCCAAGCGACGCGTTTTATCATTTGTCACGGCAACGCTGGTGCCATTCAATGGGATGATTCCGTCACCACCCCGCGAGGCTTTCATGACACACACCGACATTGCCGGGCTCATCGCCCGCTTCCCCCTGCTCGAACCGCTGATCGCCCTCACCCCTGTGACCTGGTTCAATCCGGGGGCCACCTCCCTCGCGGAAGGATTGCCCCATGTGGGGCTCACCCGGCACGATGTGGCCACCGCCTCCGCCCGGCTCGCCCGCTTCGCCCCCTACCTGTGCGAGGCCTTCCCCGAAACCCGCGCCAGCCACGGCATCATCGAGTCCGGGATCGCCGCCATCCCGACCCTGCAGGGGACCCTCAATGCGCGCTACGGTGTCGAACTCACCGGCAGGTTGCTGCTCAAACAAGACAGCCATCTGCCCATCTCCGGCTCCATCAAGGCGCGCGGCGGCATCCACGAGGTGCTGGCCCATGCCGAACACCTGGCCATCCAGGCTGGACTGCTGCGCGAGACGGATGACTATCGCACGCTATTTTCGGACGAGTTCCGCCACTTCTTCGGCCAGTACAGCATCGCGGTGGGGTCGACCGGCAACCTCGGCCTCTCCATCGGCATCATGAGCGCCCGCCTCGGCTTTCGCGTCACCGTCCACATGTCGGCTGATGCGCGGGAGTGGAAGAAGCGCAAGTTGCGCGAACATGGCGCCATCGTGGTGGAATACGCCGAGGATTACGGGGTGGCGGTGGAGCAGGGACGCAAGGAGGCCGAGCGCGACCCCAACTGTTTCTTCATCGATGACGAGCACTCTCGCACCCTGTTCCTCGGCTATGCGGTGGCGGGCGAGCGGGTGAAAAAGCAGTTCGACGAGATGGGCATCAGGGTGGACGCCGACCATCCGCTCTTCGTCTACCTGCCTTGCGGCGTCGGCGGTGGCCCGGGCGGGGTGGCCTTTGGTCTCAAGCTGGCGTTTGGAGACAACGTGCACTGCTTCTTCGCCGAGCCCACCCACTCCCCCTGCATGCTGCTCGGGGTCCACACCGGGTTGCACGATGCCATTGCGGTGCAAGACCTTGGCATCGACAACCTCACCGCCGCCGACGGCCTCGCGGTGGGACGCGCCTCCGGTTTTGTCGGCCGCGCCATGGAACGCCTGCTTGCGGGCTTCTACACCCTGAGCGATCAGGAGATGTACGACCTGCTGGGGCTCCTGGCCCGGAATGAAGAGATCCGGCTCGAGCCCTCGGCACTGGCGGGCATGGCAGGCCCCTGGCGAGTGGCCACCAACCTTGAGTGGCAGAGTGGGCAGGGACTGGATGCAGCCAGGATGGCCGGGGCCACCCACCTGGTGTGGGCCACCGGCGGCGGCATGGTGCCCGCCGAGGAGATGGAAAAATACCTGGCCTGCGCCCGGATCTGATCTTTTTTTCGCCCCCGTGACCCGCCGACCTGGCGGGTTTTTCTGCTGCGAGATCAGCAAGATGGCACCTCAGCCCTCGCCAACATGACACAGACGGCCAGACTGCTGGACAGCCTGATTTGTCATCCAGCCCCACTGACTGGTTATTTTGTGATACGATAGAGACCGTTTTTTGACATCTGCGCCCCGTTGTCCCCTTTTTCCGGTGAGATAACCACCGGATCCGGCGACCAACACCTGCCGGGCGCAGCACAACATGTGCCCAGTTCGAATCGCTCCTGCGCGACCTTGACGCCAGGAGCACTCCCCTCTGGGCACCTTAGATAAGGAGATCGGGCGATGAAACAATATCAAAGCTGGTTGGGACAATATCTGATGAGCCGCCGTGACGGAGACCACGCCATGGCATCCGAGCTCGCCAACTCCATCTGCGAATTCTGGCAGGCCCGTGGAGATGAGGCCGAGACCAGCAAATGGCAGCAGATCTACGAGCAGCACGTGGAAAAAACCACCTGACGACCTGCTCTCCTCCATAAAAAAACCGGCGCTCATGGCGCCGGTTTTGCATTTCAACGACCCGGATCACATCTGGTCGATCATGTCCTGGGCGAACTGGGAGCAGGAACGCAGGGTGGCTCCTTCCATCAGACGCTCGAAGTCATAGGTGACGGTCTTGTTGGCGATGGCCGCTTCCATCCCCTTGACGATGAGGTCAGCCGCCTCGGTCCAGCCCAAGTGGCGCAGCATCATCTCGGCAGAGAGGATGAGGGAGCCCGGGTTGACCTTGTCCTGGCCAGCGTATTTCGGCGCGGTGCCGTGGGTGGCTTCGAACAGGGCAACGCCATCGCCGATGTTGGCGCCCGGCGCGATGCCGATGCCGCCGACCTGGGCCGCCAGCGCGTCGGAGATGTAGTCACCGTTGAGGTTCATACAGGCGATGACGTCATACTCGGCCGGGCGCAGCAGGATCTGTTGCAGGAAGGCGTCGGCGATGACGTCCTTGACCACGATGGTCTTGCCGGTCTTCGGGTTCTTGAAGGAGCACCAGGGGCCGCCGTCGATGAGCTGGGCATCGTACTCTTTCTGGGCCAGGGCATAGCCCCAATCCTTGAAGGCACCCTCGGTGAACTTCATGATGTTGCCCTTGTGCACCAGGGTCACGGAGTCGCGATCGTTGTCGATGGCGTACTCGATGGCGGCACGGACCAGACGCTCGGTACCGGCCTTGGACATGGGCTTGATGCCGATGCCGCAGGACTCGGGGAAGCGAATTTTCTTCACGCCCATCTCGTTTTGCAGGAAAGCGATCACCTTCTTGGCTTCATCGCTGTCCGCCTTCCACTCGATGCCAGCGTAGATGTCTTCGGCGTTCTCGCGGAAGATCACCATGTCGGTCAGCTCGGGGTGCTTGACCGGGCTCGGGGTCCCTTCGTAGTAACGGACCGGGCGCAGGCAGACGTAGAGGTCCAGCTCCTGGCGCAGGGCCACGTTGAGGGAGCGAATACCACCGCCGACCGGGGTGGTCAGCGGGCCCTTGATGGCCACGCAGTATTCACGAATGAAATCCAGGGTTTCGGCCGGCAGCCAGGCACCTTCGCCATAGACATGAGTCGATTTCTCGCCGGTATAGATCTCCATCCAGGCGATCTTGCGCTCGCCTTTGTAGGCTTTCTCGACCGCAGCATTCACCACATTCAACATGGCCGGGGTCACGTCCACACCGATACCATCCCCTTCGATAAACGGAATGATGGGATTGTGGGGAACCTGCAGCTTGCCGCTGGCATCGACTGTGATTTTCTGGCCCTGGGTCGGGATAACTACTTTGCTTTCCATCGGCATCTCCTAACTTCCGTTTGTTATCAATCTGATCGTTGCGCGCGGCCATCTTAAGCCCATCCATTTGCATAATCAAATAGCGGGCGTGCATGTCAGACCATAGTCGGGGAGTGGATCACAGTGCGCCTGAGGATCCCCTACTCCCTCGCTGCCCTCTGGTCCTGACGAGGCGCAGGCCCCGTCCATCCGGGCCTCTTCCTCTAGTGATGACAGCGTCTTCCTGCCCTCGCCGCCCCGAAGGCGCCACTCCCCCAAATCCCGTTCGCCTTTACATCGTCGTAACCCCTTTGGCGAGGCAAGGCGCGTCGGGGGACAGGCAGCCGGATCCGGACTAGGCTCTTTGCCAGTGATCGGGGCGCCCGGGGCGTGGCCGATCATGAAGAGAGCACGACAACAAGGAGAACACCATGTTTATCGTCACCAACCGGATGGTCAACGAGCAGGGCAAGACCCCCAGCGAGATCTTTGGCGAAAAACCCGCAGAGGGCCCCAACGAACTGCGCCTCGCCGAGGCCCGGCGTCAGGGCAAACAGTGGCAGCTGGACCTGCTGCCGGATCAGATCACCGCCGAGATGGCCGCCAGCGTCGGCCTTGACCCCGACCTCCCCCACCCGGCCAGCGCCTATGTGGCGCGCAAGCTGCTGGAGCGCTGCGCCGGGACCGGCAGCACGGCCAAGCAGAAGCTCAAGACCGGCAAACACCTGCTGCTGTTCGTACACGGCTTCAACAACGATCTTGACGATGTGCTAGAGCGAGCCGCGGGGCTCGAGGCCCGGTACGGCGTCGAGGTGCTCTGCTTCAGCTGGCCCGCCAATGGCGGCGGCGCCCGGGGCGTGCTGAGCTACAAGAGCGACAAGCGCGATGCCCTGGCCTCGGCCGGTGCCCTTGACCGAGTGCTGGAGAAGATGAAGGGGCTGCTCGACGAGTTCAACGGCCAATATGTGACGCAACTGGAAGAGAAGGCCCAGAAGAAGTTCGCCGACAACGGCGAGGCCTGGGATCGCTACTTCGCCAAGGAGGTGAACAAGCGCTGCCCCTTCACCATCAACCTGCTGCTGCACAGCATGGGCAACTACCTGTTCAAACACCTGCTGGGCAGCACGACCTACCACGCCAACCAGCTGCTGTTCGACAACATCATCATGGCCGCCGCCGACACCAACAACGAGCTTCACGCCCAGTGGGTCGACCGCATCCAGTGTCGCAACCGCCTCTACATCACCATCAATGAGCGCGATGGTGCCCTGATGGCATCGCGCATGAAGATGGGGGAGCAGCAAAAGGCGAGGCTCGGCCACTACACCCGGCGGCTGGATGCCAGAACGGCCACCTACGTGGACGTGACCAATCAGCCCCATGTGGGGGACTCTCACGCCTACTTCGAAGGGGATGCCCTCGCCAACGAGAAGGTGCTGCGCTTCTTCCACACCGTCTTCAACGGCGGCACCGGCGAGCGCGCGGAGCTGTTCGATGCGGCCCAGAACCTCTATCGCCTCTAGCCACTGCGCAAAAAAACCACCGCCCCAAACAGGGCGGTGGTTTTTCATTATGCGCTCACTCGGTGGCCACAAGGCCGCCAGGGGCTAGTGTTCTGCCGCTTCCGGCTGGGGCGCTTCGCTGCGCTCCCGTTGCAGTTCATCGACCCTGGCCTGCCATCTGTCCTGGGCCTGTTTTTGCCCCTGGGACTCGAATTCCTGGCGCATGGTGTCGATTTTTTGGTCAAGTTTTTCCATCAGGATGTCTCCTTACATCTCGGGTTACACACTGGCTGACGGCACTGTTTGGCCAACCTGCTCACCCGATTGGACACCAGGTTTTCCCCAATTGTCCAACAAAATAAACGATTGATTATGCAAAAACCAATCTAGAAAATGGGTTAAAGCTCCTTATGAAACCCCATCACCCACCCTGAAAACGCCTGATAAAAACACTATTTTTACCATTTATATCAATATCTTGAAATTTATGATTCGCTCAATGACTCCCTTGAGATCGGCATGACGAGGATATGCACATTTTTTTCACAAAAACTCCCCGCTCTCCGGGTTTTGCGACCGGAAAGACCCCCTTGTCCATCCAAAAACACGATAGGTTATGACGCAACCCATCTCTTTAATGGATAGATAATCCCCAACCCCGGCCCTGCGGCTTGCCAGCCCGACCACCAGCAGGTTCGCTTGTTACCCATCCGGGCATATCCCGCCCCACTCCCGCCCCGATAAAATGGGGCCGCACCGCGCCTGCTGAGCGGGTTGTTGCCGCCCTCATCCCCTCTCGTCGGAGTCATGACATGGATCTCTTCTGGTGGTTTGCCCTGCCCGTCGCCGCAGGCACCTTCTATGGGTGCTATTTCTGGAACCAGCGCCATGCCCAGCCCGACTGGCTGCGTCTGCCCACCCGCGCCGACTACCTGCACCAGCATCCCGAGTGCGCCACCGACGATGAACATGGGGCGCGCTGCTGCGCCTGCGGCTCCGACAAGGTGCTGGGCCACCCCCAGACCGGCTGGCCTGATCATCGCTTTCGCCACACCTGCCTCGCCTGCGGCAAGGCGCTCTTTCGCACCGAAGAGCCCCCTATATAAGTATCCACATTCGCCCTTTTTGTATGGCGATGGCAGATGCTGACACCCGCGAAGCAGCAAAGAGCACGCGCTCGGGGCAGGGGGATGGCGCAGGCGTCCTGACAGGGAGAGCGCCGACCAGGTCATAATGGGTTGTCGTTTGTGACCCTCTTTCGTACTATTGCCCGCCACTGCGAACCCCCTTTTCCGGCCCGGGCGTCACGCACGGCGCGGGCCCACAAACGGATAGCGATCCCATGACATCTCTGACCCACTGCTCGGTGCTGGCGATGACGCTGGTTGCACTGCCCGCCCTCGCCTCCGGTGACGGTGACGGGTGCGGCTTCTGGCTCACCGACTGCCCTCTCCCCACCTATCCACTCTATCTCAACCAGAACGACACCCGGGGCAACCTGCTGATGCTGCTGGGGGATGCCCAGCATCACCCCCTGCCCTTCACCCTGCCGGCAGATCCGCTGAACGAGCGCAGCCAGCCGCTGTTCTACCTCACCCGCCTCCCCCAGCCGGAGGAGGTAGAGGACCCGGCGCTGCGCGAGCAGCTCGGCAGCCGGCTGGCCGCCTACGACCCGTCCCTCCCCCCGCTGCTCGAGCACTACGCGGGCCACGACTCCCTCTACGGCCACGCCATCTCCAACTCCCTCTCCTCGGTCAGCGCGTTTCTGGACGCCCTCGAGCAGAGCGAGGTGCCCGCCCCGGAGCGCACGTCGCTGCTGCGAAGCCGTCTGCTGATCCTTGGGCAGCAGGAGAGCCCGGCCCCCGCGACCGAAATGAGCGGTGCTGCCCTGGAGTGGCAGGGGTATCTGCAAGCTGCCCGGCACTTCTACGAGAGCCGCTTCGAGGAGGCCCGCGCAGGCTTTGCCGCCTTGCAGCAGGCCAAGGCCCCCTGGGTGGCCGAGAGCGCGACCTACATGGTGATGCGCACGGAGATCAACCTCGCGATGAAGGAGGCGAAGGACGAATACGGCGATCAGGACGTGACCAGGAGTGACAAGGAGGCCCTTCGCCGCGCCATGGCCCAGGGTCAGGCCTATCTGGCGGCCTACCCGCAAGGGCGCTACGCCAGCTCGACCAGAGGACTGTTCAGACGCATCCAGTGGATGTCCGGTGATCTCGGCGCCCTGCGGGATGCCTATGACGAGGCCATGGCAACCCGCCAGCCCTTGCCGGCGCTGGAGGCCCTGGTCAACGAGATCGATCTCACCCTGCTCAGTGGCGATGCCTATCGCCATCAGGCGGCCTATCAGGACTCGGCCCAGCCGGCGCTGCTGTTCGTCAATGCCCTGCGGGGTCTCAGACCGACCTATGAGCGGCCGCGGGACTGGCAAGATGCCCAACTGGACGACGCCATCGCGCACCTGCAAAAAACCGGTCACCAGGCGCAGGCGGCCTATCTCAAGGCCTACGCCCTCTTTTTGGACAAGCAGTTCGAGCAGGTGCTGGCCCTGCCCTCCCCGGGGCAGGAGGACGCCACCCTGGCATTCAGCCACCAGATGCTGCGCATCTGGGCCTGGCAGGGCATGAAGGCCTTCGACAAGGCCGAGCAGGCCCTGATGGCACTGGTGGCCTCCCCCCTGGGTCAGGCCCAGCAGGCGTTCGTGGAGAACGTGCTGGCGGATCACTGGGTGCGCACCGGCAACACGGCGGCCATCTTCCAGCCGGGCAGCCCCATCACCCAGCTGCGCATCCGAGCGGCCGTGCTCAAGCAGGAGGCCGACCCCGCTCTGTTGCGCCAGCAAGCCAGTCAGGGCCCGAGCGCGGCGGAGCGGCAGATTGCGCTCCATACCCTGCTGGTGCGGGATCTCATCGCCAGCGACCCGGCCACCTTCTTGCAGGATGTGGCCCTCATCCCCGCCGATTACAAGGAGGCGACCCCTCCCGCCGACGCGCCCTGGGAACCCGTGCCCAACGGGGATGTGCGCCTCTCGGCGTTCCAGTGGCGCGGAGAGGGGACGCCCCAGGGCTACCACTGCCGGGATCTGACCCAGACCCTTGGCACCCTGGTGCAGCGCCCCGACGATGGTCATGCCCTCAACTGCTTCGGGGAGTATCTGCGCAGCCGGGATCCCCATATCGACCTGTTGCAGGATCGCGAGATGATCTGGGGGCTGGCGCAAGACGAGCGCCCCACGTTCCCGAGTCGCCTCGCCCTCTATCAGGCCGTGATGACCAACCCCAAGGCAGAGCCCGAAGACAAGAGCTATGCCCTCTATCGCGCCATCCAGTGCTATGCCCCCTCCGGCTACAACAGCTGTGACAGCCAGGAGATCCCCAAACGCACCCGGCAGGCCTGGTTCAACACCCTCAAGCAGCGCTATGGCAACTCGGTGTGGGCCAGATCCCTCAAATACTACTGGTGAGCCATGAGCAGACGCTCTGAACGCGCCCTGCTGGCGCTGCTGCTGACGGCCCTGGCCACCCCCCTTGAGGCCAGTGTCGATGCCAGCGCCTATGACGCCTTCTGGCTCTGGTCCGCCACCCGCCACCAGCCGGTACTGGAACAGGCCAGCACCCTCTATCTGCATCAGGGGGAGATCCTGGACAGGCCCGGCGGCCCCCGCTTCGTCAAGCTGGGGCGGGTTCCCTCCCCTCTCAAGGCCGGGCAGGTCTGGCTGGTGGTGCGTGTCAACGCCCTCCCCCTCTCCCCCGCCCACGAGCAGGTGCTGGTGCGCCTCTACGAGGGGTGGCGCGCGGCCGGGGCCAGGGTGGCGGGCATCCAGATCGACTTCGATGCGGCGACCCGCCAGCTCGATCGCTATGGCAACGCCCTGCAACAACTGCGGCGCGCCCTGCCTCCCGAGTGCAAGCTCAGCGTGACGGGGCTGCTCGACTGGGCGAAAACGGGGGACGTGGCAGAGCTCAATCGCCTGCCCGTGGACGAGCTGGTGATCCAGACCTATCAGGGCACGCGCACGGTGCCGGGCTATCAGGCCTATCTGCCCGCCATGGCACACCTGACCATCCCGTTCAAGGTCGGGCTGGTGCAGGATGGGGAGTGGGATCCCGCCTGGCAGACAACACTGGCCGCCTCCCCCCATTACCGGGGCGAGGTGGTCTTTCTGCTCAACCGCCCGGCGCCGATCCCGGAGACCAGCGCCCCTGTTCCCCGGCATGACACCACTGAGACTCGGGTGAACCCTATCGGGACACAGGGGCAAGGGCGTGCCCACGGCAAGCAGCTGTGGCCGACCTAGATCCGGCTGTTGGCATCCACACCGGGCGAGATGCCGTGCGAGAGGAACGCCGCCCGGGCCACCACATCGGTCAAGCCCGCCATCGTGCTGCGCGGCGCGCGCCGTCACAAACAGGGAGAGAAACAAGGATGACGTTTGTCGAGATGAACCCCGCCCACCTGCCGCTGGCCCTGCTGCTGGAGGCCGATCCCGCCGCGTCGCGCATCGCCGCCTACCTGCCCGGGGCCTGGGGCTTTGCCGCCCTGGCGGACAACGAGGTCGTGGGGGCCTGCGTGGCGGGCCTGGTGGGGGAGCAAACCGCCGAGATCTTCAACATCGCCGTTGCCCCCAGCCGCCAGCAGCAGGGCATCGGCTCCGGCCTGCTGCGCTTCGTGCTGGAGAACCTGGCCGGGAAGGGGATAGGCCGCGTCGAGCTCGGTACCGGCAGCTTCGGCCACCAGCTCGCCTATTACCAGCGCCACGGCTTTCGCGTCCATGCCGTCGTGAAGGATCACTTCCTCATCCACTATCCCGAGCCCCTGATGGAGCACGGCATCCAGCACAAGGACATGCTGCGCCTCTCCCTCGCACTGGCGCCGGACACCGCCTCCCCCTGACCCGAGAGGTAAGCCCCGCTCTCCCCCTGATGGCCGCCCCCTGTGGTACACTCCGCCATCCCCTGTTTTTGGTAGGCATGCGATGAAATCAGCCCGTCCCCGTCTCTCCCTCTCCGCCCGCCCTGACGCAGGCCGCACGGCCAGCGGGCCTACCACTGTGCCCCCATCCCAACGCCGGGAGGCCCGGCACCCAGGGAGCGTCAACGAGCGCAAACCGGCCCCCGCCCCGGCGGATCGCAAGCTGCTGCTCCTGAACAAGCCTTACATGGTGCTCTGCCAGTTCACCGACGAGGCGGGCCGCGAGACCCTCAAGGATTACATCAGCGAGCCCGGCATCTATGCCGCGGGCAGGCTCGACCGCGACAGCGAAGGGCTCTTGCTGCTCACCAACGACGGCAAGTTGCAGGCGCGCCTCACCCAGCCGGGAGAGAAGACCCCCAAGACCTACTGGGTGCAGGTTGAAGGCATCCCGAGCGAGGAGAAACTGGCCGCTCTTCGCGCCGGTGTGGAACTCAACGACGGCATGACCCTGCCCGCCGGGGCGCGCATCATGGATGACCCTGCCGTGTGGCCACGCAATCCGCCCATACGCGAGCGCAAAGAGATCCCCACCTGCTGGCTCGAGATAACAATCGTGGAGGGGCGCAACCGCCAGGTGCGGCGCATGACCGCCCATATCGGTCACCCCACCTTGCGCCTCATCCGCTATGCCATCGGGGAGTGGACTCTCGATGGGCTGGCGCCGGGAGAGAGCCGCGCCCTGCCCGCTCCCGATCTGGCACCCGCGTCACGACCAGCCGCCACGCAAGGCAAACCACGGGCATCCGCCGCAGCCGGGGGCACTGGCCGCAGCGCCCCCCGCACCGCCCGGCCAACAGATCAGGATCCAGCCCAGGGGCGGGACCGCCGCGGGGCAGACCCGCGCCAGGCCAATCGCAGCGGCGGGCGCACCACCGCCCGCCGTCCGGCTCGCACCAAGCCCTCTGAATGAAGGCGACAGCGGATCTGCATCGAGCGCCCCCGCCGGGGCACAGCCAACAAGACAAGGAGTCCTTATGAGCGATCACCCACCGCTGCCCACCCGCCTCACCGTGGCCGCCCTGGTGCACTGGCAGGGGCGTTTCTTGCTGGTGGAAGAGGAGATTGCGGGCAAGCGCCGCTTCAATCAGCCCGCCGGCCACGTGGAGCCGGGAGAAGATCTCATCCAGGCGGCCTGCCGCGAGCTGAAGGAGGAGACCGGACTCACCGCCGCCCCCACCGGCTGGCTCGGGGTCTACCTCTTCAAACCGGCGGACAGCGAGGCCACCTTTGTGCGCACCGCCGTCATCTTCGACCTTGAAAAGTCGCCCGGTCAGCACCATCCAGAGGATCCCGACGGTGACGTACTGGCCTGTCACTGGCTCAGCCTGGAGGAGATTGCCGAGTGCAAGCCCGCCCTGCGAAGCCCCCTGGTGTGGCAGTGCATCCAGGACTATCTGGCAGGCACCCGCCTGCCGCTGTCGGCCCTCAAGGCCTTTATCTAAGCGCCATTGGACGCTCTTTTTGACGCGATGGGGCCGAGACAAGAAAAACGATTTCCCGCCACCGGGCTTCCAAGGGGAACGGCGGCAGGGAGATGTGACCGGGGGCGCAAAACTCTGGTAGAATACGCCCCGTTTAAACGAACTGGTAACTTCGACTAATGACAGACAACAGCCAAATCAAGGTGATCGTCGGCATGTCCGGCGGCGTGGATTCTTCCGTCTCGGCCTACCTGCTCCAGCAGCAGGGCTATCAGGTCGAAGGCTTGTTCATGAAGAACTGGGAAGAAGACGACACGGACGAGTACTGCTCTGCCGCCCAGGATTTGGCTGATGCCAAGGCCGTCTGCGACAAGCTGGGGATGAAACTCCACACCATCAACTTCGCCGCCGAATACTGGGACAACGTCTTCGAGCACTTCCTGGAAGAGTACAAGGCGGGTCGCACCCCGAACCCGGACATCCTGTGCAACAAGGAGATCAAGTTCAAGGCGTTCCTGGAATTCGCCGCCGAAGAGCTGGGGGCCACCTACATCGCCACTGGCCACTATGTGCGCCGTGACGACAGCACCGGCCGCCCGCGCCTGCTGCGCGGTCTGGATACCAACAAGGATCAGAGCTACTTCCTCTATACCCTGAGCGAAGCCCAGGTGGGTCAGAGCCTGTTCCCGGTCGGGGATCTGGAAAAACCCGAGGTGCGCCGCATCGCCGAGCAGCTGGATCTCATCACCGCCAAGAAGAAAGACTCCACCGGCATCTGCTTCATCGGTGAGCGCAAGTTCAAGGACTTCCTGGCCAAGTTCCTGCCCGCCCAGCCCGGTCCCATCGAAACCGTGGACGGCAAGATCATCGGCGAGCATCAGGGGCTGATGTACCACACCCTGGGCCAGCGCAAGGGGCTTGGCATCGGCGGTCGCAAAGATGCCACCGAAGAGGCCTGGTACGTGGTGGACAAAGAGGTGGAGCGCAACACCCTCGTGGTGGCGCAAGGGGAACACCCCCGTCTCTACTCCGACGGCCTGGTCGCGAGCCAGCTGCACTGGGTGGATCGCACCCCTATTCGCGCGCCGCGCCGCTGCACCGTCAAGACCCGTTACCGTCAGGAAGACATCCCCTGCCTGATCCAGCCCATCGACGATGAGACCATCCGGGTCATCTTCGACGAGAAGCAGGCTGCGGTGACCCCGGGCCAGTCCGCCGTCTTCTACGACGGGGAAGTGTGTCTGGGCGGTGGCATCATCGAACAACGTTTCAGCCATCCGGTCTAAGGGCTGGGCGCTCACGAGCGTCCGCGCTGTACTCCCTTCTCCCCTCGCGGGAGAAGGGTTGGGGATGAGGGGGTAACCACCCTCACCCTGACCCTCTCCCTGAGGGAGAGGGGACAAAGAAAAACAGTACCAGGCAGCGATGCATGATTGGCAACGTCCAGGCCGGATCATGGCATCGGCCGGTGAATGAACAGAACAGGGCCGTGAAGATATGAGCGACAAATTCCAAGACAGAACCATGGCCTTCGCAGGCATCTGCCAGGCCGCCTATCTGGTGCAGAAAGTGGCCCGTGACGGCTCCTGCGACGAAGCCTCCCTGCGCGAGAGCCTGCAAAGCATTCTGGTCACCAACCCCACGCAGCCGCTGGAAGTGTTCGGCAGCCACCTGGCCATTCGCGACGGCTATCGCGCCCTGGTGGAACAGCTGGGAGCCGACGGCAGCCAGAAGAATGCCGAGCTGACCCGCTACGTGGTGAGCCTGATCGCGCTGGAGCGCAAGCTCGCCAAGCGCAAGGACATCCTCAACATGCTGGGGGAGCGGATCAGCCAGATCGGCCGCCAGCAACAGCATTTCGATCTGCTCGACGAGCAGATCCTGGCCAACATGGCGAGCATCTACAGCGACCTTATCAGCCCCATCGGGCCGCGCATCCAGGTGGCGGGCACCCCGCTCTTCCTGCAGCAGCCCCTGGTGCAGCACAAGGTGCGCGCCCTGCTGCTCGCAGGCATCCGCGCCGTGGTGCTGTGGCGCCAGCTCGGCGGCAGCCGTACCCAGATCATCTTCGCCCGCAAGAAGATGGTGGAACTGGCCAAACGATTTTAACCCCCACACCAATCATCAGGAGTTCACCCCATGGAGCTGTCCGCGCTGACTGCCGTTTCCCCGATTGACGGTCGTTATGGCGACAAGGCCGATGCCCTGCGCCCTATCTTCTCCGAATTCGGTCTGCTGCGTTTTCGCGTCGAAGTCGAGGTGCGCTGGTTGCAAAAACTGGCCAGCCACGCCGGGATCCCGGAAGTCCCTGCCCTGAGCGAGGCAGCCAATGCCGTGCTTGACGGCATCGTCAGCAACTTCAACGAGCAGGATGCCGCCCGCATCAAACAGATCGAGCGCACCACCAACCATGATGTGAAAGCGGTGGAGTACTTCCTGAAAGAGAAGGTGGAAGTGAACCCGGAGCTGGCCGCCGTCAGCGAATTCATTCACTTCGCCTGCACCTCGGAAGACATCAACAACAACTCCCACGGCCTGATGCTGAAGACCGCCCGGGAAGAGGTGATCAAGCCTTATTGCGAAAAGCTCATCAGCGAGATCAAGCGCCTGGCCGTCGAGTACCGCGACATGCCGCTGCTCTCCCGTACCCACGGTCAGCCGGCGACCCCGAGCACCATGGGCAAGGAGATGGCCAACGTCGCCTACCGTCTGGAGCGCCAGCTCAAGCAGATCATGGCGGTGGAGCTGCTGGGCAAGATCAACGGTGCCGTGGGCAACTACAACGCCCACATCAGCGCCTACCCGGATGTGGACTGGCACCAGTTCTCCGAGGAGTTCGTCACCTCTCTCGGCCTGACCTGGAACCCCTACACCACCCAGATCGAGCCCCACGACTATATCGCCGAGCTGTTCGACGCCCTGGCCCGCTTCAACACCATCCTGATCGACTTTGACCGCGACGTCTGGGGTTACATCTCCCTGGGCCACTTCAAGCAGCGCACCATCGCCGGCGAAATCGGCTCCTCCACCATGCCCCACAAGGTCAACCCCATCGACTTCGAGAACTCCGAAGGCAATCTGGGTCTGGCCAACGCCGTGTTCCAGCACCTGGCGAGCAAACTGCCCATCTCCCGCTGGCAGCGTGATCTCACCGACTCGACTGTGCTGCGCAACCTGGGTGTGGCGGTGGGTTACTCCCTGATTGCCTATCAGGCGACCCTGAAGGGCATCTCCAAGCTGGAAGCCAACGCGGACGCCATGGCCGCCGATCTGGACGCCAACTGGGAAGTGCTGGCGGAACCCATCCAGACCGTGATGCGCCGCTACGGCATCGAGAAGCCCTACGAGAAGCTCAAAGAGCTGACCCGTGGTCGCCGCGTCGACGCCGAAGGGATGCGCACCTTTATCGACACCCTGGCCCTGCCGGAAGCGGTCAAGGTCGAGCTCAAGAAGCTGACCCCGGCCAACTACATCGGCGACGCCCAGCGTCTGGTCGATCTGCTGAAATAAGTGATGTAACCGAACCGGCGGGGGCTCTGTCATGACGGCAGGGCCCCCGTTGATTTTGGCCCATTTGATATGATCACCCTCTATCGGGCCATTTCAGAGCCCTTGCCCAAGCCCGCCTTGGGCAAGCCCTCTCACAAGATACGAGAAGCACCATGTACCAACTCAATCTGGATATCGCTCACTTCCTCGAGCACTACTGGCAGAAGCGCCCGCTCCTCATCAAGGGCGGTTTCATCGACTTTCAGGATCCCATCAGCCCGGACGAGCTGGCGGGTCTGGCCATGGAAGAGGTGATCGAATCGCGCCTGGTCACCCGCTTCAACAACAAGTGGGAGGCGGCCCACGGCCCCTTCGAATCCTACGATCACCTGGGGGAAGAGAACTGGACCGTGCTGGTGCAGGCGTGCAACCACTGGGTACCCGAGGTGCATGAGCTGGCGGTGCCCTTCCAGTTCATCCCGGGCTGGCGCTTTGACGATGTGATGGTGAGCTTCTCCACCCCTCACGGCGGTGTCGGCCCCCACATCGACAACTACGATGTCTTCATCACCCAGGGTCAGGGCAAGCGCCACTGGCGGGTCGGCGATGCCAAGCCCCGGAGCGAGTTTGCCGCCCACGCCGCCCTGCTGCACTGCGAGCCGTTCGAGGCGATCATCGACGTCATCATGGAGCCGGGCGACATCCTCTACATCCCGCCCGGATTCCCCCACGAGGGCTACGCCATCGAGCCCTCCCTGAACTTCTCGGTGGGTTTCCGCGCACCGGACGCCAAGGCCCTTGTCTCCTCCTTTGCCGATCACCTGATCGACAACGAGATCCGCACCGAACGTTACGGCGACCCGGACCTCCAGCCCCGCGCCCGCCACGGGGAGATCCAGCCCCATGAGCTGCACCGCCTGCGGGAGCTGATGCAACAGGCCCTCGACGACGAGACCCTGTTCAAGGAGTGGTTCGGCACCATGATCTCCGAGGCCAAGCACGACCTGGACGTCAATCCGGTGGAGCCGGACTACAGCGCCGACGAGGTGGCCGACCTGCTGAGCCAGGGGGAGCCCGCCATCAAGGTGCCGGGGTTGCGCAGCGTCTGGTTCAGCGGCGAGAGCCGCACCTGCTACATCGACGGCGAAGCCTGGACCCTGCCGAGCGAGGATCCGGCCGCCATCGCGCTCCTGTGCGACAAGGACATCATCACCCAGGACGCGCTGGTGGAACTGGCCGATCAGGCGGGCTTCCTGCAACTGCTGACCCGGCTGGTCAACCGCGGCTACTGGTTCTTCGGCTGATCCAGAGGGCTGCCGCCCCTCCCGGCGTGCCGGGAGGGGCGGCGTTTTTTCCGCTGTAGGCCAACCGGCTCCTGCCTTGCACTGCTTCGCCCTGACGCCGCGGGAGGGAGTGACTACACTGGATGACGGCCAACGGCATCGGGCCGGATCGCCCCCGCAATAGGGCCCTGTTGTTTGTCATTTAACAACATGGGATCGGGCAGGATGCGGGGCCAGAAATGGGAACCAAATGGCCTCAGTTGCGGAAAATCAATTATTTTAGCCCCTAAAATGAGCTGTGAGCGAAAACGTTATCTTTCAAATTGAGGCCGTTTTCGCTCAAAACGTTGTTTCTGGATCATAAAAAGTATCCAAAAACTGGTGTATATTGCACGGCGGAAATTCCTTAACCATGAAGACTGACATGAAAAAGACCAAAATCGTCTGCACCATCGGTCCCAAGACCGAATCCAAAGAAATGCTGGGCAAGATGCTGGATGCCGGCATGAACGTCATGCGCCTGAACTTCTCCCACGGCGACTACGCCGAACACGGTGGTCGCATCAGCAACCTGCGCGCTGTCATGGCCGAAACCGGCAAGCACGCAGCCATCCTGCTGGACACCAAGGGTCCGGAAATCCGCACCATCAAGCTCGAAGGCGGGAACGACGTCTCCCTGGTCGCCGGCCAGACCTTCACCTTCACCACCGACCAGACCGTGGTGGGCAACAAAGACAAAGTCGCCGTCACCTATGCCGGCTTTGCCAGCGACCTGCGCGTCGGCAACCGCATCCTGGTTGACGACGGCCTGATTGGCCTGGACGTCATCGAAATCACCGAGCGCGAAGTGATCTGTAAAGTGCTCAACAACGGTGACCTGGGCGAGAACAAGGGCATCAACCTGCCGGGCGTCTCCATCAAGCTGCCGGCCCTGGCCGAGAAAGACAAGCGCGACCTCATCTTCGGTTGCGAGCAAGGCGTTGATTTCGTTGCCGCCTCCTTCATTCGCAAGAAAGAAGACGTGCTGGAAATCCGTGAGCACCTGAAAGCCCACGGTGGCGAGAACATCCAGATCATCTCCAAGATCGAAAACCAGGAAGGCCTGGACAACTTCGACGAGATCCTGGCTGTCTCCGACGGCATCATGGTTGCCCGTGGCGACATGGGTGTCGAGATCCCGGTAGAAGAAGTGATCTTCGCCCAGAAGATGATCATCGAGAAGTGCAACAAAGCCCGCAAAGTGGTCATCACCGCCACCCAGATGCTGGACTCCATGATCAAGAACCCGCGTCCGACCCGCGCCGAAGCTGGCGACGTGGCCAACGCCATCCTGGACGGTACCGACGCAGTCATGCTGTCCGGTGAGTCCGCCAAGGGCAAGTACCCGCTGGAAGCCGTGACCATCATGGCCACCATCTGCGAGCGTACCGATGCCGTGATGCCGTCCAACCTGTCTGCTGCCAACGACAGCAACAAGCTGCGTATCACCGAAGCGGTCTGCAAAGGCGCGGTCGAGACCTCCGAGAAGCTGGACGCCCCGCTGATCGTGGTTGCCACCGAAGGCGGCAAGTCTGCCAAGGCCATCCGCAAGTACTTCCCGAAAGCCTGGATCCTGGCCATCACCACCAACAAGAAGACCGCTGCCCAGCTGGTGCTGACCAAGGGTGTGGTTGCTCACGTGGTTGACTCCATCGCCTCCACCGACGACTTCTATCGCATCGGCAAAGAAGCCGCGCTGGAAATCGGCATGGGCGTGAAGGGTGACGTGGTTGTCATGGTCTCCGGTGCCCTGGTACCGAGCGGTACCACCAACACCGCCTCCGTTCACGTACTGTAATCAGTCCTGAACCGATGAAAGCGGCGCCTGCGGGCGCCGTTTTTTTTTATCTCTCCCCCTGCTGCCCCTCTTGCGCCGGTGCTAGAATCCACGCGGATTTTACCCTGGTGGAAAATCCCCCGAACATCGCATAATCACCCGGACGCTTTATGCTCTCAACACGCTTCAAAAGAGCCTCGGCCACCCTGCTGCCGCTGCTCTGTTTACTCATCACCTTCTGGACCCCGAGCACCCTGGCGCAGGATCTGCCCCAGCGCGCCACCGTGCAGCGGGCGCTCGACGCCCTCGGCAAATCGGACACCCCCACGGCCAGCCAGCAGGCGGACCAGAAGTTCCTGACTGACACCCTCTCCCTCCTCGACAGCATCGACAAGGAGAAGACCAAGGCCAAAACCCAGAGCGAACGCCTGCGCACCCTGCCGGCAGAGCTCAAGGAGATCGGCGCCAAGCTCGACGCCCTGACCCAGGGCAAGAGCCCGGAGCAGCTCAAGAGCGAATACGCCACTATGAGCCTGGCGGAGCTCGATGCCCGCCAACCCGAGATCATGGCCAACATGCAGGCGGCCCAGGAGGCCCTTGGCACCATCGGCAGCCAGATCACCAACCTGCAGACCCTGCCGGAGCGGGCCCAGGCCAGCATGAGCCGCGCCTATCAGCGCAGCCAGGAGATCCGCACCCGCCTCAACGCCGGGGACGGGGTGAGCAGCGCCGAGAAAATGAAGCTTAATGCCGAACTGGCCCTGCTGGATCTGCAACTGGCCAACCTGCAAAAGGAGCTGGACAACCGCACCAGCATGCAGGATCTGGTGGTCAAGCAACGGGACTACCAGAGTGCCCGTCTCGCCAGTGAAGAGCAGAAACTGCAGGCATTGCAGGAGCAGAGCAGCGCCAAGCGCCTGGGGGACACCGAAAAGACCGCCGAAGAGACCGGCGAACTGGTGGCCGCCGAAGACAACCCCCTGGTGCAAAAAGAGCAGGAGCTCAACTACCAGCTCAGCCAGCAACTCATCAGCTCCACCAACAGCCTCAACACCCTGGCCCAGAAGAACCTGCAGGCGAAGAGCATGCTGGAGCGCGGCACCCAGACCGAGCGCAACCTCAACGAACAGGTGCAGATGCTCAAGGGCAACCTGCTGCTCTCGCGCATCCTCTATCAGCTCTACCAGCAGCTGGAAGCGGCCCCCTCCACCCTGGTGAAGAACCTGGAGGAGCAGATCGCCGACCTGCACCTGGCCCAGTTCGAACTGAGCCAGCAGCGTGACCAGCTGTTCCAGAAGAACCAGTATCTGGACAACCTCATCGCCAGCAGCGGCGAGACGGTGAGCGACGAAGACAGGGCCAGCCTTGCCAAGCTCATCGACACCCGCATCGGCCTGCTGGATCAGCTCAACCGCCAGATGGATGCCCAGCTCACCAACGCCATCAGCCTGCAACTGACCCAGCAGCAGCTGACCCGGGTCTATGCCTCCATCGAGTTCACCCTGCAGCAGCACATCTTCTGGGTGAGCAGCAACAAGCCCATTGATGCCAAGTGGTTCATCACCTGGCCGGCCCAGGCCTTCAAGCAGGCCTCCGACTGGGTGCTGAAACCGGACTGGAGCGGCTGGGGCGACATGCTGCTGGCGGTCTCCCTGCTCTCCCTGCCGCTGCTGCTGGTGGGCGGCCTGCTGCTGTGGAAGCGCGGCACCCTGCTCGAGCGCCAGAAGAAGATCGTCAAGGATCTGGGACGTTTTCGTCAGGACAGCCAGTGGCATACCCCCCGTGCCCTGCTGTTCACCGTGCTGCAACGCCTGCCGGGCACCCTCTTCATCCTGGCCGCCGGCCTGCTGCTCGCCTATTGCGGCCTGCTGAGCCCGAGACTCATCTTCCAGATCACCCTGAACCTGGCCCTCGGCTACCTGGTGTTCAGCGTCTACCTGTCGGTGATGCGACCAGGGGGCATCGGCGAGACCCACTTCCGCATGCCGCGGGACGAATTGCAGGCCAAGCGCAACAGCATGCGCTACCTCTGGCTGCCCCTGCTGCCCCTCATCATGCTGTCGACCAAGGCGGTGGTGGAGCCCTCCTCCCTTGGCAACGACGTCATCGGCCAGGGCATGACCATGCTGCTGCTGGGGCTGACCGCCTACCTGGTGCTGCCCATCTCCCGCGCCCGCATCAAGGGCGAGGCGAGCATGTTGCAGACCCTGACCGCCGTCGCCCTGGCGCTGGCGCCGGTGGCCCTGATGGTGCTGGCAGCCCTTGGCTACTACTACACGGCCCTGAAACTCACCGGCAGGCTCATCGAGTCCTTCTACCTCATCATCATCTGGGGTCTGGTCTATCGCACCGCCCTGCGTGGTCTTGAGCTGGCGGCCCGTCGTCTGGCCTATCGCCGCGCGGTCGCCAAGCGGGAGCACAAGACCCAGGAGGATGCGGAAGGGGGCGAAGCCATCGAAGAGCAGCCCATGGATCTGGAAGAGGTCAGCCAGCAGTCCCTGCGTCTGACCCGCATCATGCTGCTGCTGGTGTTCGGCGTCGCCTTCTACTGGCTCTGGTCTGATCTGGTGGCGGTCTTCACCTACCTCGACAGCGTGGTGCTGTGGCACAAGAGCGAGGGGACCGGGGCCAACGCCGTGCTCTATCCCATCAGCCTGAGCGACGTGCTGACCGGCCTCTTCGTGTTTGGTGCGGCTCTGTCGCTGGCCCGCAACCTGCCGGGCCTGCTGGAGGTGCTGGTGCTCTCCAAGCTGCGCCTCGCCCAGGGCACGGCCTATGCCTTCACCACCATGCTCAACTACGCCCTGATCGGGGTGGGCAGCCTGACGGCGCTCGCCATGCTCGGGGTCCAGTGGGAGAAGCTGCAGTGGCTGGCCGCCGGTCTCTCGGTCGGTATCGGTTTCGGCATGCAGCAGATCGTCTCCAACTTCATCTCAGGCATCATCATCCTGTTCGAGCGCCCGGTGCGGATCGGCGACACCGTCACCATCGGCACCATCTCGGGCACGGTCAACAAGATCAGGATCCGCTCCACCACCCTCACCGACTTCGACCGCAAGGAGGTGATCATCCCGAACCAGCAGCTGATGATAGAGCGGCTCATCAACTGGTCCCTGTCCGACACCGTCACCCGGGTCATCGCCCGGGTCGGGGTGGCCTATGGCTCGGATCTGGATCTGACCCGCAAGCTGTTGATGCAGGCCGCCATGGAGAACAGCCGGGTGCTGAAAGACCCGGCCCCCATCGTCTACTTCCTCACCTTCGGGCCCAGCACCCTGGATCACGAGCTGCGCTTCTTCGTGAGCGAGCTGGGGGATCGCAACCCGGCCATCGACGAGCTGAACCGCCGCATCGACGTGCTGTTCCGCGAGCATGGCATCGAGATCGCGTTCAACCAGATGGACGTCTACATCAAGAACATGCAGGGAGACGAACAGAAGGTGGAATCCCGCCCGGCGCTGCCGCCGGCAGGGAACCAGCCCGTCTGATCCCGCCCGCTTCACAGGCCCCGTCACGGGGCCTGTTTTTTTTCTGCCCGCCCCCCGCCTTGGAAAGCGCAGATCGCCCCCAATATAGGGAAGACAACGGACTGTCTGCACGAGGAATCCAATGGACTCGCTCTACGCCGTGGTGCTCTTTGCCATCTCGGCATCGGTCACCCCCGGCCCCAACAACATCATGGTGATGAGCGCCGGCGCCAGCGTCGGGATACGCAAGAGCCTGCCCCTGCTCATGGGGATCTGCGTCGGCTTCACCCTGATGCTGTTGCTGGTGGGGCTGGGCTTTGGCCAGCTCTTTACCCGCTTCCCCGAACTCCACATGTTCATCAAGTGCGCGGGCACCCTCTATCTGCTCTATCTTGCCTGGCTCATCGCCCGCCCGACGGACGGGATGGCTGACAGCAACGGGGCCCGCCCGTTCGGCTTTTTCAAGGGTGCCCTGTTCCAGTGGGTCAATGCCAAGGCCTGGGTGGTCGCCATCGGCGCCATCGCCGCCTTCACCAGCGCGGGGAGCGACCCCTTTGAGCAGCACCTCGTCATCGCCCTGACCTTCTTCATCGTCTCTTTCCCCTGCGTCGGACTCTGGCTCCTGTGCGGTTCCCTGCTCAAGCGCTGGCTGGCAAACGATCTTGCCCGTCGCCGCTTCAACCAGGTGATGGCAGCCCTGCTGGTACTGTCAGTGGTGCCCGTCATTCGCGAGATCCTGATCCCCGCCTGAGAGGCCGGGACTCCCCTTTCCCTTGACCCGACGGATGGCCGTCGCAAAGGAGATGCAATGCAACAAGTGGTCTATGTGGCCAACCCGGTGAGCGGGTTGATCCATGTGTTTCGCCTCGAAGCAGGCACCCTCGCCCCGCTGCAGGAAGTGCAGACCGGCGGCGAGGTGCAGCCCCTGGTCATCAGCCCGGACCGGCGCTGGCTCCATGCAGGGGTGCGCCCCGATTTTCGGGTGCTGAGCTTCCCCATCACCGCCGATGGGCGGCTCGGGGCCCCGACCTCGGCGCCGCTGCTCGGCAGCGCCTCCCACACCTGCACGGACGGCAGCGGCCGCCTCTTCTTTGCCGCCTCCTACGCCTTCAACCACGTCACCGTCTCCCGCCAGGATCAGGCGGGCCGGATGCAGCCCCCTCACCAGCGTCTCGACCACCTGATGGCGGCCCACTCGGTCACCTGGCTTGCGGGGCAAAACGGGGAGCAGGAGCTGCTGGTGGCCTGCCTGAAAGAGGACAGGGTGCGCCGCTTTGCCCTGGTGGACGAGAGGCTGGTTCCCCATCCCTTGGGGGACATTCACACCGCCCCCGGCGCCGGGCCCCGCCATCTGGCACTGCACCCGGACAACGGCGATCTCTATTGCCTCAACGAACTCGACGCCACCCTCAATCGCTACCACAGGGAGGCGGACGGACAGATAGTGGTGCGCGAGAGCCTGGACATGCTGCCCCCAGGCTATGAGGGGGAGCGCTGGGGCGCCGACCTGCACCTGACCCCGGATGGACGTTTTCTCTACACCAGCGAACGGGCCAGCAGCCTGCTCACCCTGTTCGGCGTCTCCCCCCAAGATGGCGCCCTCACCCCGCTCGGCCACTTCCCGACCGAGGCCTGTCCCCGGGGCTTTGCCATCGACCACAGCGGCCACTGGCTCATCGCGACCGGGCAGCAATCCCATGAGGTGGCGCTGCATGCCATCGACCCCGAAAGCGGCCAGCTCACCCCGGGCCCACGGAGCGAGGTGGGCAAGGGGGCCATGTGGGTGAGGGTGCTCGCCCTCCCCTGAGATGGCAAAAAACGGGCATAAAAAAAGCCATGGCACTGCCATGGCCTGCGTGAGCCGGCCCCCTCAGGAGCCGGTCACCTCCTTCAGGAAACCGGTGAAACGCTGCCAGGACTTGGCATCGGCATCGGCGCGGTAGTTGTCCGAGCCAAAGACGCTGAACGCGTGGGGAGCGCCGCTGTAGCTGGTCGCCTCGTGCTTCACCCCGGCGCTCTCCAGCTCGGCCACCAGCGCCGCAAACTGACCCAGAGAGACCGCCTCGTCGGCGCTGCCGTGCTGGACAAGCAACTCTCCCTTCACCTCTTTGTAGTCCTGCCCGGCCGGGGTCTCCAGCCCGCCGTGTACGCTCACCACCCCCTTGAGATCCGCCCCGCTGCGGGCCAGCTCCAGTACGGCGGCGCCGCCAAAGCAGTAACCGAGGGCCACCGCATTGTCGAGCCGCCCCCCCTGCCTGCCCGCCTCCGCCAATCCCCCTTGCAGCAGGGTGCGCATCCTGGGCCTGTCCTGATAGAGGGCCCCGGTGAGGCGCTTCTTGTCTTCCACCGTGCTCGGCCTGACCCCGGCACCGAACAAATCTACGGCAAAGACACTGTAGCCCAGGGCCACCAGCATCTCGGCCCGCTTGATCTCGTAACCGTTGAGCCCGTCCCAGTCGTGCACCAGCACCACCAGAGGGGCCTGCTTGTCGGCACCCGCCAGGTAATAGCCCTCGAACGGCTTGCCTTCGACCTCGTAGCGCACCGCACCGGCCTCGGCCGCACCGCTCCCCATCAGCCCCAGCAGGGCCAGGATCCATGCCCTCTTCATCCTTTCGTCCTCTCCCGTCAATGGTGCCCCTGAGTGTAGCCGCTTCACATGGGAGCCCGGGTTCAGTGGTAGGCAGGCAAAGAAAGAGAGGCCACCCGAAGGTGGCCTCTTTTTCATCATCTCAACGTACAGCAAGCCAGGCGCTTAATCCTTGGCGCTCTCCATGGCACCCGTTTCGGAGTGCTGGGGCAGGATGAGGTTCAGCAGGATCGCCGCCACCGAGGCCAGCCCCACGCCCGCCAGGGCGAAGTCACCGATCTTCATCTCCAGGGCACCGACACCCACGGTCAGGGTCACCGCCACGATGGCGATGTTGCGGGACAGCCCCAGATCCACCTTGGACTCCACCAGGGTCTTGAGACCGATGGCGGCGATGGATCCGAACAGCAGCAGCATGATGCCGCCCATCACCGGCATGGGGATGGAGGTGAGCAGGGCGTTGAACTTGCCGAAGAAGGCCAGAATGATGGCAAACACCGCGGCCCAGGTCATGGTGACCGGGTTGAAGTTGCGGGTGATCATCACGGCGCCGGTCACTTCTGCATAGGTGGTGACGGGGGGACCACCGATGAAACCGGCGAAGCAGACGCCGATGCCGTCACCGGCCAGGGTACGGTGCAGGCCCGGATCCTTGGTGTAATCCTTGCCGGTCACGCCGCCGATGGCCAGCACGCCGCCGATGTGCTCGATGCAGGGGGCGATGGCCACCGGCAGCATGAAGAGGGCCGCGGCCCAGTTGATCTCCGGGGTCTCGAAGTGGGGCAGCGCCAGCCAGGGGGCGTTGACCATGCCGTCGAAACTCACCTGGCCCATCAGCACGGCAGAGACATAACCGGCGATGACACCGCACAGGATGGGGATGAGCTTGATCCAGCCCTTGCAGAACACGGCGGCAATCAGGGTGACCGCCAGGGAGATGCCCGCCAGGGTCAGCGCCGTGGTGGCAGGCACCACCTGCTCACCGCCGGCACGGCCCATGGCCATGTTGCAGGCTACCTGGGCCACCGACAGGCCGATCACCATGATGACGGGACCGATGACCACGGGGGGCAGCAGCTTGTGCACGAAGCCCATGCCACGAGCGCGGATGATGGCCGCCAGGATGAAATACATGAAGCCCGCGGCAAACAGACCGAACATGGTGGAGGGCAGGCCCCAGGTCTGGGTGGCATAGATGATGGGGGCGATGAAGGCGAAGCTGGAGCCGAGGAAGATCGGCACCTGACGACGGGTGCAGAGCTGGAACAGCAGGGTGCCTACACCGGCGCCAAGCAGGGCCATGGAGGGGTTCAGACCGGTGAGCAGGGGCACCAGCACCATGGCACCGAAGGCGACAAACAGAATTTGCAGCCCGGCGACGCTTTGCTTGACCAAGGAAAACATGGGTATCCTTAATTTTTTGATAACTGACAGGGATATTTGACACTTTTCAGTCATCACAAGACGTTTTCAAGGCAGCCAACGGGCCAAACGGCGTCATTTGTTGCCTTTTACTGCTTGGGGAGGGCATGAAACTGGCTTTTTAGGCGGGATTCGCTGCTACAAGCATCGAGGATGCGATTTTACGCACTTTTATGGCCAACGCCAATCGTTTTTCCGGCGAGTTGACATGACAAGGCTTTCAACTGGTCGACGCAGATATCGCCCCAATCCCCTCTCTATACTCGAAGGCGTGACCTCACACCGACAAGGAGTTCCCCATGTCACTGCCCTCGTTCAAACCCAGCCAGCGCCGGCTGCTGCTGGGCTCGGCCATCGCCCTGGCCCTGTTCGCCACCCCGCTGAGCTATGACTTCGACCACCACCAGTGGCAGGTAAACCAGGCCCATGCCAAATCCTGCTTCATCGCCGGTACCCGCATCCTGATGGCCGATGGCTGCGAACGCCCCATCGAGACCCTGCGGGTCGGCGATCGGGTGCGGGACAGGCACGGGCAGAGCAACCGCATCCAGGCCATCGAGCGGGTGGCGCTGGGGGGGCGCAGGCTCTACGGGCTCAATCATCTGCCCCCCTTCTTTACCGCCGAGCACCCCTTCCTCACCACCCGGGGCTGGGCGGCCATCGCACCGGCCATGACCCGCACCGAAAACCCGGCCCTCGCCGTGCTGCCGCTCTTTACCGGCATGCACCTGCTGGGTTGGTCAGAGGGGGGCAGCGCGGGCAACCTGGCGCTGGCGCCGCACCCTGTCGAACTGCCGGTGGCCTCCCTCTCCTGGGTTGATGCCCCGCCCGCCACGGCGCTGTTCAACCTGATCCTCGATGGCAGCCACAGCTATGTGGCCAATGGGTTGATCGTGCACAACAAAGGGGGGGATGGCGGCGGCAACAGCGGCGGCGGGGGCAGCAACAGCGGCGGCGGGGGCAGCAACAGCAGCGGTGGGGGCAATAGTAGCCACAGTGGAAACAATAGCGGAAATGGAGGTGATAGTAGCCATAACGGAAACAATGGCGGGGACGACAGCGGCCACGGCGGCGATGACCGTGGTCAGGGCGAACATGCCGGTGGCGACCAGCACGCTGGCGGCGATCGCCACGGCGGTGGCGACAAGCATGCAGGCGGGGAGCGTCATGCCGGTGGCCGGGTGGATGACAATGGTGTCGATGCCGTCGACGCCAATGGCAACAAGCTTCGGGGAGATGGCAGCGTCGACGACAACGGTGTGGACGCCGTCGACGCCAATGGCAACAAGCTTCGGGGCGACGGCAGCGTCGATGACCGCCTGGTGCCCCCGCCCGCTCAATAGGTGGCAGCGTCCTGCCCCGCACACACAGCAGGGCAGAAAAAAGAGAGGGTGGCCTGGGCCACCCTCTCTTTTTCTATGGCATCGTCATGCCCGCGACACGTGCGGGCAGGTCGCACCTCAGACCCGGCGGTACGGCAGGTAGACCGGCTCCCACATATGGCTCAGGATGTGCTCTTGCAGATCCTGACCGATGAGCGGGTGGGAGGGGTCGCGGCGCACGATATCCTTGAGCACCGCGGTCGCCACGTGCACCGAGATGTTGCGCAGCTCGCTGATCCTCGGGTAGACGGTGCCCCGGGCGAGATCCGCCTCGCTCACGCATTCCGCGAGCGCAAAGGCGGCGGTGGTGAAGATGTCCGGGCTTATCTCGCGGATCTGGCTGACGATGGCCGCCAGCCCCACGCCGGGGAAGATGAAGACGTTGTTGCCCTGACCGATGCGATAATCCTGCCCCTCATGGTGCACATCCTTGAACGGGCTGCCGGTGGCGACGATGGCGCGCCCCTGGCTCCAGCGGAAGATGTCTTCCGGCAGGGCCTCGCAGTTGGCGGTGGGGTTGGAGAGGGGGAACACCATGGGGCGCTCGCAGTGGGTCAGCATCAGCTGGATGTGCTCCTCCTGGAAGGCGCCACCGGCGCCGCTGGTGCCGAGCAGCACTGTGATGGGCACGTGGCGCAGCACCTCGGTCAGCCCCGCCTTGCCCTGCAGATCCCACTGGGCCAGCAAGAGGCCCGGCTTGGCGTAGCGGCGCTTGTACTCATCCAGCCCCTCGCGGTTGTCACACACCAGCCCCTGGGTATCCAGGATGTAGATGCGATCCCGCGCCGCCTGCGGGTCAAGCCCCTCGCGGATCATCCCCGCGCAGATCTGATCCGCCACCCCGACCCCGCCAGCCCCGGCCCCGTAGACCAGGTAGTGCTGCTGGCCCAGGGTTTCCCCCTTGGATTTGACGGCCCCTATGATGCCCGCCAGCACCACGGCCCCGGTGCCCTGGATGTCGTCGTTGAACGACGGCAGCGCCTGCTGGTAGCGGGCCAGGTTGTTGAAGGCGTTGGACTTGCTGAAGTCCTCCCACTGCAACACGGCGTTGGGGAAGTGGCGCTTGACCCCGGTCACGAATTTGTCGATGAAGTCATCGTACTCCTTGCCGCGAATGCGCCTGTGGGGCTGACCCAGGTACATGGGGTCATCCAGCAGCGCCTGGTTGTCGGTGCCCACGTCCAGCGCGATGGGCAGGCAGCAGGCGGGGTGGATGCCCGCCCCCAGGGTATAGAGGGCGAGCTTGCCGATGGGAATGCCCATGCCCCCCACCCCCTGATCGCCGATGCCGAGGATCCCCTGGCTGTCGGTCACGACGATGATGCGCACCGCCTTGGCATCCATGTGGCGGGCGAGAGAGCCCATGTCCTCGACGTTCTTCGGGGTGATGTAGAGGCCGCGCGGCTTCTGGAATCGGTGGCTGAACTCCTGGCACGCCTTGCCCACGGTCGGGGTGTAGATGTAGGGGGTCATCTCCTCCACGTGGCGGGACAGGAGGGCGTAGAACAGGGTTTCGTTGCGATCCTGCAAGGCTCGCAGGTTCTGGTACTTCTCGATGTCGCTGCAGGCGCTCAGGAAGGCCTCATAGACCCGCTCCAGCTGGGCTTCGAAAGTCTGCACCTGGGGCGGCAAGAGGCCGCCCAGCTCAAAATCGGCCCGTTCCTGTTCGGTGAAGGCGGTACCCTTGTTGAGGTTGCGATCGTTGAGCAGATTGGTGCCCGTCAGCGCAACGGGGCGAAAATCGTGACCCTGTGCATCTTTCCACAGCAGATATTGTCCGGTAGCCATAGTCATTCTCTTTGATTTACATGAAGTTGCCATCAGGCAGGAGAGCAAGACTCAGAATGCTGGGGATCATATGACGTTTGCCGATCCGGTTTTGTGAGCTTGGACAAACCCTGCGGCCAAAGGCGCCTTTGCCGGGGCAGCCGAAGGTTGCTCCCGCGCCCGCCTTGGCGCAAGATCCCGACACGCCCCTGTGGGCATCCCTTTGCGAGCAACGGAGCACCATGACCCCTTCCTCTTCCCCCGCTTTTCTCGTCAGCGGCGTCATCCTCGCGGGCGGTCGCGCCATCCGCATGGGGGGCGATGACAAGGGCTGGGTGCCCCTCGCGGGCACTCCCCTGATCGAACACGTGCTGACCCGCCTGCGCCCCCAGGTCGACGAGGTGCTGATCAACGCCAACCGCAGCCAGGCTCGCTACCGGCAACTTGCTCCCGTCATCGGGGACGCGCAGGCCGACTTCCAGGGGCCGCTGGCCGGCATGCTGGCGGGGCTGACGGCGGCCCGTCATGACTGGGTGCTGTTCGTCCCCTGTGACGGCCCCGCCCTGCCCCTTGATCTGATGACCCGCTTTCGCGCCGCCATCACCCCGGACACCGATCTGGTGGTGGCCCACGACGGGGAGCACCTCCAGCCCGTGGTCGCCCTGCTGCGCCGCGCCCTGCGCCCCTCCCTGAGCCAGGCGCTGGCGGACGGGGAGCGCAAGACCGGGGCCTGGTTTGCCCGCCACCGGATGGCGGTAGTGCCCTTTGCCGATCTGCCCGACGCCTTCGTCAACCTCAACAGCCCGGCCGAACTCGCCGCCTGGGAGGCGAGGCTGCGGGAAGGGGGCGCGCCATGAGCCCCCTGCCCCTGCTGGGCTTCGTCGCCTGGAGCGGCACCGGCAAGACCACCCTGCTGGAGCGCCTCATCCCGCGCCTGGTGGCACGCGGTCTGCGACTCGGGGTGCTCAAGCACACCCATCACGCCTTTGACATGGACCAACCCGGCAAGGACAGCCACCGCCTGCGCCAGGCGGGCGCCACCCAGGTGATGGCGGCCTCCGACCGGCGCCACGCCCTGATCCGGGAGACCCCGGAGGGGGAGCCCCCCTTCGAGGCGCTGCTGGCCCGCTTCGATACGAGCGCCCTGGATCTGCTGTTGGTCGAGGGGTTCAAGCACAGGCGCTTTCCCAAGGTGGAGCTGTATCGCGCCGCCATCGGCCGGCCCCTGCTCTTCCCCGATGATCCTGACATCGTCGCCCTCGTGAGCGACGCTCCCCAGGCCACGACCCTGCCCCGGTTCCCCTTCGAGGATCTGGAGGCCATCGCCGACTTCATCTGCGCCCGGTTGCCCCCGCACGAACCCCGTCAGGCCCCGCCGCCCCTTCGCCTCTGCGCCCGGCTGCTGGCGGCCCTGCCCCCATCGTCAGAGCAGGGCGTTGTGCCCGGCTTGCTCAGTCAGGACGAGGCGGGCACCCTGCTGGTGCGCCCGGTGGATGGGGGCCACGACAGTGCCAACTGCCGCATCGAACGGGCGCCGGGTAGCGCAGCCCTTCCCCCCGGCGAGCGGGTCATGGTGCGCCTGCCGACAGGTGCGCCCCCATGAACCGGAAAAACGACGCAGGTCAAGGCGAATGCCGTCCCCCTTGCTATCCTCACAACCCTGACCCGAGATAAGAGAACGCCCTTGCGCCTCAATGCCCCCCTCTCCCGCTTCGATCTGCTCATCTATGGCCGCTACCGCCTGGTCCACGGCCTGCGCATCGCCCTGGCCTTCACCCTCACCTTCCTGCTGACCCGGGAGCTCAAGCTGCCGGAGAGCACCTGGCCCCTCATCACCCTGGTGGTGGTGATGGGCCCCATCTCGTTCTGGGGCAACGTGCTGTCGCGCGCCCTGCAACGGGTGGTGGGCACCGTCTTTGGCGCCGCCTGCGGGGTGGTGGCCCTCTATCTGGAGCTCTACTCCCTGCCTCTGATGCTGGCCTGGTGCTGCGCCATCATGTTCCTGTGCGGCTACCTGGCGCTCGGCAAGCGCCCCTATGTGGGGCTGCTCATCGGCATCACCCTGGGGGTCATCGTCGGCGGGGTGCCCGGGGACATCGAGACCGCGCTCTGGCGCAGCGGCGACGTCATCCTGGGGTCGGTGCTGGCCCTGCTTTTTTGCAGCATCTACCCCCAGCGGGCCTATACCCACTGGCGTCTGCAGATGCACGACACCCTGCAGCAGGCCGGGCGGCTCTACCACACCCACCTCTCCCCCAACGTGCTGGAGCGCCCCAAGCTCACCCGAAGCCATGCCCGCCTGCTCGCCAAAATAGTCAGCCTGCGCCCCCTGCTGGCCCCGGCGGTCAAGGAGACCCGCCTTGGCAGCCCGCTGTTCGAGGCGACCCAGACCACCCTTCGCAACAGCGTCTGCACCCTGGAGATGCTGGCCAACACCTACTGGCGGGATCGCCAGAGCCACTTCCTGATGCAGAGCCACCCGGGGCTTCGCGCCTGCCAGCAGGCGACGGAGTCGGTGCTCACCGAACTCGCCCTCATGCTCAAGAGCGGTGATACCACGGCGGCCGACCAGGCCATCGGCCGCCTGCAAGCCGCCGCTGCACGGCTCGATGGGGACGCAATCCAGGCACCAGGCCAGGGGTACGACCCCACCCTTGGCGGCTACCTCTGGCTCAATCTCCATCTCATCGAGCAGCTCGCCCACCTCCATCGCCTGCTGGGGCTGGTGCTGCAACCCTATGCCAAGCCCTCGGCCCGCCCCTGATCGCGCCTCCTGCAACCGCCCACAAAAAAGCCCCGCCGTTGCGGGGCTTGTTTGTCTCGGGCTCGCGCCTTAGCTTGCACGAGCCAGGGGCTGCTCCGGAGTGAGGTAGAGGGAGAAGTCCTCTATCCCCGCCTTCAGGGCGGCAAAGCAGTCGGGGTCGATGGCCGTGCCCAGGTTTTCCGCCATCATCTCCAGGGCCCGCGGCACCGGGATGGCATCCCGATAGGGACGCTTGGCGGTGATGGCATCGAAGATGTCGGCGGTGGTGATGATGCGCGTCTCCAGGGTGATCGCCTCCCCCTTGAGCCCCTTGGGGTAGCCCTTGCCGTCGAGTCGCTCATGGTGGGCGCCAGCCACCTGGGCCAGCTCCTCGAAGGCGCCGATGCGGCCCAGGATCTCCTCGGTGTAGGCGGCATGCATCTGCACCGCCGCCCACTCCTGCTCGTCAAGCTTGCCCGGCTTGTCGAGGATGGCGTTGCTCACCCCGAGCTTGCCCACGTCGTGGAGCAGGGCACCCCGCTTGAGCCAGCGTCGCCGTGGCTCGGACAGCCCCATCTGGGCGGCGAGGATGTCGGCATAGAGCGCCACCCTGCCGCTGTGCCCCGCGGTATAGGGGCTCTTGGAGTCCACCACCTGGCCGAAGGCCGCCGCTATCTCGTCCAGATAATCCTCATCCAGCGCCACCTCCCCCTGCCCCGCCGGGTGGCCGAAGACCCGCTCCGCCAACGCGGGATCCGCCAGCCCTTGCCAGAAGGCGTCATCGGCCAGCGCCTCGAAGGCATTGACCAAGGCGGGATCAAACCAGTTTCCACTGCGCTCGCGCAGCTCCCTCATCGCCGCGTCCGGCCCGGCGGCGGCGTGAAACACGTCCACCACCTGACAGAGCAGGGCGATGCGGGAGAAGAGCGGGATGGCCTCTCCCGCCAGTTGTTGCGGCCGCCCTTTGCCGCTCCAGTGCTCATCCAGGGAGAGGATCCCCTGGGCCACCTCGTCGCTGAAACGCAACTGGCGGGCGATGTCCGCCCCCCGGTGGCAGCGGGTCAGGATCAGCTCGTTGGCTATCTGATCCCCGTTGCGAAAGATGTGGAACAGGCTGCGAAAACGGCCCAGCAGATCCGCCTGCAAGCCGGTGTGGCCCAGCACGAAGTTGACCACCTCGGAGAGGGAGCCATCCACCAGCTTGAAGTCGCGCTTGAAGTGAAGATCGTCGGTGAGATAGAGCTCGCAGATGCGGGCGGCATTGCTGCTGCACCCCAGATCCTTGAGCAACAGGGTGTAGTAGAGGTCGTGGCGCTGCCGGGCATCCAGTCCCAGTTGCTCCCCCAGACGAGAGCCTATCCAGCAGCAGCGGATGCAGTGGCCTCTCGGCTGCCCTTCCGTCATGTCCAGGGCATGGCTGAGAGAACCAATCAGCTCTGCCAAACGCAATCCATTTACCGTCATAGTCCACTCCCTCTACATCGGGGCGTACTTGCCCGCAGGCATGTATAGCATTTGTCGGGAGTAAAGGATCAGGGGTGCGACAAATTATACCTGCACCGCTCCCCGGCTTGCCGCCGCATCGCGCTGCTCGCGGCTCAGGGTCGAGACCAGTCTGTCGTCCAGATAGAGATCCAGTCGCTCCCCGCGCATCTCTCCCCGCATCAGGCTGCGCTGACCGTCGATGTAGTGGATCTCCATCTGGGCGGTGCGCTCGTCCGGGTAGCTCACCTGTACCTCGCGCACCCCTTGGGGCAGCATGGCCAGCGGCACCTGGTTGAGGGCAGGATCCAGGTGCTGGTTCACCTTGATGATCGCATCGCTCTTCTGATCCACCAGAGCGGGCGCCTTGCCGGTGATGGGGTTCTTGCCGGACCAGAATTCGATGGTGTTGAACACGAAGAGATCCGCCGTGGCCGCCAGGCCATAGACGGGGGAGAGCAGCACGAAGACGCCGGCACGGCCGTAGCGGTTGTCCACCACGCTGAGGTTGCCCTTGGTCACCATGGAAGAGAGGCCCATCTGACCCATGCAACCACCGAGCCCCAGGCTCGCCCCCATTCCCAGCAGCAGGGCCAGTGCCCTGCCTCTCTGTCGTACTGCCATTGTTGTCTACCTGCTCAATAAAAAGGAGGCGGCAGCCTAAACAAGGGGGCCGGGCGGCACAATGACGAAGGGGGGCGTCATACAGCCAGGGTTCAGCCTGGCCGTCCGATCGCTCACTCTGTTGGCAATCTTGCGGTCAGCCCCTCAGATGGAGAGGGCCGACACCGTCTGGGAGACCCTGTCCGCCTCCTGGTGGATCTCGCTCATCAGCTTGTCCACTCCGGCGATCTGCTGCTTGCCGAGTTCGGCGCTGCCCGCCACCCCGGCCATGTCGTCGGTCACCCTGGCGGTCAGCTCGCGGTTCTTCTGCACCACCCTGGCGATCTCGTCGGTAGAGAGCGACGTGCGGGCGGCCAGCTGGCGCACCTCGTCCGCCACCACCGCAAACCCGCGCCCCTGCTCACCCGCCCGCGCCGCCTCGATGGCGGCGTTCAGGGCCAGCAGATTGGTCTGATCGGCGATGGCGCTGATGGTCGAGACGATGGCCTCGATGCTTCTGGACTGCTCGTTGAGCTGGCCGATGAGGGCGATGGCCTCATCCACCTGGGAGGCGATGAGGGAAGAGGTCTGCACCACGGCGCGCAGCAAGCCCGCCCCCTCCTCTGCGCTGTGCAGCGTCTCCTGGGCGGTGCTGTGGGCCAGGCGGGCGGCCTCCCGGGTGGCGTGGTTCTGCTCGATGCGCGCGGTGATGTCGCTGGCGAACTTCACCACCCGCACCACCTTGCCGCTGCCATCCCGGATGGGGTTGTAGGTCGCCTCCAGCCAGACGGCCTGCCCACGGCTGTTGTGGCGCATGAAGAGGCCGGATTTGAACTGACCCCGGGCCAGTTCTTCCCAGAAACGGGGCTGCTCGCGCAGGAAGTCTTCGTCACAGAAGATCCTGTGGTGCCTGCCCGCGATCTCCCCCAGGGTGTAACCCATGACGCTCAGGAAATTGGCATTGGCATGGAGGATGTCGCCGTTCGGGGTGAACTCGATCATGGCCCGGGAGCGGTCCAGCGCCTCGGTCAGCGCCTCGAGCCGCCCAAGTCGCTGGTGCTGTTCGGTGACGTCGCTGGCAATCTTGAGTACCCGGGTCACCCGGCCCTGGTGCTTCACCGGGAAATAGGTCGCCTCCAGCCAGCGCGTCTCCCCCTGCCGGTTCACGCGCTGGAAGGTGCCTGACTGCACCTCCCCCTGGGCCAGGCGGCGCCAGAACTGGCGATAGTCACCTGACTCCCCCCAGGCCCTCGGACAGAGCTGGCTGTGGGGCTGCCCAATCAGTTCGGCGGCCCCATATCCCATCAGGGCCAGGAAAGGGGTGCTCGCCTCCTGGATGATCCCCTCCGGGCTGAAGATGACGGTGGCGGCGCCCGCCTTGATCGCCTCTATGATGCCCTGCTCCTCGTCGAGCCGGGTCTGGCATGCCTGCAACTGCGCTTTGAGCTTCTGATTGAACATGACACTTCTTCCTCGTTGACCATCCCCATGGGCACCACGGCCTCACCCACAGAGGGTATCGGCACCGCCAGCGCCGACATAAGTGGTCGGATGACTGAAACGAATGGGGCGCGCAGTGTATAGAAAAGCGGCGATGCCGCCAAGGGCTCCCAATACGCAGCCCAGGTGAAAGAGGATCAGCCCGGCGGTGAAAAAGGCGGCTAACGAGCGGGAACGCACTCAAGACAGGCGGGATTGCCGGCAAAGCCGAACCGTTCGTAGATAGCGCGCCCATCACTGCTGGCATGGAGCCACAGCTTGCCCAGTTGCTGCTCGCGGGCATACGCCACCATGGCCACCAGCAGGGCGTTCGCCATTCCCCGTCTGCGCCAGGCCGGCCGGGTGTAGATGTTGAGCAGGTACCCTTCCCGCCCCGCCAGATTGCCCGGGTAGGGCGGGCGCACGAAGAGTGCCAGGGTGGCGCACGCCACCACCTCGCCCTCCTCCTCCACCACCCAGCTACGGGCGCTGCCCTCTTCCTGCGCCTGAATGAAGTAGGCCTGCGTCGCCTCCCTGAGGACCGGATCCTCATCGGGCCGGGCAAGTTCCCCCACCTCGCAAAAGAGCGCCATGCGCAGTGTCGTCAGGGCGGGAATATCGGCCGCCAGGGCCTCGCGTACCTTCATCTCTTCTCCTTTGCATTCCTTGCCCGCCCGTCAGTCAGGCAGGGCTCGTGTGCGGCCACCTTACGCCGGAGGCGAGCGACGGGCAAGGCGCCAGCTGTCGAGCCCCAGGGGGCCCGCCCCCCACACGGCCAGGGTCAGCAGCATCCAGCCCCACAACTGGTGATCGTGAAAGCCCCCCGCCCAGAGGGCCGGGTAGGAGATGACCGCCATGGCGTTGAAGCCAAACAGCAGCAAGGCGACCGGACGGGTGAAGAGGCCCGCCAGCAGGAAGAGGGGCAGCAACAGCTCGGTCGCCGTGCCCGCATAGGCCGCCCACTGCCAGGGCAGCAGGGGCACCTGATATTCGAACTCGAACAGATAGAGGGTGCTGTCCCAGGCCGTGAACTTGAGCCAGCCGGATCGCAGAAAAATGGTGGCGACCCAGAGCCTGGCAAGCAGCAACAGGCCACCGCTGCACCAGGGCAAGATGCGTTCAACAAGGGGGCCAAGGGGCCTGGCAAGGGTTTGCGTTGTCATGGGGCAAGCTCCAGATCGACCAGCAGGTCGAGGGTGATGAGGGGGGCCAGGTGTTCGGCCATGGCGGGATCCTGAGCCAGCAGGCTGGCCAGCGGCCTGCCCTGCAGGCAGCCTTGCAGCAGACGCCAGGCGGCGGCATCCAGGGGAATGGGGTCGACCCGGTGTCCGGGGCGTTTCTTGAGTGCCAGGGAGCAGACAGCATCCAGTTCCCTGACCGTCTCACCGCCGTGCAGGGCCATCTGCCAGAGCGCCAGCACCGGATGGGGGCTCTCCAGGAGCAGCAGATCGCAGGCAGGATGCAGCACCAGCCGCTCCCAGTGCTCAGGGGTCATGGCGGCAAGCCGCTCGGCGGGCCAGCGCCGCGTCTCTGGCGCAAGCAGCGAAACCCGCTCCAGCCCCCACTCGAAGCGGGCCAGATCCCCGAGCCAGGGCAACGCGGCCGTGGTGGGCAAGCGTACCAACCAGTCGCCAAAGCCCTCCCCGTAGTCCATGACGCTCCCCTCCTCCAGAGGAGCCGCCAGCACGAACCCTCGTGCCGCCGCCTCAAAGAAGGTCTCGCCAACCATGGCGCGTACCGCGGGGTAGCTGCTGGCGAGCACCTCGGTGAGGCCGAGGATGAAGTTGTTGCGATAGATCTGCAACAGGGCGTCGGGGGCAAAGCGTCCCGGCTGGATGTGCCCGAGGATGGCATCATCCTGGCCGAGCAGACCGCTCGCAAAAGCGCGTTGCAGGGAAGCAAGCTCACACATGGGCGGCCTCCCCGAGCAGACCGCTCACAAAAGTACCTTGCGGGGAAACAAGCTCAGACATAAGTGGCCTCCCCGAGCAGACCGCTCGCAAAAGCGCGTTGCAGGGAAGCAAGCTCAGACATGGGCGGCCTCCCTGGATGTTTGCTGTGCCGCGCTCAGGATCTCGCTGGCACGCTGCGCCTCTCCCAGCAGCACCGGCAACGGGGGGATCGCCAGATCCCATTCAATCAGGGTGGGGATGGCGCGCTGCTGGCAGACCTGCTCGTAGAGCGCCCAGACGGGCTCGGCCACGGGGGTGCTGTGGGTATCGATATAGAGGGGCCCCTGAGGCAGGTGCTTCTCGGTAAAACCGGCCAGGTGAATTTCGCCGACCGTGTCGAGGTCGATAGTCGCCAGATAGTCGTCCACCTCCAGGCCGTGATTGACCGCGCTCACATGGAGGTTGTTGAGATCGAGCAGGACGCCGCAGCCGCTGCGCCCAGCCAGCTCGGCCAGAAACTCGGCCTCCCCCATCTCCCCCGCCAGTTGCAGGTAGGCGGAGGGATTCTCGATGAGCAGTTGTCTGCCCAGTGTCTGCTGCACCCGATCTATCTTGTCGCTCATGTGCAAAAGAGCGGCCCGGGTGTAGGGCATGGGCAGCAGATCGTTGAAAAAGCGCCCGCCGATGCTGCCCCAGCTCAGGTGCTCCGACACCCGCACCGGCGAGATGGCCGCCACCAGGGCCGCCAGCTGGCGCAGGTGCCCGGCATCGAGAGGATCGGCGGAGCCCAGCGACATGCCGACTCCGTGAAGGCTCACGGGGTAGTGCCTCGCAAGCTCCGCCAGCACCTCGAAGCCCTGGCTGTGGCGCTCGAAGTAGTTTTCGCTGTGTACCTCAAGCCAGCCCACTCCGGGCAGGGTGTGGCGGATCTCGTCGTAGTGCGGGGGGCGTAAACCGATACCGATCAAGGGGTTCATTGCTGGGCTCTCAATAGATAGGGCCATGATGTGGCGGGCGCCACACCATGGCATGCGGCTTACTTGGGTTGCAGGGACCCGCCAGCGAGCTTCTCGCACAGCCCCTTGGGCACCACCACGAAGGCATCCCCCTGGGCATCCATCTTGGCGGTGCCGGCGCAGGATCCGCCCTTGGTGGCGCAATCGTTCTTGCCCGCCTTGACCACGCCGTAGCACTTCTCCTTGTCATCCGCAGCCATGGCCGGCGCGGCGATGAACTGGGCACCCAGGGCCAGCAGACCCGTCATGGCAGAGGCGATGGCAGTACTTTTTTTCACGTTCATATCCCTATTCCTTGTTGTCAAGAGTGGTGTCTCCGGCGCATCTCATCCGGCTACGTTCAATAGAACCGGACGAGGGGGGAAAAGATTTCCCAAAAAACGGCATCAACTCGCTATTAACAAACAAGAAAGCGGTAACCATCTGATTTAAAGGCATAAAATACGATGAAAAAAACAGGACGACGAGTGCCTCCCCCACGGTGCTCATGGCCGTTGACCCCGTCACTCGCCGTCCACCCCTTGTCTGCTTTGCACCCGAGGGGCCTATAGTGTCTTGAGTCCTTCCACCCAAAGGTGTCCCATGAACGCTCCCCGTCCCCCCAGATGCACCCTGTCGCTGCCCATCTTCATCCCGGGCCTGCTCTTCATCCTGGCGCTGCTGGCCATCTGCTCCCTGGCCCCGGAGGCCGCCGCCCGCTTCTTCGGCAGCGGCCAGAGCTGGATAGCCCAGCACTTCAGCTGGTTCTATGTGCTGGTGGTCGGCATGTTCCTGATCCTGCTGCTGGTGATCGCCTTCAGCCACTTTGGCAACATTCGCCTCGGGCCGGACGATGCCCGCCCGGAGTTCAGCTTCACCTCCTGGCTCGCCATGCTGTTCGCCGCCGGGATGGGGATAGGGCTCATGTATTTCGGGGTGGGCGAGCCCATGAGTCACTTCGTCTCCCCGCCCCAGGCGACGCCCCTGACCCAGTTGGCCGCCCGCGAGGCCATGGTCACCACCTTCTTCCACTGGGGCTTTCACGCCTGGGCCATCTACGCCATCGTCGGCCTGGTGCTGGCCTACTTTGGCTTTCGCTACAACCTGCCCCTGACCATCCGCTCCGGCCTCTATCCCATCTTCAAGGAGAAGATCCACGGGCCGCTCGGCCACGCGGTGGACGTCTTCGCCCTGGTGGGCACCATCTTCGGCATCGCCACCACCCTGGGCTATGGCGTGATGCAACTCTCGGCGGGGATCACCCGCCTCACCGGCATGGACACCTCGGGGGAGCTGTTTCGCTTCGGCCTCATCGGGGTCGTTATCACCCTCGCCGGCATCTCGGCGGTCACCGGTCTCGACAAGGGGGTGAAGCGCCTCTCCGAGCTCAACCTCTTTCTCGCCATCGTGCTCCTGCTGTTCGTGCTGGTGGCCGGCCCCACCCAGTACCTGCTGGGAGCCCTCTCGGAGAACATTGGCAACTATGTCTCCTCTTTAAGCCAGCTCACCTTCCGCACCTTCACCTACAGCGAGACCCGCCAGGCGGGCTGGTTCGGCAACTGGACCCTGCTCTACTGGGCCTGGTGGATCTCCTGGTCCCCCTTCGTCGGCCTCTTCATCGCCCGCATCTCCCGCGGACGCACCCTGCGCGAATTCATCCTCGGCGTCCTGTTCGTGCCCACCGCCTTCAACCTGCTCTGGATGACGGTGTTCGGCAACGCCGCCATCTGGGCCAGCCAGCATGAGGGGGGCACAAGCCTCATCGACTCGGTCGGCAACATCGACACCCTGCTGTTCAACTTCTTTGACCTCTTGCCGGGAGCGGACATCACCTCGGCGCTCGCGGTGATCCTCATCAGCGTCTTCTTCGTCACCTCCGCCGACTCGGGAGCCTTCGTCATCGACAACATCGCTACCCAGGGCAAGGAGGGCTCACCGGTCTGGCAGCGCCTGTTCTGGGCTCTGCTGCTCGGGGTCACCGCGGGTACCCTGATGAGCACAGGGGGACTGGCGGCACTCCAGTCCATGACCCTCATCGCCGCCCTGCCGTTTGCCTTCATCATGGTGCTGCTCTGCCTCGGACTCTGCCGCGGCCTTGTCGCAGACAAGGAGCACTCGGCCAGGCGCCTCTCCCCCGCCACTGACTTCTGGAACGGCAAGCAGTGGCGCACCCGGATGGATCACCTGCTGCGCCCCTCCACCGAGCAGGAAGCCCGCGCCTTTGTGGACAAGATCGCCCTGCCCGCCCTGACGGCCCTGAGTCAGGAGTTCGCTGCCCGGGGCATCACCAGCCGGGTCGAAGAGGATGGGCCGGATCAGTGCCATCTGCTGGTGCCTCAGCAAGGTCGCCGGGACTTCTGCTACGGGGTGCGCATCGAGGCCCGCCCCGCCCCCGCCTTCAACCCCCTGGAGGCGGCCCACAACCACGATCCCGAGGCCCGCATCTTCGAGCCCATCACCTATTTTGCCGATGGCCGCGCCGGGTACGACATCCAGTACCTGACCCGGGACGAGCTGAGTGCCGACGTCTTGCGCCAGTACGAGCGCTATCTGGTGCTGAGCCAGGACGAGGGGCAGGATCTGCTGAGCAGCGCCCCCGAACATACCCAGCCAACCCAGGGAGAGTGATGACCAGGCAGGGATCAAGTCAGCTCCCCGCCCGGAGCTTATGGCCGGGCACACTGGCGGCGAGGGCTGCCCCCACCACCCATCACAACAGAGAAAGGGGCCCCAGGGCCCCTTTCTCGTCACTGCCTCAACCGGCGTTGGTGTCAGACCCTCACCGGCTCAGGCGGTTTTCACGCACTTCTGGATAAAGCTGTTCTTGGCCGCCCCGGCGAGCTTCTTGTCCGCCGCCGCCTTCTCGCACTGGGTCGCCTTGTCGGCGGCCCCGTCCGTCTTCAGACACTTTTGCACGAAGCTGTTCTTGGCCGCGCCAGCCAGCTTCTTGTCGGCGGCCGCTTTCTCGCACTGGCTCGCCTTGGCACTGGCGGAGGCATCCTTGACGCACTTGCCCACAAAGCTGGTCTTGGCGGCGCCCGCCAGCTTCTTCACCGCCGCCTGGGCCTCGCACTCTTGCTGCGCGCCAGAGGTCGCGCTCTGGGCTACCCCCATTCCCATGCCCATGACAGTCACACACAGACTCAACACCATCAGGATCCGCTTCATATGTCACACTCCCATCGTTCTATCCATTGTGGTTGGCCCCCACTCACGCGGGCCAAACGAGGCACCCTCGCCTCGCTGCACTATAGTCCCCCCTCCCCGTGACAACAAAATGCCCCTTCCTTCTCGACAACCCCCTCCTTGCCCCCGCTCCGGCCACCCGGCGCCTTCACTTCAATTGTTGAGCTGGCGCAAAAATCCAGCGCTTCCTTGCGGTTGCGTCAACTTTTGACTGGTTTGCGTATGAGGCTTGAGGATATGCTGGCCATTCGGCGCCTACAGCACCATCCGGGCCCCGCCCGCTGGTCGATGGAGCGCATTGGAAGCTGTAATCCAGGGGCGGTAGCGTGAATTTTAAGCAAAGATTAATGCATCTCGCAGCGAAGCCCAATACTCGCACAATGAGTGCTGGCTTCATTATGATGCAAGGTTCTCTGGTCAATTCCATCATCATCGGTAGCCCCTAACTCCACCAATAACAAGTGCGGAAAACGTGACTTTGAGATACGCCAGACCAAAAAGGTCATCAATGATATTTCGGTATGAAGGCCCATATCGGCGTTCATACCAAAAGTGTCCTCACCCACAGCTTGAAGACCAGACCAGCTAACGAGCACAACTTTAATCAGGTGGGTATCGAATCCATGGCAAGGAAGTGTTTGTCCTCACTGACTTGGGATATAAAGGACCTGAAAGCCGTGGCCAGTTTTATTTGACCACAGCGAGGTGTAATACAGATATGGGATGAGTAAGACAGAAATACCGTCTAGCTCAATAGACCACTATTGACGACAGCTAAAAATTAATAGCAAAGGAGATAATAACCTATGGCATTACCTTTCATTATTCTAGGTGCCGCAGCAGCGGCAACAGCTTTTGGTGGCAAAAAAGCGTATGACGGCTACCAGAAAAAATCAGAAGCCGACGACGTATTAGATCGCGCTCAACGCCGTTTTGATAAACATAAAGATAGTTTTGAGACGACCAACAAGACAACATCGGAAAAGCTCGCAGAATTAGGCAGAGCAGAGCTAAAAATAGGCAATGACTTCAATGAATTCAATACAATAGCTATTGATCTTCTTGAGCGAATGGCAAAGGATGGGCATAAAGACCTCAAGCTGACTGTACCAAAGCACAGCATTAATAAGATTCAGAACTTGGCTATTTCGGCAACAGAATACCTGACCACTGTTGTCGGTGCAGGCGTTTCTGGTGCCGCAGCCGGTTTTGCCGTGTACAGCGGTGTGATGGCTTTTGCTGCCGCTTCTACCGGAACGCCTATTGCGGCGCTGTCTGGCGCGGCAGCTTACAATGCCACGATGGCGGCAATTGGCGGCGGTTCGTTGGCCGCAGGTGGTTGGGGGATGGCTGGCGGCGCGATGGTGCTTGGCGGTGCGGTGGTGGCTCCACTGATAGCTATTGCTGGCTGGGCCTACGATAACCATGCGGAAAAAGCACTTAACAGCGCCTACCAAAGCTCCCGTGAAGTAAACGCGACTGTAGAGAAAATGAATGCAGCTGAAGCGCATCTGACAAAGGTACAGCAATATGTAAATAGCATTTATGAGTCGATCACCTGTATGCATGCAGTCTTCGTGCAGCATTACTTTGAACCACTTAAAGCGATGCATGCGGTCATCGTTGAACGTCATCAAAAAAATATCACTACCGAAATTAATGAGTCGGAAGAGATCATGACGCTTATCGACCACGGCTACGAATTAGCCGCCATCATGACCGACGTGATTACCACACCACTTTTCAAACCGGTGACACAGGAAAACGGCGAAGCCGTTATTGAAGATGGAGTGATCCAACTGCAGACCGACAGCAACGGTATGAATCTGCTTAACAGAGAGGCGCTAGATGAAAAACTGACAGCATCAGCCTCTGATTTCGACTCGTTTTCCTCTCGTATTTAATCGACCCGCCGGGCTAACCAGCCCGGCATTGCTATGGACAGAGCACAATGAACGCAGCTAGGTTTGACTGGGGAGAAGAATTACATCAGACGGTGGTCAAAAGCCTAACAACCTCGTTTGGGTTAGATTTTCTGTTGCTGGAGGATAAGCACGGCGGCGATGTGAATACCATTCACAATGTCCGTCAGGGGGTGTATTCCACAGATGCCGAACGTCAGCTGTATGAACAGCGCGAAGGATATAATTCGCATCATTACCACAGCCACAAAAACTACATCGCCACCAACCGGGCAGGAAAAAAAGCGCATGAGGCCGGAACACTGACTGATACCTATACCGGTGAACATTTTGCAGCCAATGACAAAAAAAATCTCGACCATATTATTTCCGCCTATGAGATTCACAACGATCCTGGGCGTATTCTTGCCGAGCGAGATGGCGCCGATCTAGCTAATGACTCATCTAACCTTACCTTCACGAACGAGTCTATTAATAAGGCGAAGAAGGCGAAAACGATGGAGGCCTTCGTAAAAATGCTGCAAGACCAGCATGCCACCACGACGCAGGAAATTTCCAGATTACGCAGCCAACCTGCCCTATCCGAGCAAGAACAGAAGCAACTAAATAAGCTGGAAAATAAAGCTAACGCCGATTTTGAACGTATGAAAGAGGCGGATGAGAAGGCGCGGGAAAAATACAATAGCACTATTAACCAAGAATATTACACCAGCAGCAAGTTTGCGAAGAGTGTCGCCAGCGCTACGCTGAACAACGCCTTTCGTATGGGAACGCGGCAGATGCTTGGACTGATTCTGGCAGAAACCTGGTTTGAATTCCGAGAACGTATTCCTGTGATGTTTGAGAAGCATCGTTACGCATTTGATGCCGGAGATTTTCTGCGGGATGCCACTGAAGTATTACGCGCCGTTTGGTTAAGGGTGCAGACCAAATTTCACACCTTCCTGACCTCCTTTAAGGACGGTGCGATTGGCGGCATTCTGTCCAGCATTACAACTACGCTCTTCAATATCTTCTTTACTACAAAGAAAATGATGGTGAGGCTCATTCGCGAGATGTGGAACAATCTGGTGCAGGCCTTCAAAGTGATGGTCTTTAATCCAGAGGGTTTGGCGCCGGGGCAGTTAGCAAAGGCGGTCAGTAAGCTAGTGGCTGCCGGGGTGGCCGTCGCAGCGGGTGTGGTGATTAACGAAGCATTAGCAAAAATTCTCGTTTTTCCCTTTGGCCCGGAATTGGCCGCCTTCTGCGGTGCGCTGGCGACCGGTATCCTGACGCTAGTGATGAACTATTTTCTTGAACACAGCGCGTTGATGAAAAAAGTCTGGGCTTTTCTGGATACTTTTAAAAATAAGTACCAGAAAGCGCTTGATTATTATCAACAAGTTAATGCTGAACTCGATCGTTACTTACTGGAGCTTTCGGCACTGGAGTTCGCAATAGATTCGTCACAGCTGGCACGCTTTACAATACATCTTAACGCAGTGAATAGCGAAATAAAACGTGGCTTGTTGCTACAAGCCGAGGTCGAGCGCCGTAATATAACGCTACCGTTTGAGGCGGGGAATACTCGTTCTGTACGTAGCTGGTTAAACAAGTTATGACGCTCATTCCGAAATTCCCCTGCAACCAGTGCGGAGCCTGCTGCCGTCATGTTGATCGCGCTAGTGAAACGCAGTTCCTCGATCGAGGTGACGGTACTTGCCGACACTATCAGATGGAAAAAAAGCTGTGCGAAATTTATGAAACGCGCCCGCTGATTTGCCAAATTGAGAAGCAGTATCAGCTTAATTACCAGCAGTATTTTAACTGGCAGGAGTTTATTATGCTGAATCGCGAAGCATGTCTGATTTTGGAGAAATTATAGAGTGGATGAAAATGGGTGCGCTCATGGAACACGGTAAAGCAGCCTTAGCCATCCCTCTCGTATGAGCGAGGCGTGATCCAGATGGTTGCCCGGCTCAATTGCTCAGACCATCGGGCTTGATTGACTTTACCCATTTCAGAAAATAAAAATCCCCCGCTACTGGGGGATTTTTATTTTTATCGGTTACCTCGGCGCGGCATATCAAGCCAGCAGAAAGGCTCTTAACCGGGCAAACTCCGCTGGCAAATTAACAGAGAGCAGCGGCAGCGCGGCGTGCTTGGCGAGCGGGCCCGGCAGCGGCACATCCAGATTCAGGATCTCGTCTACCGACTCCTTGAACTTGGCCGGATGGGCGGTGCAGAGGAACACACCGACCTCGTCTTGCCCAAGCTGCTCGTTCAGCAGATCCCAGGCAATCGCCCCGTGGGGCTCGCACAGGTAATCCAGCTGATGCAGGCGTTTGAGCGCATCGCGGGTCTGGGCATCATCACGCATCCCTGAGCCCAAGGTTTCCAGCGCCCAGCCCTTGCGACGGCACAGCTCTTCCACCCGCGGCCAGTTGTTGGGGCGGCTTACGTCCATGGCGTTCGACAGGGTCGCGACCGTCTGGTGCGGCTCCCACTGGCCGGTTTTCAGGTAGCGCGGCACGGTGTCGTTGGCGTTGGTGGCGGCGATAAAGCGCTTCACCGGCAGCCCCAGCGCCTTGGCGATGAGCCCCGCGGTGAGGTTGCCAAAGTTGCCGGACGGCACGCTGATGACCGCCTTGGCCCGTTGGGCTTTCGGCAACTGGGCCACGGCTTCGAAGTAGTAGCAGACCTGGGCCAGCAGGCGGCTGATGTTGATGGAGTTGGCGGAGTTGAGGCCGATGGCGGTCTTGAGCCCTTCATCGTCGAAGGCATCCTTGACCAGCGCCTGACAGGCATCGAAGTCACCGTCGATGGCGAGGGTGCGGATATTGCCGCCTAAGGTGCAGAAGAGCGCCTCCTGCAAGGGGCTTATCTTGCCCTTAGGGTAGAGGATCACCACTTCAATCCCCTCCAGGCCGTAGAAGGCGTGGGCCACGGCGGCGCCGGTGTCGCCGGAGGTGGCGGTGAGAATGGTGATCTTGTCATTGGTTCTGAACGCAGCCAGACACTGGGCCATAAAGCGGCCGCCGAAATCCTTGAACGCCAGGGTCGGGCCGTGGAACAGCTCGAGGGCATAGGTGCCATCTTTGAGCTTCACCAGGGGCGCCGGGAAGGTGAAAGCAGCGTCGATAAGCTCGCTCACCTTGGCAGCCGGTACTTCGTCACCCAGCAGGTGGCTCAGGATGCGGGCCGAGCGCTCGGCCAGCGGCAGATCCAGCAGGGCATCCACGTCGGCCAGCGGCTCCAGGGTCTCTGGGAAGAACAGCCCCTGCTCGCGGCCCAGACCCTGACGCACCGCCTGCGCGAAGCTCACCTGTTCACTCTTGTCCTTGATGTTGTAAAGATTCATAGCTCGCTTCCTGTTACCCGTGCCCCGGCCATGTCCAGTTTGCAGACCCGGGCAAATCCATCTTCATTGCGCACGAAGTGCGCTTCCATCCACTCTTTCATGCGTTCGGCCTGGGCCAGATCCTTCATCACCACGAACACGGTGGGACCGGACCCCGAGATGCCGGTGGCGAGCGCCCCGTTCTGGGCCCCCTGGGCCCGCACCTCGTTGAAGCCTTCAATCAGGGCCGCGCGATAAGGCTCGGCGATCACGTCTTTCAGGACGCTGGCGGCCAGCCCTTCCTGGCGGCTGTAGCTGGCATGCACGAAGGCGGCCAGCCGGCGGCCATAGGTGAGGCAGTCCTGGCGGCGATACTGGGCCGGCAGGATGGCACGGGCGGCGGCGGTGGAGACCACGGTGCCCGGGTAGCAGACCACCCAGTACCACTCGTCAAACACCGGGATGCCCTGGCTGATGACGCCCCCCTCCTCCAGCACCAGCTGCATGCCGCCCAGATAACAGGGCGCCACGTTGTCGTAATGGACGGAGCCGGAGATCTTCCCTTCCATCTCCCCCATCAACAGCAGCAGGTCGTGTTCATTCAGGGGCGCGCCGTGGAAGGCGTTGAGCCCTTCCAGCGCCGCCACCACGCTGCAGGCACTCGATCCCAGGCCCGAGCCCACCGGCAGGTTCTTCTCCAGCACCATTTCCAGCGGCTTGAGACCAAGGCCGCGCTTCTCCAGCGCCTCGCCATAGGCGACCCAGCAGTCGTGGAGGATGTTCTTTTTCGGGTCGTCCGGCAACTTGTGGGCGTAACGGCCCACGGAAGAGAGAGCGAAAGGCACCTCTGCCGATTTGACCTGGACGCGGTCACCCAGCAGGGAGCCATCCACGGGGGCGAGCGCCGCCCCCAGGACGTCAAAACCCACGCTCAGGTTGGCGCTCGAGGCCGGGGCATAGGCCACCACGCTGCCGCCGATTTCTACATTCGGGTTCATCTCTGAACTCATGTTACAGCTCCTGCTTCCAGTTCTGGGTGCGCAGCACGTCGGCGAAGACACCGGCGGCGGTCACTTCGGTCCCTGCGCCATAGCCGCGCAGTACCAGGGGGATGGGCTGGTAATAGGTGGAGAAGAAGGCGAGCGCGTTCTCCCCGTCTTTTACCTTGAACAGGGGCTCGTCGCCACCCACTGCCTTGATGGCCACCTTGCACTTGCCACCCTCGATGGAGCCGACGTAACGCAGCACCTTGCCTTCACGCTGGGCCGCCGCGAACTGGTCGCGGAACCAGCCGTCGGCCTCGGGCAGGCGGGCCATGAAGGCTTCCACGTCGCCGCTCACGTCAAAGCCCGGCGGCAGTGCCTGCTCCACCTCCACATCGGAGAGCTCCAGCGCCATGCCGGCCTCGCGGGCCAGGATCAGGAGCTTGCGAGCCACGTCCATGCCGTTCAGGTCATCGCGGGGATCCGGCTCGGTGAAGCCGTTGCCGCGGGCGATCTGGGTCGCCTCAGAGAAGGCCATCCCCTCGTCCAGCTTGCCGAAGATGAAGGAGAGCGACCCGGACAGGATGCCGTCGAAGGCGCGCAGCTTGTCACCGGCCTTGATGAGGTTTTGCAGGTTCTCGATGACCGGCAGGCCCGCGCCCACGTTGGTCTCGTACAGGAACTTGCGACGGGTCTGGCGGGCGGTGCGACGCAGCGCCTTGTAGTAATCGAGCGACCCGGTGTTGGCCTTCTTGTTCGGGGTGACCACGTGGAAACCGGCCCCCAGGAAATCGGCGTACTGGACGGCCACGGCTTCGCTCGAGGTGCAGTCGACGATCACCGGGTTGATGAGGTGGCTCTCTTCCACCAGCTTCTTCACCGCCTCCAGGCTGAAACTGCCTTGTGCTTCCACCAGCTGTTCACGCCAGTTGGCGAGGGCCAGACCATCCTTGTTGACCGCCATCTGACGGCTGTTGGCGATACCTACTACTCGCAGGCCGGTGCCCTGCTCGGCCAGTACCGGCTGCTGGCGGGCAATCTGATCCACCAGGGCCGCACCGACGCCGCCCACCCCGACCACGAAGAGATCGATGAACTGCTGGCTGCCAAAGAAGTTCTGATGGCACGCCTTGATGGCTTCCGCCACCTTGCCGGAGCGCACGACCGCGGAGATGGAACGCTCGCTCGACCCTTGCGCGATGGCGACGATGTTGATGGAGGCCTGGGCCAGGGAGGTGAAGAAGCGCGCCGCCATCCCCTTGGAGGTACGCATGCCGTCACCGATGAGGGAGATGATGGCCAGATCGGTCATGATCTCGAGCGGGTCCAGCAACTGGTTCTTGAACTCCAGCTCGAACTCGCGCTCCAGCACCTTGCGGGTCTTGTCGCTGTCGTAGCTGTGGATACAGAAGCTGACGCTGTACTCGGAGGACGACTGGGTGATCAGCACGATGCTGACCCCGGCGCGGGAGACGGCGGAGAAGATGCGACCCGCCATGCCCACCATGCCCTTCATGCCGGGACCGGAGACGTTGAACATGCACATGCCGGAGAGATCCGAGATGGCCTTCACCTTCAGATCGTCATCCCCCTGATCGACCCCGATGAGGGTACCCGGCCCCTGGGGGTTGAAGCTGTTCTTGATGAGGCAGGGAATGTGGAACTGGGCCACGGGGGCGATGGTCTTCGGGTGCAGCACCTTGGCACCGAAGTAGGAGAGCTCCATCGCCTCTTTATAGGAGAGGGTTTTGAGCAGGTAGGCATCCGGTACCAGGCGCGGGTCGCAGTTGTAGCAGCCCTCCACGTCGGTCCAGATCTCGCAGCACTCGGCATCGACGCAGGCGGCCAAGACGGCGGCGGAATAGTCGGAGCCGTTGCGGCCCAGCAGCACGGTCTCGCCCTTGTCGCTGCCACCGGTGAAGCCCGGCATCAGGTAGAGACAGTCAGAGCGCAGGCCCTTGGCGGCGAAGCGCACCCGGGAGGCTTCGATGTCCACATGGGCTTCGAGGTAGCCGCCATCGGTGACCAGCAACTGCTCGGGCACGATGAGATCCAGCTCGATGCCGCGCACCCGCAAGAGCTCGTGCATGAAGGCGATGGAGAGGTTCTCGCCACGGCTCAGGATGCGGGCCTGGACGTTGTCCGGGCACAGCCCCAGCAGACGAATGCCCTGCATCAGCCGCTCGACCTGATCCAGCTCGGCGGTGAGACGAGTCTGCAGCGCCTTGTCATCCAGCGCGGGATAGGCGGCCTTCAAGCCGGCCAGCAGACGGGAGAAGATACCGTTGATCTCGAACAGGGTACTGCTTGCATCCATGCCGCGACTGGTCTGCTCCACCAGGGCGACCAGGTGATTGGTCACCTTGGCCGGTGCCGACAGCACCAGGGCCACCTGGGATTGGCCATGGGTATTCACCGCGATATCGGCAACCCGCAAGAAACGCTCTGCGTCGGCCAGTGACGACCCGCCAAATTTCAACACTCTCATCGCTATCTCCCTGTATTCCCTGCAAATTGATCTGCTAATTGGTCTAAAAACAATCCAACAAAAAAGGCCCGTACTGGGTGGGTACGGGCCTTTTTCTGATTTCTGTGCTTGTTCGTCAGCGCATCAACCGGCCCCAGTGCCACCTGTGGTGGTACCGGTAATAATGGTGGTGGTGATGATGTTGGTGAATAGCTGCATGACGAACACTCTTGAACGAATCTGGTTGTTAGCAATACCGCGCCCGGCGAGGGGCTGTCAACCTAAACCTCCTTGCCAAACTTGCGGGCAAGGTCTTTGCAGAGCAGATGGAGCATATTGAGATCCCGCTGCGGCAGCATGGGCACTCGGTCCATCACCCATTGATGCAGTTTTTCATCCTGCGAAACTCCGAGTTCACCAAGCAATTCTGCTGTTTTTGATTTCAGCACGCGAACCTGCCCGGCACTCTCGAAATTTTCTGCTACGTCCTGCTCGTCGCTCACTTTCTGGTCATCGAGCAGCGGACTCAGCTCATAGGCATACAACATGATCGCCTGACCCAGGTTCAGGGACGGGTATGAGACCTTGAGAGGCAGGTAGCTGATGAGATCCACCTGGGCGAGCTGTTCGTTGGAGAGTCCGGACTCCTCGCAGCCAAACACGATGGCCACCTTCTCGAGGGAGGGCTTGGCCCGGATCTGGTCGCGAATGTCCGCCGGGGTGAGGTAGTGCTGGTAGCGGCCGCGCTGCCGGGCGGTGGTGGCGACCACCAGATCCATGTCCGCCAGGGCCTCTTCCAGGGTGTCGAAGGCTTGCGCATCCGTCAGGATCTCCTGCGCCCCGTGGGCAACCCAGCTCGCCTCCTCCTCTTCGTGCACCCGGCTCCCCACCAGTCGCATGGCGTCGAAGCCCATGGTCTTCATGGCGCGGGCAGCAGCCCCCACGTTGGCGGCACGGGCGGGCGACACCAGCACAAAATAGAGTTTCATCGGGTTCTCTCCAGGATGGGGCCGACGCCGCGAACTGCGGCGAACCGTCGGCAAAACAGGGGCGCAATCTACCGTTTATCCCGAAATATTGCCACTTGAACAGATGTTTGGATGTTGCCATAGTGGCCTTGGACGCGAGTCCGCCGCCTCAGGGCACTGACGCCATGGGCCCGACAGTTCACAAGGAAGAGAGAGATGCAGCAGCCATTGGAGCAGGCGGTCGCCGAGACGATCCTGCAACGTTTTGAGTCGTTTTACAGCCGCTTTCTCGAGATAACCCAGGGCAGCAAGAGCCGTTTCGAGAATAGCGACTGGCTGGGGGTGCAGCTCGCCGGTCGAGAGCGCATCCGCCTCTATGATCACCATGTCGGCGCCACCACGGCGCAGATCAAACAGATGATGGGGGAGCAGCTGCCGACCCAGGCCCTGCTCAAGCAGGTGAAAGGCGCCTTCAGCGATCTCCTGCCCCGCTGCGAGAACTTCGAGGTGGCGGAGTCCTTCTTCAATTCCGTCTATCGCCGCATCTTCCGCCATCGCAACATCCGCGACGAGAACCTTTATATCCACCCCTTCGTGAGCCGGGGTGACAAGCCTGATCTGGGATCCTTGCTGCGTATCTATCGCACCGATCTCTCCCACCTGCCCCAGACCCTGAGCCAGCTGCTCGGGGATTACAGCTTCACCCTCCCTTTCGAAGACAAGCAGCGGGACATCATGGACATCCACCGCCATCTGGCAGAGAGCGGCCCGGCCATCCTGCACGAGGAGCACTTCGCCATCGAGCTGCTCAGGGAGGTGTTCTATCGCAACAAGGGAGCCTACCTGGTGGGGCTCATCCGGGTGAAGGGAGAAGTCTACCCCTTCATCCTGCCCTTGCTCAGCACCGGTCAGAGCATCTATGTGGACACCGTCATCTTCGAGCCGGAGCTGGCCTCCATCGTGTTCGGCTTCGCCCGCGCCTACTTCATGGTCTATGCCCCGGTACCGGCGCTCTTTGTGGCCTTCCTTCGCCAGATCATGCCCCGCAAGCCGGACTATGAAATCTACAACGCCATCGGCTGCCAGAAGCACGGCAAGACCGAGCTCTATCGCCACTACCAGCAGCACCTGGCCCAGAGCCGGGAACAGTTCGTCATCGCGCCCGGCATCAAGGGGATGGTGATGAGCGTGTTCACCCTCCCCTCCTACGATGTGGTGTTCAAGGTGATAAAAGACGAGTTCACCCCGCCCAAGGAGGTGAGCCACGAGCAGGTGAAGGAGAAATACCGGCTGGTAAAACAGCACGATAGAGTGGGCCGCATGGCAGATACCCAGGAGTTCACCAACTTCGAGTTTCCCCTCGATCGCATCTCGCCGGAGCTGTTGACCGAGCTCAAGGCGGTGGCGCCCTCTGCGCTTACCCTCACCGCCGACAAGCTGGTGATCAAACACCTCTACACCGAGCGCAAGATGATCCCCCTGAACCTCTATCTGGATCAGGCGGACGAACAGCAGACCCGCCTCGCCCTGGAGGAGTACGGCAACGCCATCCGCCAGCTCGCGGCGGCCAACATATTCCCCGGCGACATGCTGTTCAAGAACTTCGGGGTGACTCGCCACGGCAGGGTGGTCTTCTACGACTACGACGAGATCTGCTACATGACGGAGTGCAACTTCCGCCAGATCCCGCCGCCCCGCTACCCGGAGGACGAGTGGAGCGCCGAACCCTGGTATTCGGTGGCACCCAACGACATCTTCCCGGAGGAGTTCGCCACCTTCCTGCTGCAAAAACCCCAGGTGCGGGAGATCATGATGCAGTTGCACAAGGAGCTCTTCGACGCCAACTACTGGAAGATGCTGCAGAGCAACATCAAGGAGGGGATGTTCGAGGATGTCTATCCCTACCGGCGCAAGAAGCGGTTTCGCTTCCAGCGAGGGGGATGACCCGGCATCAGGCACAAAAAGGGACGCCATGGCGTCCCTTTTCACATTCTCCTGCACGCTGGCGCAGGGGTCGCCTGCGACAGCCTTTGACGAGATCCCGGCTTATTTCACGGCGTCAAAGGTCAGCAAGGTGGCCTTGTCGGCATCCTTTAGCACCAGCTGTTTGCCGCTGATCTGGAAGCTCGCCACCTTCTCCAGGGTCTGCAGGTAGTTCATCTCCTTGCCGGCCAGATCCCCCGCACACATCATGCGCGTCGAACCCATGGCGCCCAGCGTCAACACGCCGTCATCCTGCTCTGTGATGCCCCCAAAGTAGCGGTTGCAGCCGCCCTTGCCCGCCACCTTGTCACCGGCGACCTGCAGGGTGAAGGTATCACCGCTCGCCCCTTGCAGTTGCCAGGTCGATGCCTGCAATTGTGCAAGCGTAGAACCCGTAGTCATGGCGCAGCCTCCCAGGGCCAGAGCGGCCAGCAGGATCAGTTTGTTGTTCATCAGTTCACCTCGTGATGGAGCGTGTCGTAACGACACGGAGTGAGGGGCCTGTGTACCATGACTGCAGCGTCAATCAAAACTCTTTTATTGTGATCGGGGTTCCCTTTACTCCCCGCTGGCATGTGCCATGCTTGTAGTCCTGTTCGGACCCAGGGAGGGGAAACGAATGGTCAAGTCTCTCGTCATCGCAATGGCATCCAGCCTCGTCTTTTCGGCTCAGGCCGCCGACTGGAGTTTTCTCCAGACCGAATCGGACAACCCGCTCTACGTCAAAAGCTATTCCGGCGTATTGCTCGGCAACCAGAGCCACCTGGGCGACAACTTCGACCTCTGGCTCATCAATACCGGCTATCAATACCCGCTTCAGGATGACATCAGCCTCTACATGGAGGCCGGCCCCGCCATCGGCCCCCAAAGCGGGCAGGCCGGGTTCAATATCAGCTCTGGGGTGCGCTATCGCCTCTCCCCGTCACTCAACATCGGCAGCCAGCTCAAGCAACTGGAGGTGAGCAAGGCCAGCACCCTGGTTGAGCTCAACAGCAGCCTGCTGGTGACCCCCTCCCTGGCCATCACCGCCAATTACGGACTCAGTGCCTTCAGCACGGAACACTTTCTCACTCTGGGAGTGGGCTTCAACTTCTGAGGTTCAGAGGAGCCTGGCGCCGCTCACCAGCACACCGTTGAGGTCGGCGTAGACATAGTCGCCGGGCGCTATGGTCACACCGGCAAAAGAGACCACGGCATCCAGCGTGCCCAGACCCCGTTTCTCTGTCTTGACCGGACAGGGGGCCAGGGCCTTGACCCCCAGCGCCAGGGTCGCCAGCGTCCCCACATCCCGCACGGCCCCGTTGATGAGGATCCCCTCCCACCCCTGCTCCACCGCCTTGATGGCCAGCTGATCCCCGAGCAGCGCCCGACGCAGGGAGCCGCCCCCGTCGATCACCATCACCTTGCCATGGCCGGGACGATTGACCAGCTCACGCACCAGGCTGTTGTCTTCAAAGCAAGAGAGGGTCACGGCCTCGCCGTAAAACAGCGCCTTGCCGCCATAGTCCTGAAACAGGGGGTCAGCGATCCTAAGGGCATCGCCATGTTCATCGCAAAGGTCGGGCAGCAGGTCCAGCATGATCATCATCCTTCCATGGAGTGAAATGTGTCCGCTCATTCTTTCATCATGTCGGGGCGCTGACAATCCACCGGCCGGGTGCCCTGTCCGGATGGCGGGGGCCATGTCAGCCTGAAGGCCTGAACCGCCAGCGGGACGCAAGCGCCCCCAGATGACAGGGCGGCCCTTCCAGCAACACGGGCACCAGCCAGAGCTCTCCTTCACGCACCCAATAGAGGGCATTCTGGCCAAATCGGGCGGCCAGCCGGATCGCTTCTGGCAGCGAAAGCGGCAACAACAACGACGCCTCCTGCCAGCGCTCATCCTCATCGCTCCCCCAGACCTCTCCCATGACGGGACAGTCGCCCACTTGCCGGACAAGGGCTCGCTGGCGACGGGAATTGCGGCGCAGCCCCATCCACCGGCTGGCCGGGTTCCAGGCCGTGACAATGGCATAGGCTGGGCAGCTGGGAGGCGCAAAGGGGGCGATGAAGCACACTTTTCTGTAGTTTTCCCACAAAGTCATGTCAACCACATGTTACATCCCATTACATTTATTAAGGGCGAAAAAGCGGGTCAGCCCAAGTATGATGCTGCGAACTCGGGGATTGACTTATATCAAAGCTGAGTTAAAAAGTTGCTATCTGACGGCAAAGAGTGTTGTTATGCGCCTGTTAACTGATAAAATGCAGCAACTTTTGTAATGGACTACCTCTCCGGGCTTCTCTTGTTCAGACTTGTTGAGAGCCCATGTACGGCACAGGGATGCTTGCCGACATAGTTACCAAATTCGCGATGATTCGACCTGATATTCATACCCAGGATGACGTAATAAATTTTCAGGACCGGTCGGATAACGCCAAAGAGTGTTAAAATTTCGATAATTAACTGATAAGAATCTGGGAATACTCATGCAAACACCACATATTCTGATCGTCGAAGACGAGCTGGTCACCCGCAACACCCTCAAGAGCATCTTTGAAGCCGAAGGCTACATCGTGCTGGAAGCCAACAACGGTGACGAGATGCACCAGGCCCTGACCAGCCACACCATCAACCTGGTGATCATGGACATCAACCTGCCGGGCAAGAACGGCCTGCTGCTGGCGCGCGAGTTGCGTGAAGATGACAACATCGCCCTGATGTTCCTGACCGGTCGCGACAACGAAGTGGACAAGATCCTGGGGCTGGAGATCGGCGCAGATGACTACATCACCAAGCCGTTCAATCCCCGTGAACTGACCATCCGTGCCCGCAACCTGCTGAGCCGCACCATGAACGTGGCCGCCGGTGGCGAAGAGAAGAAGCTGGTGGAACGTTATCTGTTCAATGGCTGGGCCCTGGACATCAACAGCCGCGCCCTGGTCAGCCCGGCTGGCGACATGTTCAAGCTGCCCCGCTCCGAGTTCCGCGCCATGCTGCATTTCTGCGAGAACCCCGGCCAGATCCAGACCCGTGCCGAGCTGCTCAAGAAGATGACGGGCCGCGAACTCAAGCCCCACGACCGCACCGTGGACGTGACCATCCGCCGTATTCGCAAGCACTTCGAGAGCGTGGGCGACACCCCCGAGATCATCGCCACCATCCATGGCGAAGGCTATCGCTTCTGCGGCGAGCTGGAGCAGGAGTAATCCTTCCCACTCCCGAGTTGAAAAGGCGCCCTGTGGCGCCTTTTCCATGTCTGCGCCTTTCAGCTTGGCCGCTCTGGCACTCTCGCCGGCATCAAAAAACAGACAACAAAAAGCCCACTCGCAGGAGTGGGCTTTTTGTGTGAAGACTGGAGCGGGCAGCGGGAATCGAACCCGCATCATCAGCTTGGAAGGCTGAGGTAATAGCCATTATACGATGCCCGCTAGGCATCAAAACTTGCTTGGTGTGATGGGGAATCCCCACGACAGACAGCCATCTGGCTGATATGGACAACGGCGCGTGCCATTATCTGGAATGTGGAGCGGGTGATGGGAATCGAACCCACGTATGCAGCTTGGGAAGCTACCGTTCTACCATTGAACTACACCCGCGTCAGTGGCCTCTACTATATGCATTTTGCCGCCGAGCGCAATCACCGACCTCGCATTTTTTGCCATAAATCAAGCTGTTCGGCCAACTAATGAGCATGAAGCTGGTTTTTCACACAATGATGTTCCTCCGCCCGGTTCTGCAAGGTTGCCAAGCCGTGGGGGCGACGATAGTCTTGCGCCACTCGTTTGAGGAGGGTGGTAATGGACAAGAACAGACAGAAACATCTCTATGGCTGGTTGCGCAAACAATCGGGCCATGGTCGGCGCTGGATCGGCATCTCCATCGCCTTCGGGCTGGGTCAGGGCGTCCTGATGGTGATGCAGGCCTGGTTGCTGGCGAGCCTGCTTCACGGTTTCATCATCGAAGGCTCCACGCCGGAGCACTCCGCCCCCCTCTTCATCAGTCTGTTGCTGGTGACCCTGACCAAGGCGGCCCTGGCCTATGGCCGCGAGGTGGCGAGTTTCAAGGCGGGCAGTGCGGTGCGCCAGGCCATCCGCGAGCTGGTGCTCACCCGCCTCGCCAGGCTCGGCCCTGCTTATATCCAGCGTCGTCCCGCCGGTAGCTGGGCCAGCCTGCTGCTCGAGCAGATCGAAGAGATGCAGGACTTCTTCTCCCGCTATCTGCCCCAGATGGCCATCGCCGTCTTTATTCCCCTGGTGATCCTGGTCTCCGTGTTCCCGGTCAACTGGGCGGCGGGCCTCATTCTGCTCGGCACGGCCCCCCTCATTCCTCTCTTCATGATCCTGGTGGGGGTGGGTGCCGCCGATGCCAACCGCCGCAACTTCCAGTCGCTGGCGCGCCTCTCAGGCCACTTCCTCGATCGCCTGAAGGGACTGCGCACCCTGCAGCTTTTCATGCGTACCCGGGCGGAAGGGGAGGCCATCCGCGATGCATCGGAAGATTTTCGCGAGCGCACCATGGAGGTGCTGCGCCTCGCCTTCCTGAGCACGGCCGTGCTGGAGTTCTTCGCCGCCATCGCGGTGGCCCTGGTGGCCGTCTACTTCGGTTTCTCCTACATCGATCACCTCAACTTTGGCAGCTATGGCGTCAAGGTCACCCTCTTTACCGGCCTGTTCGTGCTCTTCCTCGCCCCCGAGTTCTACGCGCCGCTGCGGGAACTCGGTGCCCACTATCACGCCAAGGCACAGGCCATTGGCGCCGCCGAACAACTGCTGGAATTTCTCGAGGCCGACGTGAGCGAACCCGCCTCCGGGACGCGCCCTTTCCATGCGGATGGCCCCGTCAAGGTAGAAGCCCGCAGCCTGGAAGTGCTGAGCGCCGAGGGCAAGGTGCTGGTCGGTCCCCTCGATTTCACGCTGGAAGCCGGCACGCGCACCGCCCTGGTCGGCATCAGTGGCGCGGGCAAGAGCTCCCTGGTCAATGCCCTGCTCGGTTTTGCCCCCTATCGCGGTTCCCTGTGCGTCAACGGAGTGGAGCTTCGTACCCTGGACATCAGCCAGTGGCGCCAGCAGCTAGGCTGGCTCTCCCAGAATCCCCAACTCTTCCACAGCGCCCTGCGGGACAACCTGCTGCTGGCCAGACCATCCGCCAGCGACGCCGAGCTGGAATCCGCGCTCAAGCGCGCCCAGGCCTGGGAGTTCGTCAACGAGAAGGGGCTGGACTATCGGGTCGGGGATCAGGCGGGCGGTCTCTCCGTCGGCCAGGCCCAGCGCATCGCCCTTGCCCGTACCCTGCTCAAGACGACCCAGATGATGGTGCTGGATGAACCCACTGCCAGCCTGGATCGCCATTCTGAGCGGGCCGTCATGAGCGCCCTCGAACAGGCCGCACAAGGTCAGACCCTGCTGATGATCACCCACCGCCTCGATCAGCTCAGCCAGATGGACAACATCCTGGTGCTGGCGCACGGCAAGCTGGTGGAGCAGGGACGTTTTGCCGCACTCGGCGAGGCCCAGGGCCCCTTCGCCCGCCTCCTGTCGCAATCCCAAGGTTTCGGAGACTCTCTCGATGACTGATCTATTGCCGTTCCTGCGCCTTTATCGCCAGCACTGGCTCAGCCTCTCCATCGGCCTGCTGCTGGCCCTGGTCACCCTGGTAGCCGGCATGGGCCTGCTCTCCCTCTCCGGCTGGTTCCTCTCCGCCGCCGCCGTCGCCGGGCTGGCGGTCGCCACCCGAGACACCTTCAACTACATGACCCCTGCGGGGGGCGTGCGGTTCTTCTCCATCGTGCGCACCGCCAGTCGCTGGGGCGAGCGGGTCGTGAGCCACGACGCCACCTTCCGGGTGCTGACCCGGCTGCGGGTCTGGTTCTGGCAAAAGCTCTCCCCTCTCTCCCCCGGCTCCCTTGCCGGTTTTCGCCAGGCTGACCTGCTCAACCGTCTGGTGGCCGACATCGACGCCATGGATCACGTCTATCTGCGCCTCATCACCCCCATTGGGGCGGCGCTGCTGAGCTGCGCCGGGCTGGTCTTCTTCCTCTCCTTCTTCGATGGTCGCCTGGCGCTGACGCTGGGAGCCATTCTGCTCTTTGGCATGCTGGCCTTGCCCCTGGTCTTCTATTTTGCCGGGCGCGCGCCGGGCCGCCAGCTCATCGCCGAGAAGTCCAACCTGCGTACCCGCATGGTGGACTATCTGGACGGCCAGGCCGAACTGCAGATGTTCGCCGCCGCTCCCGAGGCGCTCACCGGATTGCAACAGGCGGAGCAGGCCCTGATCCGGGCCCAGGCCCGCATGGCCCGCGTCAGCGGCCTGGCCGCCTTCTCGGTGCAGTTGCTGAGCGGCTGGACTCTGACCCTGATGCTCTGGCTGGCCGGTCACGGCGTCGGTGGCAGTGCCCCTGACCCCATCACGGCACTCATGGTGTTCGCTACCCTGGCGAGCTTCGAGGCGCTGCTGCCGCTGGCCGGTGCCTTCCAGCACCTCTCCACCAGCCTCACCTCCGCCCGCCGTCTCAACGAGATCCTGCAAGAGGCCAAGGCGCCGGAGTGGGGCGCACAGCAAGCCCCCGCTGCCCGGGGTGCCGTGCAGATAAGCGACCTGCATTTCACCTATCCAGGCCAGGATACACCCGTGCTGCAAGGGTGCACCCTGCAACTGCATGCCGGAGAGAAGCTGGCGCTGCTGGGGCAGACCGGCTGTGGCAAGTCCACCCTGATGGGGTTGCTGACCCGGGAGTGGACGGCCCTATCGGGGGAGATCCTGCTCGATGGCAAGCCCCTCACCGATTACAGCGAAGAGGCGCTGCGCGCCTCCTGCTCCGTGGTGAGCCAGCGGGTCCACCTGTTTGCCGATACCCTGCGTGGCAACCTCACCCTGGCCGCCCCCGGAGCCAGCGACGAACGGCTCATCGAGGTGCTCACCCAGGTGGGGCTCGGGACTCTGCTGCGCGATGAGGGTGAGCAGGCAGAACAGGGGCTGGATGCCTGGCTCGGGGATGGCGGGCGTCCGCTCTCCGGCGGGGAGCGCCGCCGCATCGGCATCGCCCGCGCCCTGCTCCACGATGCACCGCTCTGGCTGCTGGACGAGCCCACCGAAGGGCTCGATACCCAGACCGAACGGGAGATCATGGATCTGCTGCTGACCCTGGGGGCGGATCGCACCCTGCTGCTCATCTCCCACCGCCTGCTGGGGCTGGAACGGATGGACAGGGTAGCCCTGATGGAAGAGGGTCGCATCCGTCTGTGTGCCCCCCACCAGGAGCTGCTGGAAGATGATCACTACCGCAGCCTGCACCGGCGACTGGCTCCCGCCTGATCCGGGAGTCGTCTCGCTACAATCCATTGATATGGCTAAAAATGGGGCTGGTCGCCATCGGCGAGTGCCCCCTATAATGGCCCACTCGCCACCCAACAAGATGCCGATATGAAACGCCTGATCCTGATGATGCCCCTGATTGCCTCCGGTTGCGCCGACTTCGCCTTCAACAGCAATCTGGACAAGGAAAACTTCGACGAGTACTTCAAGCCGGGGAGCGTGCGGATCTACGAGCAGAGCGAGCTCGCCGACCTCAACTACCTCTACCTCGGCACCGTCGAGGGGGAATCCTGCCAGAGCGATGCCAACCAGGCGGTGCCCAATGCCGGTGAAGCCCGCACCTTGGCCCGCCGCCGCGTGGCGGACATGGGGGGCAACGGCGTCAGCTTCGACAAGTGCGCCGAGTTCAGCGACGTGCCCGGCTGCCTGAAGCAGGTGATCTGCTACGGTCAGGCGCTGAAAGTGGCCGAAGAGAAGTAAGTCCTGCCATGGCGATCGCCATCGTGCGACTCGGCAGCCCCGCCTCGAGGATGAGGGGCTTCGCATCGGCACCGTGCGTCGCCCCCCTCGCGGCGTGCCCAAAGCGGCGTTCGCCAGCCAGGATTGGTACGACGTCTGGTTCCCCAATCTGGCCCCCAGCGCCGAGACCATGAAACTCGGTCAGACTGCCGACACCCCGGCCCGGTGGACCGCCTTCTGCAAGCAGTACAAGGCCGAGATGGCCGCCCCGGCCGCGAAGCACGATCTGGCCCTGCTGGCTGCCCTCTCCCACACCACCCATTTCTCGGTGGGGTGCTACTGCGAACAGGAGTCCCGCTGCCATCGCAGTGTGCTGAGGACCCTGCTGGCCGACGCGGGGGCATTGCTGCGCTGAGCGCCCGTCATGGATGAACACCCCACATGAGAAGAGGGCACCCCGGGGTGCCCTCTTCTTTATGATGTCGGCTAGTACGCATTCGATGACAAGGAAACCTCCACTCGCCGTCGCAAGGCCTGTTCCTCGTCATGGGTCATGCCCGGCAGCGGCCCCCGGGGGTTGCTGGCAAGCCATGCCACCAGATCGTCAACCGTCTCCTCCAGGGGGCGAAAGTTCAGCCCATGGACGATGGCGGCCTCGGCGCTGATGGTGCCATACCCAGCATACTCGGGCAGCTCGTTTGGCAGCAGCGTGGGATAGCTTTGCCAGGGCGCCACCCCTGCCGCCATCAGGTCACGCCAGGGAGCCCACTCGAGCTGCAAGGGGGTCGCTGGCGTCAGCCGGGCAGCGAGGCGCTCCACCCAGTCGTTCAGTGCGATGCCGGGCTTGATCAGGTTGAAACACCCAGCGAGTCGCTGCTCGGCAGCCCGCAGCACGAACTCGGCGCAGTCGCGCACATCCAGGTATTGCAGCCTGTCCTCCCCCAGCCCCGGCAAGAGCCAGGGCCCGCCCCGCTGCCCCCGCCTCACCCACCAGGCAAGACGAGCGGTCGGGTCAAAGGGGCCGCAGAGCACGCCGGGGCGCAGGGTGCACAGGCGATCTCCCCAGCGGGCGCGATACACCGACTCGCACAGCACCTTGAGGGGGCCGTAGTCGGTGGGCGCTCCTGCTATCTCGTGCAAGGGGGCCGACTCATCCATGCCGGGTTGGGAAAAATCGCGATAGACACTGATGGTGGAGATGAAGATGAGCCGATCACAGCGCCCCAGCAGAGCGTCAGAGAGTCCTTCGGCCTGTTCGGGGCGATAGCAGCAGGTGTCGATGACCAGATCCCAGTGCCGCCCCTCGCCCCGCAAGGGGGCCAGGTCCCCGTCTCTGTCCCCGTGAAGCTGGGTCAGCTCCCGCCAATCCGGGTGCTGGCGGTGGCCGCGATTGAACAGCGTCACCTCGTGCCCCCAATCCAGGGCCAGCGTGGTCAGGTGGCGACCCAGAAAGCCGGTGCCGCCGATAATCAACAATTTCATCCCTGTCTCTCCTCTATGGCGCCCTCTCCTTGCAGCCCCTCCACGGGCAGCCGAAACGGCCATGGCCTGGCATGGTGAGCACACGTCCCAGGCACGCTCTGATGCCGCCAGGCATATCGTCATGGTGCGGGCAGCAGGCTCCTTGCCCGCCACCCCTTTTGCCGCCCCACCCTACGCAAGTTGGCACCAGGACACAGCCCCCAGGCACCGGGTCTGGGATCGGGATCACAGGGGCCGCGTCCTGGTGCTCCCCCTGCGTTTTCGGCGTGCCTGTGCTACATTGCCCGGGTTTTCAGCCAGGATCCGCCATGAAGTTCGATATCGATACCCTAGGGATCATCCGCTCTCCCTACAAGGAGAAGTTCGCCATACCCCGCCAGCCCGGTCTGGTCAGCGCGGCTCGCGCCCGCCTCGAACTGCTTCCTCCCTATGATCAGCCCGATGTGCTGCGCGGCATCGAGCAATTCTCCCATCTCTGGATCAGTTTCGTGTTTCACCAGACCATGGATCAGGGCTGGCACCCGACGGTGCGCCCGCCGCGCCTCGGCGGCAACGAGCGGGTTGGGGTCTTTGCCACCCGCTCCACCTTCCGCCCCAACCCCCTTGGCCTCTCCGTGGTCGAGCTGCACGGGGTGGGACGTGAGCGCGGCAAGCTCTGGCTCGAGCTGGGCGCGGTGGACTTGCTCGACGGCACCCCGGTCGTCGACATCAAGCCCTATGTCCCCTATGCCGACAGCCTGCCCCACGCCCGTGGCGGTTTCGCCCCCGATGCCCCCACCCCGCCGCTGGCGGTGAGCTTCAGCGCCCAGGCCGAGCAGCAACTCGCCCCCTGGCTCAAGGCCCACCCGGAGCTGCGTGAACTGGTGAGGGAGGTGCTGGCTCAGGATCCCCGCCCTGCTTACAAGAAGGGCAAGCCGGATGACAAGGTGTACGGTGTCAGATTGTTCGATGTGAACGTGCGATTTCAGATAAAAGAGCCGCAATGTCAGGTACTGGCTATCGAACCCGCTTGAAAAAATCCTCTCGGGCAGCATGAAAAAAGCCACCCTCCCGGGTGGCTTTTTTATGGGCAAAACAGGGTGCTCAGCGCCGCTGCAACAGCAGGCTGCCGATGGAGTAACCGGCCCCAAAGGAGCAGAGCACCCCGCGAGCCCCGCTCGGCAGATCCTGGTTGAAGAGGTGGAAGGCGATGATGGAACCCGCCGAGCTGGTGTTGCCGTAGCGGTCGAGGATGACAGGCGCCTCCTGCTGGCTGGCGTCATGGCCCAGCAACTTGCGACCGATGAACTGGTTCATGGTGAGGTTGGCCTGATGAAGCCAGAGCCGGCTCAAGCCATCGGCCGCCCATCCCTGCTCCGCCAGCTGGGAGGCTATCTGATCGCACACCAGGGGCAGCACCTCCTTGAACACCTTGCGCCCCTGCTGGCGAAACAGCTTGTCGTCGCCGTAGCGGGTGCGCGGGCTGAGCCGGTTCAGGAAGCCGAAGTTGTTGCGGATGTTGTTGGAGTACTGGGTCACCAGCTTGCTGGCCACCAGTTGCCAGGGGTTGGCCACCTGGCAATCGGCCTCCCGCTCCAGCAGCACGGCGGTACAGGCGTCGCCGAAGATGAAGTGACTGTCCCGATCGCGGAAGTTGAGGTGACCCGAGCAGATCTCCGGATTGACCACCAGCGCCAGCCGGGCGGTGCCTGCCGCCAGCATGTCTGCGGCGGTCTTGATCCCGAAGGTGGCGGAAGAGCAGGCCACGTTCATGTCGAATGCCAGGCCGCTGGCGCCGAGATAGTGCTGCAATTCGATGGCCAGCGCCGGGTAGGGGCGCGGCATGTTGGAGGCGGCGACGATGACAAGATCGATCTCCCCCGGTTCACGACCGGCGGCGATCAGCACCTGCTCGGCGGCCGCCACCGCCATCTCCACCATGATGGAGGGCTGATCGTCCGGGCGCTCCGCCATGAGAGGCTGCATGATGTCGGGATCCAGCACCCCCTCGCTGCTCACCAGATAGCGGCTCTTGATGCCGGAGGCCTTCTCGATGAACTCGCAGCTGGAGTGCTGTTTGGCAGGCAACTGCCCAGCATCGATGGCGGAGGCGTTCTCCTCGTTGTAGAGATCCACGTACTGGTTGAAGGCCTCCACCAGCGCTTCATTGCTGACGGCAAAGGGAGGGGTATAGAGGCCTGAGCCACTGATTACGATAGAGGTCATCTTTGCTCCTGGCCGGGTGCAATCCCGGCTTGTCTGTTTTTTAGGGTTCAGAGGGTCACAGCTGGTCGATGGCCGCAGCCAGACCCGCCAGGGTCAGCGGGTGCATCCGCCCGCCGATCAATTCGTTCATCAACTTGATGGAGGGATGCCACAGCCACTCCTGCCTTGGCAGCGGATTGACCCACACCATCTTGGGGAAATGTTGTTGCAGGCGCCCGAGCCACACCTGGCCGGGCTCCTCGTTCCAGTACTCTACGCTGCCACCTGGCCAGGTGATTTCATAGGGGCCCATCTTCGCATCCCCCACCACCATCACCCTGTAGTCGCTGCCGTAGGTGCGCAGCAGCCGCAAGGTATCGAGCCGATCATCAAGGCGCCTGGCATTGTCCTGCCAGACGAAGTCGTAGAGGCAGTTGTGAAAATAGAAGAACACCAGGTGCTTGAACTCGTGGCGCAGGGCCGAAAAGAGGCGCTGCACCTCGGCCACATGGGCATCCATGGAGCCCCCTACGTCGAAGAAGACCAGCAGTTTGACCCCGTTGTGGCGCTCGGGCCGCAGCTTCACATCGAGCCAGCCTTGCCTGGCCGAGCTTTGGATGGTGTCGTCGAGATCCAGCTCGTCGGGATTGCCCCGGCGCACCCAGCGTCTGAGCTTGCGCAGGGCGAGCTGGATGGCGCGCTGCCCCAGGGGCGAGTCGTCACTGAAGTTGCGAAAGTGGCGCGCTTCCCACACCTTGGTCGCCCGCCCGTGCTGACCCTCTCCCCCCATGCGGATCCCTTCCGGGTGATAGCCGCCGTGACCGAACGGGCTGCTGCCCCCGGTGCCGACCCACTTGTTGCCGCCGGCGTGACGCTCCTTCTGCTCGTTCAAGCGCTGGTTGAGGGTCGCCAGCAGCTTGTCCAGCCCGCCAAGAGATTGGAGCAACGCCTTCTCCTCCGGGCTTAACAGTCGCTCGAACTCCTTGCGCAGCCAGTCGTCAGGCAGGCTCTCCGGCAACAGGGGGATGACGGCCAACCCTTCGTAATACTCGGCGAAGGCGCGATCGAAGCGATCGTAGTGCGCCTCGTCTTTCACCAGCAGGCAGCGGGATAGCAGGTAGAACTCGTCCATGTCGAGGCTGGCCAGTCTGGCTGCCAGCGCCGCGTGCAGGTCGAGCAATTCGCGCAGGCTGCAGGGGAGCTTGTGACGGCGCAGATGGGTAAAAAAGTCGATCAGCATGGGTCAGCTGCCGCGTCTGGCCAGAAAAGCGAGCTTCTCAAACAGATGCAAGTCCTGCTCCGTCTTGAGCAGGGCGCCGTAGAGGGCAGGCACCAGTTTGCCCGGCTCGCGGGTGCGCATCGCCTCGGGGGCGATATCGTCGGCCAAAAGCAGCCGGATCCAGTCCAGCAGCTCCGAGGTGGACGGCTTCTTGCGCAGCCCCTCTACCTCGCGCAGCTCGAAGAAGAGCTCCATCGCCTCACCGAGCAGGCTCTCCTTGAGGTTTGGGTAGTGGAGCTTGACGATGGCCTGCATCTCGGCCTTGTCGGGGAAGCGAATGTAGTGGAAGAAGCAGCGGCGCAGGAAGGCATCCGGCAGCTCTTTTTCGTTGTTGGAGGTGATGATGACCACCGGCCGCTGGCGGGCCTTGACTCGCTCGCCGGTCTCGTAGACATCGAACTCCATCCGATCCAGCTCCAGCAGCAGATCGTTGGGAAACTCGATGTCCGCCTTGTCGATTTCATCGATGAGCAGCACTGGCCGCTGCTCTGCGCTGAAGGCCTGCCACAGCTTGCCCCGGCGGATGTAGTGGCCTATCTCCCCTACCCTGGGGTCGCCGAGCTGGGAGTCTCGCAGCCGGGCGACGGCATCATATTCGTAGAGCCCCTGCTGGGCCTTGGTGGTGGACTTGATGTGCCAGCTGATGAGCTCGGCGCCCAGGGATTCGGCCACCGCCTCCGCCAGCACCGTCTTGCCCGTACCGGGCTCACCCTTGATGAGCAGCGGCTTCTCCAGCACGATGGCGGCATCGACGGCCATCTTCAGTGCCTGTGATGCGAGATAGCGGTCGCTTCCTGCAAATCCCATGAGATCCCTTCCATTGGATGCCCAGGCAGCGGGAGCCCCCTCGGCAAGAGAGAATAAGTTCTATATGTTGTAATAACATATTGTTATAACGATTCGTCACTTCTCATTCAGAAACCACAGGGTAATCTTGTTTCATCGCCTTAACAAACACAGGGATAGCACCATGAGCAAAATTTTTGAGGACAACAGCCAGACCATAGGCAACACCCCGCTTGTTCGTCTCAACCGTGTTACCAAGGGCCGCGTGCTGGCCAAGATCGAGAGCCGCAACCCGAGCTTCAGCGTCAAGTGCCGGATCGGTGCCAACCTCATCTGGGATGCCGAGAAACGCGGCGTGCTGACCAAGGGCAAGGAGATCATCGAGCCCACCAGCGGCAACACGGGTATTGCCCTGGCATTCGTGGCTGCGGCCCGCGGCTATCCCATCACCCTGACCATGCCGGCCACCATGAGCCTGGAGCGCCGCAAGCTGCTCAAGGCCCTGGGTGCCAACCTGGTGCTGACCGAAGGTCCCCTCGGCATGAAGGGCGCCATTGCCAAGGCCAACGAGATCCTCGAATCCGAGCCGGGCAAGTACGTGCTGCTGCAACAGTTTGAAAACCCGGCCAACCCGGAAATCCACGAGCAGACCACTGGCCCCGAGATCTGGGACGCCACCGATGGCGAGGTGGATGTGTTCGTGGCGGGCGTCGGCACCGGCGGCACCATCACCGGGGTCTCCCGCTACATCAAGAAGACCAAAGGCAAGGCCATCGTCTCCGTGGCGGTCGAGCCCAGCGAATCCCCCGTCATCAGCCAGAAACTGGCGGGTGAAGAGATAAAGCCCGGTCCCCACAAGATCCAGGGCATCGGCGCCGGCTTCATCCCGGGCAACCTGGATTTGAGCCTGCTGGACCGCGTCGAGCAGGTGAGCAGTGACGAAGCCATCGAGATGGCCCGCCGCCTGATGGAAGAGGAAGGGATCCTGGCCGGTATCAGCTCCGGCGCTGCCGTGGTCGCTGCCAACCGTCTGGCCGAGCAGCCGGAGTTCGAAGGGAAAACGATTGTCGTCATCCTGCCGAGCGCCGCCGAGCGTTACCTCTCCAGCGCCCTCTTCGCCGGTGTGTTCAGCGAGCAGGAATTGCAGCAGTAGTTGATCAGCCAACACCAAAACGACGGCGCTCCTCGGAGCGCCGTTTTCATTATGCGCTAAACTCTCTAGCCACCAGTGCCACTCGGCCCCTTATTTTTTGGGGTAAAATAACAAAATTGGATATGACAAAAAAAGCAGACATTCTGTGATAAATCTCATATCCTGTGCGGCGTCACGAGGTGTTTGCTGGCAAGGTATCACAAGGTAACAAAGTGTTATTTTTCGTTATAAAATAATTTCAGGCCAGTCCTGACGCGGCTTGCAGCCTGATAGCGAAAAAATACCTGGCCACGACGCCGAATACTGCACAGAAAATTGACCTGGATTAAACCATTGCAGGTCTGATTTCGTTACTTTACAACATATCCATACTGACACGGTGAGACAGGAAGCCTCATTGGCGACCATCTCTCCAAACAATATCAATAATATGGGGTGAAACCATGTACGAGAAGTCTGTTGTTATTACTGCTGAAAACGGCCTGCACACCCGTCCTGCAGCTCAGTTCGTGAAAGAAGCCAAAGAATTCCAAAGCGAGATCACTGTGGTCTCCGGTGGCAAATCCGCCAGCGCCAAGAGCCTGTTCAAGCTGCAGACTCTGGGTCTGACCAAAGGCACCAACGTGACCATCCAGGCCGACGGCCCGGACGCTCAGAAAGCCGTTGAGAAGCTGGTTGCCCTGATGGACGAGCTGGAGTAATCCAGCTTTATTCCTCCCCCACAGTCGTTTTAATAGGAAGGATTATGATATCTGGCATTCTTGCGTCCCCCGGTATCGCATTCGGTAAGGCGCTTCTTCTGAAAGAAGATGAAATCGTTATCAATCAGGGCAAGATTCCCGCCGAACAGATTGATGCCGAGATCAACCGCTTCCTCGAAGCCCGCACCAAGTCAGCCGCACAGCTGGAAGCCATCAAAGAGATGGCCGGTCGCACCTTCGGTGAAGAAAAAGAGGCCATCTTCGAAGGCCACATCATGCTGCTCGAAGATGAAGAGCTGGAAGGGGATATCAGATCCTTCATCAAAGAACACAAGGCCTCTGCCGACAGAGCCGTTCACGAGGTGATCGAACAGTACGCCAAGATGATGGCCGATCTGGATGACCCCTATCTGCGTGAGCGCGCCACCGACTTCCGTGACATCGGCACCCGTCTGGTCAAGAACGTACTGGGTATCGCCGTTGTCAACCTGAGCACCATCGACGAAGAGGTCATCCTGGTCGCCAAAGACCTGACCCCGTCTGAAACCGCTCAGATCAACCTGAAATACGTGCTGGGCTTCGTCACCGACATCGGTGGCCGTACCTCCCACACCTCCATCATGGCCCGCTCCCTGGAGCTGCCGGCCGTCGTGGGCACCAACGACATCACCGAGCGCGTCAAGAACGGTGACATGCTGGTGCTGGATGCGATCAACAACCAGGTCATCATCAACCCGACCGCCGACCAGTTGAACGAAGCCAAGAAGTTCCAGGCCCAGTTCCAGGCCGAGAAGGACGAGCTGGCCAAGCTCAAAGACCTGCCTGCCATCACCCTGGATGGCCACCAGGTCGAAGTGTGCGCCAACATCGGGACCGTCAAGGACACCGAAGGTGCCATCCGCAACGGCGCCGAAGGCGTGGGTCTGTACCGTACCGAGTTCCTGTTCATGGACCGTGACGCGCTGCCGACCGAAGACGAGCAGTTCAAGGCTTACAAAGAAGTGGCCGAAGCCATGCCGGATCAACCGATCATTGTCCGTACCATGGACATCGGCGGCGACAAAGAACTGCCCTACATGAATTTCCCGAAAGAGATGAATCCCTTCCTGGGCTGGCGTGCCGTGCGTATCTTCTTCGATCGCACCGACATCATGCACGCCCAGCTGCGGGCCATCCTGCGTGCGTCTGCCTTCGGCAAACTGCGCATCATGTTCCCGATGATCATCTCCGTCGAAGAGTTCCGCAGCCTGAAGGCTACCGTGGAGACGCTGAAAGCCGAACTGCGTGCCGAAGGCAAAGCCTTTGATGAATCCATCGAAGTGGGTATCATGATCGAGACCCCGGCCGCGGCCGTGATGGCTCATCATCTGGCCAAGGAAGTGGATTTCTTCAGTATCGGTACCAACGACCTGACCCAGTACACCCTGGCTGTCGACCGTGGTAACGAGATGATTTCCGCCATGTACAACCCGCTGTCACCCTCCGTCCTGACCCTGATCAAGATGGTGATCGACGCTTCCCATGACAATGGCAAGTGGACCGGTATGTGCGGTGAACTGGCTGGTGACGAACGCGCCACCCTGCTGCTGCTGGGTATGGGTCTGGATGAGTTCTCCATGAGCGCCATCTCTGTACCGCGTATCAAGAAGCTTATCCGCAACACCAACTTCGAAGATGTGAAGGCCATGGCCGACCAGGCGCTGAGCTTTGCCACCGCCGCCGAAATCGAAGCGTGCGTAGATAACTTTATTAAGCAGAAGGCAGTCTGCTAAGATCGGCTGCAAACAGCGACAATCATCTCTAGGAGCTTTTACTATGGGTCTGTTCGACAAACTGAAGAAACTGGTTTCCGACGACAGTTCTGACACTGGCGGCATCGAAATCTTTGCCCCGCTGTCCGGCGAAATCGTCCCCATCGAAGATGTGCCTGACGTCGTCTTCGCCGAGAAGATCGTCGGCGACGGCATCGCCATCAAACCGGCCGGCAACAAGATGGTTGCTCCGTGCGACGGCACCATCGGCAAAATCTTCGAGACCAACCACGCGTTCTCTCTGGAGTCCGACTCTGGTATCGAGCTATTCGTTCACTTCGGTATCGACACCGTCGAGCTGAAGGGTGAAGGTTTCACCCGTATCGCTCAGGAAGGTCAACAGGTCAAGCGCGGTGACACCATCATCGAGTTCGATCTGGCCGTTCTGGAAGCCAAAGCCAAGTCTACCCTGACACCTGTGGTCATCTCCAACATGGACGAGATCAAAGAGCTGGTGAAGATGACTGGCGCCGTGACAGTGGGCGAGACCCCGGTGATCCGCATCAAGAAATAATGCGCCCTGGCCTGACGCCAGCGACCGCCAAAAACCGAAGCCTGGTGCTTCGGTTTTTTTTTTGCCCCTTCCATCTCCCGATACTCCATGGGCTCCCGCACAGGTCAGCATGACGGCAAACAGGCAGAAATGTTATCGAGATCAACACGGGCATAAGCAAGCCGAGTACCCTCAAGAGGGATACCTGCGGGTCCTTTGGCTCGATATGAGACGGGATGAAAAGAGATAAGCCGCTTAAGTGGCGAGGAGACAACGATGCTGAGAAATACCGAACAACGTTATGGCAGCCTGAGCATAGGGCTGCACTGGTTGACCCTGCTGCTGATGATCGCCGTCTATGCGCTGATGGAGTTCAGGGACATCTTCCCCAAAGGGTCGGCCGGCCGCGACCTGATGAAGGAGTTTCACTTCATGGTGGGTCTGCTGATCCTGGCGCTGGTGGTCGTGCGCCTGCTGGTGCGCGTGGGTAGCCCCTCACCGCGTATCGTGCCCGAGCTCTCCCCCCTGATGCTCACGCTGGCCAAGCTCGCCCACCTGGCGCTCTATGGCTTCCTGATCCTCACTCCGCTGCTGGGCTGGCTGCTGCTGAGTGCGGGCGGCAAGCCCATCCCCTTCTTCGGCCTGGCGCTCCCCGCCCTCATCGCCCCCGACGACGGCCTGAAGGGCACCATCAAGGAGTTGCACGAGACGCTGGCCAACATTGGCTATGCCCTGATTGCCCTGCACGCGGCGGCAGCCATCTACCACCACCATGTGCTCAAGGACAACACCCTGACCAATATGCTGCCCGAGCGCAAATAACCAGCGACGGGTTGCACACCAACAAAAAGGCCCCTGTGACAGAGGCCTTTTTGTTCATGGAGGGTCATGGGCGACACGTCGTCAGCCGGGCAACACTACCCGGCTTTCGCCGCCGCCGAGGGCCTCCACCCGCACCTGCACGCCGATCCGCTCCACCAGGGTCTGCACGTGGGAGATGACCCCGATCTGACGGCCAGCCGCCTGCAGGGAATCGAGGCTTGAGAGCGCCAGATCCAGGCTGTCGGGATCCAGGGTACCGAAGCCCTCGTCGATAAAGAGCGATTCGACCTGGGTCTGACGCGATGACAGGCTGGAGAGGGCCAGCGCCAGCGCCAGCGACACCAGGAAACTCTCACCGCCGGAGAGGGAATCCACCGAGCGCACCTCGTCCCCCATGTCGAGATCCACCACCTGCAGCGCCAGATCGGTGCCGGGCACCCGCTCCAGTCGATAACGGGGGGAGAGCTCGGCGAGCTGGGCGTTGGCTTCCAGCAGCAGCCGCTCCAGGGTGAGGCTCTGGGCGAAGGTACGCAGCTTGGCGCCGCTGGCCGAGCCGATAAGGTCGGAGAGGCGCTGCCAGTGATCCGCCACCGCCTGCTGGGCGGCCAGCTCCTCCTGCAGGGTGCCCGCCTTGAGGGCCGCCGCCTCCGCCTGTGCCAGCGCGCTCTTGCACTGGAACAGCTGCTCGTCGAGGGCGCGGCAGTGCGCCTCCAGCGCCGTCAGCCGGCTGTCGAGCTCCTGCGGCGCCAACGCGGCCAGCTCCGGGTGATGCTCGCGGTAACGATCCCGCTTGCTCTCCTCCAGCGCCAGCGCCCGCTGCCGCTCGGTCAAGCGGGTACGCGCCTCGGCGCGGGCATCCTCCAGCGCCTGCAAGGCGGCGCGGCGCGTCTTGAGCTCATCCGGGCTCATGGCCAGCAGGCGGCGCAGGTCATATTCGGCGATACCAAGACTGCTGGCGTGGGCAGCCCAGCGCCCCAGCACCTCCCGCCGCCGACGGCTGCTCACCTGCTTCTCCTGCTCCAGATGGCTGAGACGGGTCTTGAGCTCGGTCTGGCGCTCGCGCAGGGCGCGGGCCGCCCCCTGCATCGTCTCCAGCTCGCTCGCCAGCTGCTGCAGCCGCTGCTGCCAGCGGCTCTCGACCAAGGCAATCTCCTCGCCCCCCAGACAGGTGGCACGGCTGGTAACCAGCCCCTGCCGTTGCTGTTCGTGCTCCTTGTAGTCGCGCTCGAGCTTGTGCAGCAGCTCGCGCTGGGTCTGCAGGCGTGCCTCCTGGGCGCTCAGGGCCGGGGTGAGGCTGGCAATCTCGCCGGTCAGCCGCTCCCACTCGCTCTGGCCGTGCAGCCAGGCCTCGCAGGCCCGCTGCCACTCATGCCACTGCTGGCTGCCCAGCCACTGACGCCAGGGCTGGCCTCCCATCTGCTCGTCGAGCCGGCTGCCCCCCTGCTCAAGGCGCTGGCGCAGGGTCGTTTCCTGCTCGCCCATCCCCTTCACCTCCCCTTCCAGGGCGATGCGCTGGCGGTCGGCCTCCTGCCACTGCTGCTCGAACTGCTGGTGCTGGCTGGCCAGCTGACTCAGCTGCTGGCGCACGGCCTGCAACTGCTGCTGCCCCTGCTGGGCCTCGCGCAGTTGCTGCTGGCTGCGGACCAGCCCCTGCTCCAGACTCTGGCCGCGACCGAGCAGGGTACTCATCAATTCGTTCCACTCGATCGGGCTCTGACGTAGCGGCAACGGATGGCCCAGCAGCTCGGCACCGCCGAGCTGCTGCCAGCGCTGGGTCAGCTGCTCGGCGCGCGTCTCCAGCTCAGGTAGATGTTGCTGACGCACCGCCAGCTGGCGGGCCAGCTCCTGGCGTTCACTCTCGCACTGAATGTATTGGTGATTGAGCCGCTCCCACTCGAGCTCGAGGCTGCGGACGCGCTCCGCCAGCTGGCCGAGAATACCGGCCACCTGCGGCTGGCTCTGGTGATAGGGGTGCTCCTCGGCGCCGCAGAGCGGGCAAGGTTCACCGTCGCGCAGGATGTGGCGATGCTGCTCGAAACTGGCGATGGCGCGGGACTGCTCCAGCGCGTGGCGCGCCTCGTCCCGCTGCAGGGCAAGCCGCTCACGGGCCGGCGCCAGCTCGTCGCCGAGGATGGCCAGCTTGCCGAGCGCCTGCTCCAGCTGGGCGATCTCCTGCTGCAGGCGACCATGCTGCTCGCCGTGATTGCGGCCATAGTCCGCCAGCTCCAGCAGCTGGCGCAGCTGGCCCAGTTGTTCGGTCTGCTGCTGCCACTGCTCCTGCGCCTTGGCCAGGCGCCCCTCCCACTGCTGCTCCTGCAGCTCGTGCTGTTGCTGCTGCAGCCGCTCCTGCTCGCGCAGCCAGTAGTCGCGCTCCTGCTGCCCCTGCTCCAGCTGGTGCTGCAACTGCCTGAGGGCGCGCAGCTTGTGTTCGCGCAGGGTAAGGAGCTGCTGCAGCCTGTCGGCATCCTCGGCCCAATCTTGCATGGCGGTGAGCAGGGGCTGCCATTGGCGGGCGACCGGCGCCAGCTCCTTGTGCTCCTCGAGCCAGGCACCCCACTGCTGGTGCTGGCGCTTGAGCTGCTCCACCTGCTGACTCTGCTGGCGCCAGCCCTGCTCCAGGGTGAGCTGCACCTCCCGCTCCTGCGCCCCCTCCTGCTGGATCTTCTGCAGTTGCTGCTGCTTTTCCCGAATCCGGGTATCGAGCTCCTGCGCCCGTTTGAGTTCGGGCTGCAGGGCGCCCCACTCGCGCTCGGCGGCGATCTTCTCCGCCAGCAGTTGCTGTTCGGTGAGGGCGCTCTGCTGGGTCTGCTCCTCCAGCTTGCCAAGTTCGGGACCAAGCTCGGCCAGCGCCTTCTCCTGCTGCTGCACCTCCAGGGTGAGGCGAGCCAGCTCGTCGTGATCGGCGCGGGCCACCTGGGCCTGCTCGGCGCGGGCGAACTCCTCCCGCTCGGGGGCGGCCGCAGCGTGGGCCACCTCGGCCGCGGCAAGGGCCGCCTCTCCCTCCTGACAGGCCTGCAACTGGGCGGCGATGCGGCCGTTGAGATCGCGCAAGTCCTGCATCAGCTGCTGTTGCTGCTGCTCGTGCTTGAGGCTGGTGGCAAGGCTTATCTGCTGGCTCACCCACTGCTCGCGGGTCGCCTCGTCCATCAGCGCCACGTCACCGAGCCGCTGGCTGATGGCAGCCAGTTTCTGCTGCTCCTCCCGCGCCCGCTCATGGGTCTGGACCGAAATGGCGGAGTAGAGCTCGGTGCCGGTCATCCGTTCGAGCAGGGCCGAACGCTCATCGGCGCTCGATTTTAGGAAGGCGGCAAACTCCCCCTGCGGCAGGATGACGGCGCGGCGAAACTGCTCCCAGGAGAGCCCCACCAGCTCGTCGATGCGATCCTGCAGCTCCCGCTTGCTGCCACTGAACACCTGGCCCGACGCCACGTCGGTCAGGCTGCGCTCCTGGGCCTGAAAGCGCCCCTCGGCGCGGTTGCGGGCCCGGCGCACCGCCCAGCGGGCCAGCCAGATGCGGCCGTCACAGCCGCGAAACTGCACCTCGGCAAAACCGCTGGCGTGGCCGCGGCTGAGGATGCCGCGCACGTCGTTGGCCTTGAGCTTCTCCTCGTCATCCATGCGGCCCACTTCGGCGACATTCTTGCGATTGGCGATAAAGCGCGGCATCTCGTCGTAGAGCGCCAGACAGATGGCATCGAGCAGGGTGCTCTTGCCCGCGCCGGTATTGCCGGTGATGGCAAACAGGCCGGCAGCCCCCAGAGCGCCACCGGCAAAATCGATGGTGAATTGACCGGTCAGGCTGGCCAGATTCTCCCCTGACAGCGACAAGATTTTCATTGGCTGGACTCCTTCACCTGCTCCAGGATCTCTTCAAACGACGCCACCAGCTCGGCCTCCGGCTCCCCGTCGAACTGACGCTGATAGCAGAGGCGAAACACCTCGGTGGGGGAGAGCTCATCGAGCCTGCGCTGGCCGGCACCATCCGCCAGCCCCTGGCCCGAGCCCTGATAACTGGTCGTGATGCGGGCAAGGCGCACCGGCTTGTCGCCGATGGCGGCCAGCACGCGCTCGCGGATGCGGGCCTCGGGTTTGGGCAGCAGCAGCCGCACCTCGAGAAAGGGCTGCGCCTGCTGCGGGCAAGCGGGTAGCGCCAGCGCCTCGATGGCCTGGAGCGCCTCGTCAAGGCCGCTCTGGGGCAGCCGGATCATCTCCACCGCGCGGGGCACCGGGATCCGCTCAAGGCGGGCCAGTTTGCCCCTCTCAAACGTCACCTCCAGCACCTGATGGTTGTAATTCGCCTCGGCCAGCGAGAGCGGCAGCGGCGAGCCGCTGTAGTGCACCCCCTCGGCCGGACTCTGGGCCAGGTGCAGGTGACCCAGCGCCGTGTAGTCGGCGGCGGCAAACAGCTCGGCAGGCAGGGCATGCTGGTTGCCGCCGAGCACCCGCCGCTCGGAGAGCTCGGAGAGCTGGCCCGTCGCCAGATAGGCGTGGCCCATGGCGATGAGGGCCTGATCCGGATGGCAGCGCGCACGCCCCTCGCTCAGCACCGCCTCATAGACCTGGCGTACCCCTTCGATGAGTCTGTCCTGCCCTTCGCTGATCCCGTCGGGGCGCAGATCGCTGCTGCGCAGAAACGGCACGGCGGCGCACCAAGCGGCCACTTCGCCGTTTTTGCCTCGCAGCGGCACCAGCAGGCGCTCGGTCTCGAGGCGCCCCTCGTCGTCCCGGCTGATGCTGCCCACCAGATGGAGGTCGAAGGCGCGCAGCAGCTCGTGGGGGGCATCCAGCTTGGAGGGGGAGTCGTGGTTGCCGCCGATGAGCACCATCTCCAGTGCCGGGTGCTCGGCGCGCAGCCGCGCCAGGAAGCGGTAGAGCTGCTGCCAGGCACTGGCGGGAGGGTTGGCGGTGTCGAACAGATCGCCCGCCACCAGCAGGGCGTCGATGTCGCGGGTCTTGATGGTGTCGGCCAGCCAGTCGAGGAAGGCGTCGTGTTCGAAGCGGCGGTCGTGGCCGTGAAGCTGATGACCGAGGTGCCAGTCGGCGGTGTGCAGGATCTTCATGGAAAACGGCTCGATAAGGAGAAGAGAGCGGGGGCGAAGGCGCCCCTGGATGGAGACAAGATGAGGATGGTGCCCCCCGTTTTCAACCGGGGCAGCCCCAGACGTCAGATTCAGACGGCTTGGTAATGCATCTGGTACTGAAGATGGCCGGTGAGGGGATCGGGCACCTCCCCCCCGATTTCAAAGCCGTGGCGGCGGTAGAAACGCACCGCTGGCTCGTTCTCCACGAAGACCCGGGTATGCAGCTCGGCACATCTGGATCTGGCTTCCTGCAACAGGGCGTGCCCCACCCCCCGCCCCTGCCTATCGGGGCGCACGAAGAGTGCAGCCAGGTAATCATCCACCAGTGCCATGAAGCCGAGCAGGTCCCCTCGCTCCTCGAACACCCAGATGCGGGCGTGATCGAGGTAGCGGGTACGCAGCTCCTCCTGAGCCTGCCACCAGCAGGAGGCATCGACGAAATCGTGGGCCTGCAGGGAGGCCAGGAGCCAGATTTCGACGATCTCTTCCATGTCTTCCGGCCGACTCTGTCTCAACATGGTCGCCTCCTTGTCAGCAATGTGAACACTCGCAGTCTAGGGGAGTTGCACCCGCTCCCGGGGGATCAAGGTGGGGCCCTGTGAGGTCGATCGCCCTTTATTTAGCGAGAATGATTGGCTGATCACAAAGCGCCTCTCTAGTACAATGCCCGCCGGACAATCTAGAGACCGAGGACGCCATGTGGTTTAAAAACCTGCAGATTTACCGCTTTACCCGCCCCTTCGACCTGACCGTTGAGCAGCTGGAAACCCAGCTGGAAGCCTGCGCCTTCACCCCGTGCGGCAGCCAGGACATCTCCCGGTTCGGGTGGGTCAAGCCTCTTGGCAAATTCGGCTCCACTCTGACCCACGCCGCCTCTGGCCACATCCTGCTGTGCGCTCGCAAGGAAGAGAAAATGCTGCCCGGCACCGTGGTCAAGGAGATGCTGGCGGAGAAGGTAGAGGCCATTGAATTCGAGCAGGGTCGCGCCCTCAAGAAGAAAGAGAAGGAGGCGCTGAAAGAGGAGATCATGCACACCCTGCTGCCTCGCGCCTTCAGCCGCACCAGCCAGACCTTCGCCTGGATAAACCCTGCCGACAACCTGATGGTGGTGGATGCAGGCTCCGCCAAGAAAGCGGACGATCTGCTGGCGCTCTTGCGCAAATCCATCGGCTCCCTGCCGGTAGTGCCGGTGGCCCTCAAGAACCCGCCCGAGATCACCATGACCGAGTGGCTCAACGAGGGCAACCTGCCCGCCGCCTTCACCCTGGAGGACGAAGCCGAGCTGCGCAGCGCCATGGAGCACGGCGGCATCATCCGCTGCAAGCAGCAGGATCTGATGAGCGAGGAGATCAAGAACCACCTGGCCAACGACAAGCTGGTGACCAAGCTGGCCCTCAACTGGGGCGAAACCCTGAGCTTCGTGCTGGGGGACGATCTCTCCATCAAGCGCCTCAAGTTCAGCGAAGAGCTGCGCGAGCAGAACGACGACGTCACCAGTGAAGATCCCGCCGCCCGCCTGGACGCCGACTTCGCCCTGGTCACCGCCGAGCTCTCCCAGTTCATCCCGGCCCTGTTTGCCGCCCTGGGTGGTGAAGAGCAGTCCATCTAAGCAAATTGGCTCAGCCTGATTGCAAAAAACCGCCTTCACGGCGGTTTTTTCATCTCCATCGGCATCATCGCCACGGGCTGGCCCCCTCCGGGGTAGCGCCGCCGCCCTCCCGCCGCGCAATACCCTGACCCCATTGATTGCGGCAGCATGGCGCACTGCCCCGGCAGCATGACACCTCGCTAGAGTGCCCCCCTTTCCTGCAACAGTCGATGAAGTCGCTGCGCCAGGGTGCGGTAACCCTCGGCATTGAAATGCACCGCATCGGACTTCAGGGCCGGGTCTCGCAGCAACTCACCGATGCTGTCGTTGTCCAGCACCAGCCCGTACTGCTCTGCCAGCTCCTCGTAGAGGGGAGCGCCATCGGCAAACAGGGATTTTCGGGGCCCCCCGACAAGCAGGATCTGGGCCCCGCTCCCCTGCACCGCCTCTATCATGGCGGCGAGATTGGCCTTGAGGGCCGCCTCCCCGCTGCCACGCAGGATGTCGTTGCCCCCCTCCAGCAAGATGACCAGAGCGGGTCTGTGCCGGGCCAGCAACCCGGGCAGGCGGGCCCTGCCGGCCTGGCTCAGCTCTCCGGACACCCCGCCATTGACCACAGGATGGCCGCTCAGGTTCGCCAGCACGCTGGGGTAGCTTTGGGACGGGCTCACCCCGCGCCCCTCGGTCAGACTGTCCCCGAAGGCGAGCAGGGTCTCCCCCTGGGCCAGCGGTCTGAAGGTCGGCTCCCCGCAGGCCGTCAGCAACAGGCAGAGCAGCCCCGCCATGCAAGGTTTCGCCAGCGTCCCCCGGTGTGTCATGAGCGCCTCCTTGATAGTTTTGTAACCATATGAGTATTAAGACAAACTTTTAATCAAGCTCCAAGTGTGACACATTTCGGCAGGTGAACAAGAAACCGACAAGGAGCCTGTCATGTCCCTCAAACCCCTCGGCCTGCTGGTCGCCCTCGGCCTGCTTGGCGGCTGCGCCTCCCAGGACGGCTTTCACTATGTCCCTCCTCCCCAGACCCTGATCGCCCCGGAGGCGGCCAGCGGCTGGATTGACAAGCCCGGCTGGCAAGGCCGTGACTTCATGGTGGCGGCGGCCAACCCGCTGGCGGTGGATGCGGGCTACCAGATCATCAAGGCGGGGGGCAGCGCCGTCGATGCAGCCATCGCCGTCCAGCTGGTATTGACCCTGGTGGAGCCTCAATCCTCGGGCATCGGCGGCGGCTCCCTCATGCTGGTGTGGGACGGCAAGCAGGTGGCGGCGGTGGATGGCCGGGAAACAGCCCCCGCCGCTGCCACCGATCAGCTCTTCATGAAGGAGGGCAAACCCATGGCCTTCTATGAGGGGGTGGTGGGCGGGCGCTCCGTCGGCGCCCCCGGCACGGTGCGTGCCCTGGCCCTGGCGCACGAGCGCTATGGCAAGCTGCCCTGGGCCACGCTGTTCGAACCCGCCATCACCCTCGCGGAGCAAGGGTTCGTGATAAGCCCCCGCCTCGCCACCCTGCTGGCAAAAGATCCCTATCTGGCCGGGGATCCGGACGCCCGTGCCTACTTCTATCAGGCGGATGGCACCCCCAAGACGGCAGGTACCCGGCTCACCAACCCGGCCCTGGCCAGGGTGCTGCGAACCCTGGCCAGCGACGGCCCCGATGCCTTCTATCGCGGCCCGCTGGCCGAGGCCATGGTGGCCAAGGTGCACGCCCACCCGACCAACCCCGGGGTGCTGAGCGCCGCCGATCTCGCCAGCTACCAGGCCAAGCTGCGGGACGGGCTCTGCTTTGACTATCGCCAGAGCGAGATCTGCGGCTTCCCGACCCCCTCCTCCGGCACCATCGCCCTTGGCCAGATTTTCGGCATGCTGGAGAGCCGGGACATGGCCGCCCTCAAACCGGTACAGGGGGAGCAGGGTCAACTGGCCGCCTCCAGCGAGGCCATTCACCTCTACAGCGAGGCGGCACGCCTCGCCTTCGCCGATCGCAACCAGTATGTGGCCGACGGCGACGTCGTCGACGTGCCGGTGACAGGCCTGCTGGACAAGGGCTATCTGGCGCAGCGGGGGCACCTTATCGGCAACCGCTCCATGGGCGTCGCCCAGCCCGGCAACCCGCCCCGGGCGCTGGCCAGGGGCCGGGACGCCACCCCGGAGCTGCCCTCCACCAGCCACATCTCCATCGTGGACAAGAGCGGCATGGCGGTGGCCATGACCAGCTCCATCGAAGATGGCTTCGGCTCGCGGCTGATGGTCAACGGCTACCTGCTGAACAACCAGCTCACCGACTTCTCCTTCACCTCGGTGGACGCCGCCGGCCTGCCGGTGGCCAACCGGGTGGAGCCCGGCAAGCGCCCCCGCTCCTCCATGTCTCCCCTGCTGGTGTTTGACAAGGCAAGCGGCGAGCTGGAGATGAGCCTGGGATCCCCGGGAGGCTCGGCCATCATCAACTACGTGGGCAAGGCGCTGCTCGGCACCCAGGATTGGGGGCTCGACCTGCAGCAGGCCATCAACCTGCCCAATTTCGGCAGTCGCAACGGCCCCACCGAGCTGGAGCAGGGGCGCACGCCCGACGCCGTGGTACAGGGGCTCAAGGCCAGAGGGCACGAGGTCCTGCTTAACGAACAAACCTCCGGGCTGCAGGGCGTCCAGCGCCATGCCGGCGGCTGGCTGGGGGCCGCAGACCCCAGACGTGAGGGGGTCGCCAGGGGGGAGTGATGCCCCTTCAGCACCCTCGTTCACCATGGAGGAGGCCCGCCTCCTCCATGCCGTGTGCTCATAGGTGTTCTCCCTTGCCTCCCAATATCATCATCGATTGATTATTCCTGCCAATTTTTCTTTAACTACACACTCATTTCACCCAATTGCAATGCATTAGAGATGCTTTTCATCAAAATCAACGAAAAAACTGGAACAGTGTTGCTCATGACATATAAATGCATTACTTTTCAATAGAAACGGCATCTGTTGCCCTCAAGATTTCCCCTTGATACGGCCAACTTCTGTCTCTTTCGCCCCCTGCTCATTGACAGCTGCCCTCTTCGCCTTCGGGTGATCTGGTAGCCCCTGACTGCCATTAGCGAGGTGACGACATGGACCACTCACTCCCCCTTATCACCACCCTGGTAGGCGGCCTCGTGCTGGCCTACCTCTTCGGCATGCTGGCAAGCCGCCTGCGCATCTCCCCCATGGTGGGCTACCTCGCGGCCGGCGTGGTATGCGGCCCCTTTACGCCGGGCTATGTGGCCGATCTGCGGCTCGCCCCCGAGCTGGCCGAAATCGGCGTCATCCTGCTGATGTTTGGTGTCGGCCTGCACTTTTCCGTGAAAGACCTGCTGTCGGTGAAACACATCGCCATCCCGGGAGCCATCGTCCAGATAACCCTTGCGACCCTGCTCGGCCTTGGCCTCTCCCAACTGCTCGACTGGACCGTGACCGCCGGCCTGGTGTTTGGCCTGGCCCTCTCCACCGCCAGTACCGTGGTGCTGCTGCGCGCCCTGGAGAGTCGCGGCCAGCTCGACACCAACGAGGGACGCATCGCCATCGGCTGGCTCATCGTGGAGGATCTGGTGATGGTGCTGGCCCTGGTACTGCTCCCCATCCTCGCCAACCTGCAGCAGGGGGGCGAGGCACTGACCCCGGCCCAAGTGATGGCGGATATCGGCCTGACCCTGGCCAAGGTGGCTGCCTTCATCGCCCTGATGGTCATCGGCGGGCGACGCCTCATCCCCTGGCTGCTGGCCCGCACCGCCGCCACAGGCTCCCGCGAGCTGTTCACCCTGGCCGTCCTCTCCTGCTCCCTTGGCATCGCTTTTGGCGCCGTCAAGCTGTTTGGCGTCTCCTTTGCCCTCGGCGCCTTCTTCGCCGGCGTCGTGATGAACAGCTCCCATCTGAGCCACAAGGCGGCCAACGACACCCTGCCCCTGCAGGACGCCTTCGCCGTGCTCTTCTTCGTCTCCGTGGGCATGCTGTTCGACCCCGTCATCCTGCTGCGCGAGCCCCTGGCCGTGCTGGCCACCCTGTTCGTCATCGTGATCGGCAAATCCGTGGCCGCCTTCGCCATCGTGCGGCTCTTTGGCCACAGCCAGCGCACGGCGCTGACCATCTCCGCCAGCCTGGCACAGGTGGGGGAGTTCTCCTTCATCCTGATGGGTCTCGGAGTCATGCTCGAGCTGGTCCCCGGAGTCGCCCGTGACCTGGTGCTGGTCGGCGCCTGTTTCTCCATCGTGCTCAATCCGCTGGTCTTCAACCAGGCGGAGCGCTGGCTGAGGCGCCATCCCGATCCACGCACCGATGGGTCACCTCACCTCTGCCCCTTGCAGGGCCATGTGGTGGTAGTGGGCGCCGACGAGATAGGTCAGCACCTCATCCGGCAGTTGCATGAACAAGGCAGGGAGATGGTGGTGATCGACACCGACGAGCGACTGCTGGCCCCCTGGCGCGCCATGGGGATCACCTGTCTGGCGGGCCATCCCATCCAGCAGGATCTGCTGACGGCGGCGCTGCCCAACGCCAGCTGGCTGCTGATCACCCTGGATGACAGCCTGCTGGCCGGTGAGATAGCCATCAGGGCGCAGGAATACGGCGCCCTGATGCGCATCGCCGCCTGTGCCCACCAGCACGAGGAGGTGCATCATCTGCGCGTGCGCGGCGTGCATCAGGTGGTCAAGAGCGAGGAGGAGGCTGCGCGGCGACTCTGTCACCTCGCCATGGAGATGGCCTGAAGCTCATCGGAAGTAACGAGTCCCCACGACGGGGCCAGACAAGAAGCCCGGGCCTGCTGCCCGGGCTTTTTGCATGACGGGACGATACTGCCGTCCCCTCACAGCAGATCGTGCTTGTCCAGCAGGCGATAGAGGGTGGCCCGGGAGATATCGAGCGTGCGGGCCACCTCCTCGAGCTGATCGGGGAAGCGGGCCAGCGTCCGTTGCAAGGCCTGACGCTCCGCCGCTTCGCGCACCGCCTTGAGCGAGCCGTCGAGCAGCAGGCTGTCCATGTTGGTCAGCTCCATGTCATCGGCTTCGATGAAGGGGCCGCTGCACATGACCACCGCCCGCTGAACCCGGTTGCGCAGCTCCCTCACATTCCCCGGCCAGCCATAGGACTGCATGGCCTGGCGCGCCTTGCGGGTGAAGCTGAGCACCCGCCCGCCCCGCACTTCCGCCAGAATGTCATCGGCAAGGAGCTGGATGTCTTCCGCCCGCTCGCACAAGGCCGGGGTGCGCAGGCGCACCACGTTGAGCCGGTAGTAGAGATCCATGCGAAATCCGCCGCTGGCCACCGCCTGCTCCACATCGATATTGGTGGCCGCGATGATCCGCACATCCACACGACGCGTCAGGTGGCTGCCCACCGCCTCTATGCACTGCTCCTGCAAGAAGCGCAGCAGGGTTGCCTGATCCTCCAGTGGCAACTCCCCTATCTCGTCGAGAAACAGGGTGCCGCCATCGGCGGCCTCTATCTTGCCTATCTTGTGGTGCTGTGCCCCGGTGAAGGCCCCCTTGACGTGGCCGAACAGCTCGGACTGGATGAGCTGATGGGGCATGGCCCCGCAATTGACCGCCACGAAAGGGCTCTCCTCCCCGAACGTGCTGTAGTGCAGCTCCCGGGCCACCAGCTCCTTGCCCGTGCCGCTCGGTCCCGTCACCAGTACGGGCAGGCGGCAATGCTGCAACCGCACGATCTGGTCGCGCAACTGGCGGATGGGGGCGCTCTCCCCCTGGATGAAACGAAGCTGGGGTTGCAGTCGGGGGCGGTGTCGCCGGATGAGGCGCGCCATCCCCAGGGCATGTCCCAGGCTGTGGGAGAGCCTGTCTCTGTCCAGGGGAAAGGTGTGAAAATCATGAAAACAGGCTGCCAGCAAATTGCGAAGGGCTTCGCTGGCGAGACAGTCCCGCTGGATGAGGCCGATCCACAAGGCGCCGGAGTGCTGCGCAATCAGGTTGTAGAGGGCTTCGTGCTGCTGATGCTCGATCACCACCAGCACCAGGGGATAGTCCTTTTCCTGCAGTTTTTTCTCTGCCACCACCAGGGAGCTTGCCTGCTCCACCTGCCACTCGCCTTGTTCCAGCAGGCTTTCCAGTACGGCACATGAATTGATGAGCAACAATGCCGTTTCTGTCATAGGGACAACTCCTTGTTATCGCCACTGCACGAAGGAGTCTGACGACTTGTCCAGATAACTCCCTTTATCATCAAATGGCGCCATTTAATATGGCCAGACGATGATAACTATAAACCATCCCGCCTTTAGATTGATGGCACCACAATATTGAGACAGCCAAATTATCCGTGAGAAAAAATAAATCCATTGATAAATAAGCGCTTACTTCACGACACAATATGTCGCTCTCAATATTGAGACGTAAAAACAATTATATCAAATAAAAAACAACTAAAAATCATATAGTTGTGAATTGGCATGGTCGTTGCTCTCTCCAATAAGCCCTCCTGGCATATGGAGACAGAACATGAAAATATATATTGCATTGGCAGCATTTCCTTTTCTGGCATTTGCCCCCCCCTCAATGGCACAAAACCGGGTCGATCTCGGTGCTCAGGCATTGAGCAATATTCGTGGTTCCATGGGCGTCAATATGGTTGCCGGCAATAACAACCAACAAGGCAATCTTGCCGCCATCGCCATTTCGGGTCCGGCCGTCATTCAATTTGGTCAGCTGAATCAATCCACCACCAATCTGAACGGCAGCCAGAGCGTCGCCATCCTGGGCTCGGCCCTGAGCCAGAACCGGGGACTGGTCGGCATCAATCAGGGGGCGGGTGAGGGGAACCAGCAACTGAACGCCTTCGCCCTGTCCCTCGATGACAGCGGCCTGGGTATCGTGACCGACATCAATCTCAGCTCCAGCGTCGCGAAGACCCCAGGGGGAAAGCCCCCCGCCAACACCACTACCAGCATCTATCTGGATGACACCGCCCTCACGGGCAGCAAGGGGGTCATTCAGGTGAACCAGGTCACGGGACAGGGAAACCAGTCAGTCAACATGGTTTCCCTGCCCCTGGCTGGCGCAGTAACGGCATCCCCATGATGCCGCAGGGATAGGAAGCCAGGCCCGGGGGTATCAGCCGATGGGCATATCTTCCGCTGAAAGTTCAATGGAGAGACTCATTATGCGTGGACTTATTTATAGCTCATTAGCCGCCGCGGTCATCATGGCCATGTCGGGCACTGCATCCGCCGATTACCGCGGTGACAGAGATGAGACAGGGGCAACCTTGACCAAGAAGGTCAAGGCAGAAGTCGATGTGGAATACGAAGGCAGGGTCAATGTCGGCGGCTACATCAACGTCAACAAACTCGGCATGGCCGTCGTGGACAACCAGCAGTCCAGTTCCATGATAGGCACCGCCAATACAAGAACGGAGAACACGAGCAAGATCGACGGCTCGTTCAAGGGTGCATCCGGTAACATCGGCGCCAACGTCGCAGCCGGTGACTCCAACGTACAGGGCAACAGCGCTTCCCTGGCCGCCTATGACGAGGTCGATGCCGAGTTCATCATGGGTCGTGGTCAACAACAACATGGCGCCCCTGGCGGATCGTCGGATGCCGAGGTCTTCTCCACCCAGAGCGCCAGCAACAACTGGACGACCAATCACGGCCATCAGAACAAGGCCGGTGTGGGCGATGGGGCCTTCAAGGATGCCGCAGGCAACATCGGGGTCAACGTGACCTCGGGCTCGGGTAACGTCCAGGCCAACAACATGGCTGCCTCCGTGTCCACCGGCAACATGGCCGTGGCCACCGTGGCCAACAGCCAGAGCGTCTCCAAGAACATGACCGAAAACCAAAGCCTGAGCGCAACCAAGACGGTTGACAAGGCAGGTGTGTTCCTCGGTCTCAAGGCTTGGGGCGATTACGAGGGGGGCGGTACCGGTCATGATGTCAAGAAAGGACATGGCCACGACAATGACAACGACAGGTACGGCAACAACAACCCGAAAGATGATGGCAAGTTCGAGTTCAAGGAAGAGGGTGACATCAAGCTCAGTGGGTACGCCGTCGGGTATATTCCCGTGGTCAACACCTACACCAGCCGCGAAACCTTCAACCGGGCAACCATCGATGGCGGCGCCTTCAACGGTGCCGTGGGCAACATCGGGGTGAACGTCTCCTCGGGGACCAACAACCTGCAAGCGAACAATCTCTCGCTGGCCGCAGGGTTTGCCAAGTAAGTCGATGCGAGGGGGCCCAGTGCCCCCTTTTTCCCTGACACTGGAGGTCTGAATGCGCTGGCTGTTGCTGTTGCTGTGCTGTCCTGCCGTCTGGGCAGGCTCGGTGCCACTGGGGGAGCATCTCCCGGCGCTGGGGGATCTCAACAAACCGGTGCAGAGCATTCTGGAGCGTCGGTACGCCAACATCGAGCGCCAACATACGGATTTCAGCTGCGGGGCCGCCGCCGTCGCCACCATCTTGCGCTACGCCTACGGCCATGCAACCAATGAACGCTGGGTCATGGATGGCATGCTTGCCATGGCAGACCCGGAGCAGGTCAAGCACTACGGCTTCTCCATGCTCGACATGAAGCAGTACCTGCAAATGCTCGGCATGCGGGTCAGAGGGTATCGACTGGGCGATGAAAAACTGCGCCAGGTGAGGGTGCCCACCATCGTCCTGCTCAACATTCGCGGCTATCAGCACTTTGCCGTGCTGCGGGCCATCGATCGCCACGATCGCGTCTATCTGGCAGACCCGGCCCTCGGCAACCGGGTGATCACGTTCAAGGAGTTCAAGGAGAGCTGGAACGGCATCCTCCTCGCCGTCATCGGCGCGGGCTATCGTCCCGATGCCCCCCTTGCCAACCCCTCTCCCCCGCTCTCTGTCAGAGGCAAGGATGGGCTCTTCGCCCCGGTCAATGAAACATCCCTGCTGGAATTCGGTTTTCAGCACAAAGAGCTAATGTGAGGTCATCATGAATACCCGACCCGCCCTATGCCTCCTCTGCAGCCTGGGTGGCATCGCCTCTCCGCTGCTGGCAGCACCGGACCCGCTGGCCCATCTGTCAGACCACTTTGCGCCCGAACTGGCGGACGGGGAGCTGGCCCACCTGCGCGGCCGCTATGTCAGCAGCCATGGCATCAGCTACTTCGGCATCGAGTTCATCTCGTCACTGACCACGGCCCAGGCCCAGCAGACAGCGGCCATGAACCTGGCGCTGAGCATTGTGCAAAACAAACCCAAGCTGGATGTGCGCGTCAAGGATGAGGTCAAGCCCGCGGCCACGCCCGCCAAGGAGGCCCAGGTGCAGGGGGCCGGGCTGGTGCAGGTCGTTCAACTGGAAGGGAGCGGCAACAGCTCGGTCAACCAGACCGGTATTGAACTGACCACCCCCACCATGACGGGACACCTGGTTCAGGCGGGCAGCTACGAGCACCAGGGCGATCTTGGTACCGCCACTTATCGGGTCTCGGGGAATTATGCCGGCTTGCAACTACACTCTTCCGACGGCCGGGTCCTGCTGGAGCAGAGCCTGCGCGGTACCGACTTCAGCCGGGGGCTGCTGCAGTTCAACAAGGTCAGGGGGGACGGTTTGCAGACGCTCAATCAGACCCGCATCTGGTTTTCGCGCTGAGAGCAGGTGAGTTCCCGGGGCTGAACTATAAGAAAGGATGATAAACAACAAGGACGTATCCCGATGAAACAGTCTCGCATGCTGCTGATTGCCCTCGCCCCCTTCGCCTGCTGGGGGGCCACGGCCGAGGAGGAGGCCCTGCAACAACAGCTGGATCTCCTGCGCCAGCAACTGATCCAGCAAAACCAGGCCCTCCATCAGCTCCAGGCCCGCCTGGAGGCCGTCAAGGCCGCCGGTGCCACGACGGCAACCGCCGGAGCCGGGGCCGCCGTCGCCTCCACCCAGCAGGACGCCTCACGGCGCACGCCGGAAGTCGGCCGCAGTACCGAAGACCTGATGATCGAACAGCACAATGTGTTCGACCGCGCCCTGACCGTCGATGTGGGCCTCTCCTACCAGCACTACAACCGCAAGGATCTCGCCCTGCGCGGCTTCCTCGCCCTGGACGCCATCTTCCTTGGCGAAATCAACCTGGATCGGGTGCGCTCCGATCAGTGGACGGCGGATGTCATCACCCGCTACACCCTCAACGATCGCTGGCAACTGGAGCTGGCCCTCCCCTACATGTTCCGCAACACGAACTACCAGAGCACCGGCAAGGAGAACTCCAGCCGCGACTTCGAGGAGCAGAGCGTCAGCGATGGCGGTCTGGGGGATCTCAGCCTCGCCATCTACTACAGGGTCATGGCAGAGAGCGAGGATTGGCCGGATCTGGTGTGGAACTTCCGGGCCAAGGCGCCGACCGGCAAGGATCCTTACGGCATCGAGGTCAACACCTCGGAATCGGGCAACCTGGTGACCCCCAAGGAGCTCGCCACCGGCAACGGGCTCTGGCAGCTCTCCACCGGCTTCTCCCTGGTCAAGACCATGGATCCCGCCATCCTGTTTGCCAGCCTCAACTATGGCCACAGCCTCAAGCAGGACTTTGACGATATCTCCTACCAGCCCGGCAACCAGCCCGGCAGCATCCAGCTGGGGGACTGGTATGAATATGGCCTGGGGGTCGCATTCGCCCTCAACGAACGCTTCAGCCTCTCCTTCAACATCAACCAGCGCGTCACCATGGAGTCCGAGCAGGGGTCCGAAGGCTTTGCCATGGAGAAGGTCACCGGCTCCGATGCCAACGCCGCCAGCTTTGGCATGGGGTCGACCTGGGCCATCACCGACAACCTCTCCATGGCGGTCAACTGGTCTGCCGGGCTCACCACGGACGCACCGGACTACACCATCGGGATCCGCTTCCCCTACCGCTTCTAGCCCTGTCAGGTTGACGACAAAAAAACGAGGGAGGCATAACGCCTCCCTCTGCTTGTTGCCGCCAGCCTGCCTGGCGGGCCATCGGTGTCATCACACCCCCAGGCGATCGCGCAAGGTGTACCAGGCGGCGCCGGCGGCAGTGAAGGGGATGCGCAGCAGGCGGCCACCCGGGAAGGGGTAGTGCGGCAGCCTGGCGAACGCATCGAAGCGCTCCGCCTGACCGCTCAGCACCTCGGAGAGCAGCTTGCCCGCCAGATGGGTACAGGTGACGCCGTGACCGCTGTAGCCCTGCATGTAGTAGATGTTGTGACCGATGCGGCCAAACTGCGGCAGGCGCGACAGGGTGAGCAGGAAGTTGCCGGTCCAGGTGTACTCCACCTTGACGTCGGCCAGCTGCGGGAAAGTCTTGAGCATCTTGGGGATGATCAGCCGCTCGATGTCCGCCGGATCCCGCGCCCCGTAGACCACGCCGCCGCCATAGATGAGCCGGTGATCGCCGGAGGTACGGTAGTAGTCGAGCAGGTAGTTGCAATCCTCCAGACAGTAGTTCTGTGGCAAGAGTGAACGGGCCCGCTCCTCTCCCAGCACTTCGGTGGCGATCACCTGGGTGCCGCAAGGCATGCTCTTGCTGGCCAGTTCCGGCACCAGATTGCCGAGGTAGGCGTTGCCGGCCACCACGATAAAGCGTGCCTTCACCGCCCCTTTGGCGGTCTTGACCAACGCCGGCTGACCCGGAGTAATGCTGGTGACGGCGGACTGCTCGAAGATAAGCCCCCCCTGCATGCGGATGGCTTCCGCCTCCCCCAGCGCCAGGTTGAGGGGATGGATATGGCCGCCGCTCTTGTCCAGCAGGGCGCCGACGTAGCGATCGCTCGCGACCACCTCGCGCACCCCCTTGGCATCGAGCAGCTCCAGCTGCTCGTTGCCCCACTTCTCCCAGCGCGCCTTCTGCGCCTTGAGCTCGTGCAGCTGCTTCTCGGTCTCGGCGGCAAAGACGCCCCCCTCCTGCAGATCGCACTGGATGTTGTAGCGCTTGATCCGCTCGCGGATGATCTGGCCCCCCTCAAACAACATGGAGCCGAGCAGCCTGGCCTGATCCGGCGGGCAGTTCGCTTCGATGGTGTCGATGTCGCGGCTGTAGGAGTTGACGATCTGGCCGCCGTTGCGGCCGCTGGCGCCAAAGCCGATTCGCGCGGCCTCCAGCACCACCACCTTGTACCCCTTCTCCACCAGATGCAGCGCACTGGAGAGGCCGGTGTAGCCTGCGCCTATGACGCAGACGTCACACTCCAGCTGCTCGGTGAGCGTGGGATAGGGCGCGTGTTTGTTGGCACTGGCTGCGTAGTAACTCTTTACATGTTCGGTCATGATCCCTGTTTCCTTACCGGTTCGTTTCCAACACAACGGGTTGTTCACATTAAAAGCTGGCCGGGGTGTGGGCGCTGACGATGCGGCAGACCTGCCCCGAGGGATTGCTGAAACTGTGGGGCTCGCCGGTGTCGATGACATAGCTGTCCCCGGCGCACAGTTCATAGGTCTGGCCGGCCAGGGTCAGCAACACCGACCCTTCCAGCACGGTGCCCACCTCTTCCCCCTGATGCTTCACCACGCCGCCGGTGTCGGTGCCGGGGGCATAGGTCTCCAGCATGAAGCCGAGCTGGCGCCGATTGTTGCCGTTGTGCACCAGCTTCATGGAGACCCCCTGGCTGCCGAGCTCGATGAGCTGCTCCGCCTTGATCACCACGCTGGGCGTGCTCGCCACCTCCTCTTCGGCGAAGAAGCGCGACAACGGCAGCTCGTAGACGCTCAGCAGCTTTTGCAGGGAGGCCACCGAGGGGCTCACCTTGTTCTGCTCTATCATGCAGATGGCGCCGTGGGTCAGGCCACTCAGCTCCGCCACCCGGCGCTGGGAGAGCCCGAGCTCCCTGCGGATCCGGGCAAGCCGCTCCCCCATGTTTCTCTCGTGCTCCGCCAGGGGGTTGTCCGTCATGGTCCGCCACCGGACCTCGCCACGGGATTGCTCCATCGCCCACCTCCTTCCATGGTCATTCGAATACCTGGGGCCGACTGGTCAATATAGTGAGTCAGGCACGTCAGCCCCGTTCACTATCCTGCACAACCCAGAGCGTTCATTATTTTGCACACCCTGCGCAATGAAAACCGCTACAATCGCGCTCACAGCCCCATTTCTAGCATGTGACGCCCAGTTCACTCAAATATATTTAACACTTGAAAAACATTTCGGCTCATTTTATGGTCGTTACGTGCTTATTATTCTATACGGCGGTGCCCACATAAACGCGCCACCCAGACCCACTATCGAGGCCCCTTACTTATGTCAGCATCACAACCTGCTCTCTCCCTGATCAAATCCCTGGCCTATGTCGACGGCCGCTGGTGCGAGTCCCTGGGCGGGCGCCGGTTCGAGGTCCTGAACCCGGCCACCGGCCAGGTCATCACCCAGGTGCCCGACATGGACGGGGAGGATACCCGCCTCGCCATCGCGGCCGCCCACGCGGCGCAACCCGCCTGGGCGGCCCTCACCGCCAAGGAGCGCAGCAGCAAACTCTACGCCTGGTTCGAGCGCATCATGGCCAACCAGGAGGAGCTCGCCCGTATCATGACCTGCGAGCAGGGCAAGCCGCTGGCGGAAGCCAAAGGAGAGGTGGCCTACGGCGCCAGCTTCATCCAGTGGTTCGCGGAAGAGGGCAAGCGTGCCTATGGCCGCACCATCCCCGGCTTCTCCGCCGATCGGCGCCTGGCCACCATCAAGCAGCCGGTGGGGGTCGTGGCCGCCATCACCCCCTGGAACTTCCCCATCGCCATGATCACCCGCAAGGCGGGTCCGGCGCTGGCCGCCGGTTGTACCATCGTCATCAAGCCCGCCGCCGAAACGCCCCTCTGCGCCCTGGCGCTGGCGGTACTGGCGGAGCAGGCGGGCATTCCCGCCGGGGTCATCAACATCGTCACCTCCCATCAGGCGAGCGCGGTGGGCAACGAGCTGTGCAGCAACCCCGTGGTGCGCAAGCTCTCCTTCACCGGCTCCACCCGCATCGGCAAACTGCTGATGCGCCAGTGCGCCGACACCATGAAGCGCCTCTCCCTGGAGCTTGGCGGCAACGCCCCCTTCATCGTCTTTGACGACGCCGACCTCGACGCCGCCGTGGCCGGGGCCCTGGCGTCCAAATACCGCAACGCCGGCCAGACCTGCGTCTGCGCCAACCGCATCCTGGTGCAGGCCAGCGTCTATGACGCCTTCGCCGAGAAGCTCGCCGCCGCGGTCAAGGCCTTCAAGGTGGGGGACGGCATGGGCGAGGGCGTCCAGATCGGGCCCCTCATCAACCCGGCCGCCGCCAGCAAGGTGGCCGAGCTGGTGCAGCAATCGGTCGCCGCCGGAGCCCGGGTGCTGGTGGGGGGCGACGCCCACCCCGCCGGTCCCCTCTTCTATCACCCCACCATCCTGACCGGGGTCACCCGGGGCAACCCCATTCTGGACGAGGAGATCTTCGGGCCCGTCGCTCCTCTGGTGCGCTTCGAGACGGAAGCCGAGGCCATTGCGCTTGCCAACGACACCCCCTATGGCCTGGCCGCCTACTTCTATGGCCGCGACATCGCCCGGGTGTGGCGGGTGGCCGAGGGGCTCGAATACGGCATGGTGGGGATCAACGAGGGGATCATCTCCACCGAACTGGCCCCCTTTGGCGGGATCAAGGAGTCGGGACTGGGCCGGGAAGGGGCGGCCGAAGGGCTGGAGGAGTACCTGGAGACCAAATACCTCTGCTTTGGCGGCATTCGCTGAGGGAAATGAAAGGGCAATCGCATCGTTAAAACAGATGCGTTATGACACAGCCCATCGCTTTTACAGATAGAAAGAGGGGGTCGCCGGTCACGACCGAGCGCCTTGTGGGCCCTGAGGGCAAGCCCGGGGCCCCCTTTTGCGAACAGGCCGCCCTGCCCGAAGGCAGTTGGCGGCACACATATGGCCAGATGGCACAGGAACAGCGGGGGCCCATGCCCCTCAGGGAGGAAAGATGAGTCATTCAAGCAACAACCAGCAGTGGCAGGCCCGCCGCGAAGCGGCCGTGGTCCAGGGGGTCGGCACCCTGCTGCCGGTCTTCATCGACCGGGCGCACAACGCCGAGCTGTGGGACGTGGAGGGCAACCGCTACATCGACTTTGCCTCCGGCATCGCCGTGCTCAACACCGGCCACAACCACCCCAAGGTGGTGGCGGCGGTGCGCGAGCAGCTCGAGAAGTTCAGCCACACCTGCTTCCAGGTCACCCCCTACTCCGGCTATATCGAGCTGGCGGAAAAATTGAATGCCCTGGTGCCCGGCCCCACCCCCAAGCGCACCCTCTTCCTCTCCACCGGCGCCGAGGCGGTGGAGAACGCCATCAAGATCGCCCGCGCCCACACCGGTCGCAGCGGCACCATCGCCTTCAAGGGGGGCTTCCACGGCCGCACCATGATGGGCATGGCCCTCACCGGCAAGGTGGTGCCCTACAAGACCGGCTTCGGCCCCTTCCCGGGGGAGGTCTATCACCTCCCCTTCCCCGCCGACTACCTGGGAGTGAGTGAAGACGATGCCCTGGCCGCGCTGGATCTCTGCTTCAGCGCCGACATCGAACCCACCCGGGTGGCCGCCATCATCATCGAGCCGGTGCAGGGGGAAGGGGGCTTCTACCCCGCCTCCGCCAGCTTCATGCAGCGCCTGCGCCAGGTGTGCGACCAGCACGGCATCCTGCTCATCTGCGACGAGATCCAGACCGGTTTCTGTCGCACCGGCAAAACCTTCGCCACCGAATACAGCGGTGTCGAACCCGACATCATGACGCTGGCCAAGAGCCTGGCCGGCGGCTTCCCGCTCTCTGCCGTGGTGGGCAAAAGCGAGGTGATGAACGCCGCCAAGCCCGGTGGCCTGGGGGGCACCTATGCGGGCTCCCCCATCGCCTGCGCCGCCGCCCTGGCGGTGCTGGAGGTGATCGAGGAGGAGCGTCTGAACCAGAAGGCCCTGGCCCAGGGGGAGCAGATCAAGGCACGCCTGCACCAGCTGGCGACACGATTTGACTGCATCGGCAACATCCGAGGCCCCGGCGCCATGGTGGCCATGGAGCTGGTGAAGGAGGGGGATGCCGCCAGACCGGACCCGGATCTCACCAAGCGGCTGGTGGCCGAGGCGGGCAAGCGGGGGCTGGTGCTGCTGGCCTGCGGCGTGCGTGGCAACGTGATCCGTTTCCTCGCCCCTCTGACCGCCCCGGCGGCCATCGTCGACGAGGGACTCGACCTGCTGGAGCAGGCCCTGTCCGCCTCCCTGGCCTGATCCGGAAGACCGCGTTCGCCCACGTGCAAAAAAATGCGTTTTTGCTCCCTTGATATGCTTGTCAAGGGGGCATCACGAATGCACAATGCGCCGCCGTATTCAAGGACCGTCCGCTCATCGGAGCCCGGTTCTTTTTTTGCGCCAAACAAATCCATAACGAGGCCGGAACAGACCGGAAATGATAACGAGGTGGCACGCCATCTCACGACACCCGCTTCTTAGTGAGGAACTCCATGGGGCATATCATCGCTTTCCTGCCGGCCCGCGCCGGTCTGCGCCATCCGTCCGCATCCCGGACTGGCGCCCCCACCGTGCAGGATGACCTCACCGTCAGCCTGATCCCGTCAGCCAGCCTGCGGGGGATCGCCTGATGCACCCGCACCCCGCCGGTCTGAAAAAAAGCCTGAAACTCTGGCACGTGGTCATCATGGGGCTGGCCTATCTCACCCCCATGGCGGTGTTCGACACCTTCGGCATCGTCACCGAGATCACCGAAGGCCATGTGCCGACCGCCTACCTGCTCGCCCTCATCGGTATGCTGTTCACCGCCATGAGCTACGGCCACCTGGTGCGCAAGTTCCCCTCGGCAGGCTCCGCCTACACCTATGCCCAGAAGGTGTTCCACCCCTATGTGGGTTTCATGGTGGGCTGGGTCTCCCTGCTCGACTACATGTTCATGCCCATGATCAACATGCTGCTGGCCAAGATCTACATGGAGGCCCTCTTCCCCGGCGTGGCCCCCTGGACCTACATCCTGGCCCTGGCCGCCGTCATGACCTTCCTGAACCTGCGGGGCATCAAGCTGGTGGCGAACTTCAACAGCCTGATCGTCATCATGCAGTTCAGCATCATCGCCGTCTTCATCGGCCTCATCGCCTGGGGCGTGAGCCACGGCGAGGGGCTCGGCACGGTGGCGAGCAGCCGCCCCTTCTTCTCCGAGCAGATGCACATCAATCCCCTGCTGACCGGCGCCTCCATCCTCTGCCTGTCGTTCCTCGGGTTTGACGCCATCACCACCCTGTCGGAGGAGACCCCGAACGCGGATCGGGTGATCCCCCGGGCCATCGTGCTCACCGCCCTCATCGGCGGCGTGCTCTTCATCTCGGTCTCCTACTTCCTGCAGCTCTTCTTCCCGGACATCTCCCGCTTCCAGCAGCCGGATGCGGTGCTGCCGGAGATCGCCTTCTATGTGGGCGGCAAGCTGTTCCAGGCGGTGGTGCTGGTCTGCACCACGGTAGCGGTGCTCGCCTCGGGGCTCGCCTCCCACGCCGGGGTGTCGCGCCTGCTCTACGTGATGGGCCGGGATCGCGCCCTGCCGAGCCGCGTCTTCGGCTACATCCACCCCACCTGGCAGACCCCGGCTCTCAACGTGCTGCTGGTGGGCATGCTGGCCCTCTCGGCGGTGGCCTTCGATCTGGAGATGGCGCTGGCGCTCATCAACTTCGGCGCCCTGGTGGCCTTCACCTTCGTCAACCTGGCGGTGATTGCCCACTTCTATCTCAGGCTGGGTCACAACAAGACCCTGAAGGATCACCTGCTGTTCCTCGCCCTGCCCCTGTGCGGCGCCGCCTGCATCGGGGTGCTCTGGCTCAACCTGGAGCCCGCCTCCTTCGAGCTGGGGCTGATCTGGGCCGCCCTCGGCGCCATCTACCTGCTGCTGCGCCTCACCGTGTTCCGGGTCCGCCTCGGCCGCCCCGAGCAGGACGCCTCCTGAGCAAAACCGGCGCCCCCAGGGCGCCGGTTTCGCATGGTGGCAAAGCAGGACCCCGTCTGATGACAAGGTTGTCATCGACTTTCCGGCAGCGGTGGCGAAGTGATCGCTCACGGGGGGAACAAATTCCCCGCTGGCGGCCTTTTTCGCTTGTCTCCTACCCCCCCTGAGGGCACAATACGGCGCCCCTTGAGAGCCGATGTTTCAACAACATCGGTTCTTTGCTTTTCTGGGGCACACCACCATTCACCAAGAGGCCGGCCATGTGCCGGAATTGATACCCAGATTGCCAAGCAATCTCCCGACGTTGTGAGGAAAAACATGGGGCATTTCACTGCTTTCCTGCCGGTCCCCGCCGGCGTGCGCCACGCATCTGTGCCACAGATGGGCGCCCCCTGTGTCCAGCGACGCGTTCCCGCGTCCCTGATCCCGTCCCATCTCGCCCACGGGGCCTGTGCAGAGGAGAAAGCGTGATGGCCGGTGCCAAGCTGCTCAAGACCCTCACCCTGTTCCAGGTCGTGGTGATGGGTCTGGCTTACCTCACGCCCATGGCGGTATTCGATACCTTCGCCATCGTCGGTGACATCACGGATGGTCGCGTGGCCACCGCCTACCTGCTGGCGCTCGGCGGCATCCTGCTGACCGCGTTCAGCTACGGCCACCTGGTGCGCCGATTCCCGTCCGCAGGCTCCGCCTACACCTATGCCCAGAAGGTGTTCCACCCCTATGTGGGCTTCATGGTGGGCTGGTCTTCCCTGCTGGACTACATGTTCATGCCGATGATCAACATCCTGCTGGCCAAGATCTACCTGACCGCCATGTTCCCCACCGTGGAGCCCTGGATCTTCATCTTCGGTCTGGTGACCGTGATGACCTTCCTGAACCTGCGCGGCATCAAGCTGGTGGCGAACCTCAACGGCTTCATCGTCTTCATCCAGATCGCCATCATCGTCACCTTCCTCGGCCTCATCGCCTGGGGCCTGAGTCACGGTGAAGGGGCCGGCACCCTGATGAGCAGCCGTCCGTTCCATGTGGAGTCTGCCAGCATGCTGCCGCTGTTCACCGGCGCCACCATCCTCTGCTTCTCGTTCCTGGGCTTCGACGGCCTGAGCTCTCTCTCCGAAGAGACCCCGAATGCCGGCAAGGTGATCCCCCGTGCCATCGTGCTGACGGCCCTCATCGGCGGCATCATCTTCGTCACCGTCTCCTACAGCCTGCAGCTCTTCTTCCCGGATCTGGCCCGCTTCAAGGAGCCGGACGCCGTGCTGCCGGAGATCGCCCTCTACGTGGGTGGCACCCTGTTCCAGAGCGTGGTGCTGGTGTGCACCACCGCGGCCGTGCTCGCCTCCGGCATGGCGGCCCACGCCGGCGTGTCGCGCATCCTCTACGTGATGGGGCGCGATCGCATGATCCCGGAGCGGGTGTTCGGCTATATCCACCCCACCTGGCGCACCCCGGCCATCAACGTGCTGCTGGTGGGGGCCCTGGCCCTCTCCGCGGTCTCCTTCGATCTGGACATGGCCCTGGCCCTGGTGAACTTCGGCGCCCTGGTGGCCTTCACCTTCGTCAACCTCTCGGTGATCGGCCAGTTCTGGGTGCGCGAGCAGCGCAACAAGAGCCTCAAGGAGCACCTGCTGTTCCTGGTGCTGCCGCTGCTGGGGGCCGCCACCATCGGCGCCCTCTGGATCAACCTGGAGCAGAGCTCCCTGGAGCTTGGCCTCATCTGGGCGGGGATCGGGGTCACCTACCTCTTCCTGCGCCTCGCCGTGTTCCGCATCCCCTTCCGTCAGTACGAGGAAGCGGCCGACGGCCAGTAAGGCGGCACACACGCCCAAACAGAAGGGGAGCCCATGGCTCCCCTTCTTGCATTCAGACGTCCGGTGCGCGGACCCTCACCCCTGATTGAGCACGGCCGTGGCGGCCGCCTTGACCGGATCCCTGGTCACGGCGTTGACATCCTTGCGGGTCTGGTTGACCTTGTCCTGCGCCTGCTTCACACCGGCACTCTGCTTGTTCAGGGCCGCATTGGTGTGCTGCCTAGTCTCTTTCAGTCCCGCCGTCTTCTTGTCCAGCACGTCCGTGGTGTGTTTCTTCACCTCGGCATTGGCCTTCTCCTTCTGCTTGCGCACCAGCTTGTCGGCATCGCAGTTGCCCTTGACCCCCAGGGTGACGTTCATCGCCTCGTTCCTGACCGCCTTGTCGAGGTTGCACTCGGACTTGAACACGCTGGCCTGCGCACCGGCAGACAGCAGACCCAGGGAGAGGCACAAAACCCATGCACGCATCATCACTTCCTCAGTTTCAAGACAGGAAAGTCCGGCAGCATATAACCCTGGGATCCCAGTGCAAGGGCGGGGGCCGGTGATGAGCCGGATGGCGTCATATCGGCGTTTGCTCCGACACCTTTTGTCTGCGACGCCCCCTGCCGCCCTGTCACCAAAGCATCATAAAAGTGTCACGTTGTCATATTTCTGTCATGGAGCCTTGTTGTAATGCGCCCGTCCATTTTCAACGCAGAACGACCCCAAGAGGCCATATGCACAGCACCGCATCTTCCGCACCCCAGCAGATCCGTCGTCCCGGCCCCCTGTTCAACTGGCTCGCGGTGATCACGCTGATCTACCTGATCCTGGTCGCCGTTGGCGCCGTCTCCCACGGCTTCAAGGGCTTCTCCGGCGGCGCCGAGGGCGCGGCCCAGATCTTCGCCTTTGCCAACAACCCCTTCGTCGCGCTGCTGCTCGGCATCCTGGCCACCGCCCTGGTGCAATCCTCCAGCACCGTCACCTCGGTGATCGTCGGCCTGGTGGCAGGGGGCCTGCCCATGGCCATGGCCATCCCCATGGTGATGGGGGCCAACCTCGGCACCACCATCACCAACACCATCGTCTCCCTGGGGCACATCCGGGACAGAGGCGAGTTCCGCCGCGCCTTCGCCGCCGCCACCGTGCACGACTTCTTCAACCTGCTGGCGGTCTTCATCTTCCTGCCCCTGGAGCTGATGTTCGGTCTGCTGCAAAAGAGTGCGGAAGGGATTGCCAGCCTGCTGCTGGGCTCCGCCGACATGTCGATGAAGGGGATGGATTTCATGAAGCCCCTCATCTCCCCGTCCCTGGATCTCATCGACGGTGCCGTCGCCTTCCTGCCGGGCAAGGGGGGCGCCATCGCCACCATTCTCATCGGGATTCTGCTCATCCTGTTCTGCGTCACCGCCCTTGGCAAGGTGCTGCAACAGGTCATGGTGGGCCGTGCCAAGGAGCTGCTGCACAAGGCCCTGGGCCGTGGCCCGCTCACCGGCATCGCCTCCGGCACCCTGGTCACCGTGATGGTGCAGTCCTCCTCCACCACCACCAGCCTGATGATCCCCCTGGCGGGAGGCGGCGTGTTCAGCACCCGCCAGCTCTACCCCTTCACCCTGGGGGCCAACATCGGCACCACCATCACCGCCCTGCTGGCCGCCACCGCCATCAGCGGTGCCGGTGCCCAGCTGGCCCTGACCATCGCCCTGGTCCACGTGCTGTTCAACCTCTTCGCCGTGGTGCTCATCTACGGGGTGCCCTTCCTGCGGGAGCTGCCCATCAAGGCCGCCGAAGCCCTGGCCCGGGTCGGCAGCGAGAACAAGCTGCTGGCGCTGGGTTACGTGGCCGGGCTTTTCTTCGCCCTGCCCGCCCTGATGATGGTGGCCGTCAAGTAAATCCGAACCGGGGGCATCATGCCCCCGGTGCCTTGCCCGTCCGGTCACATCCTCCAGCATCCCCCCTCGCCCTCCCTCCCCGGCTGGGATAAGATGCCCCTTCATTGCACTCTGATTTCAAGGAACAGGAAAACCCGATGAAATTCATTCTGATAGCCCTGCTGATCGCCGGCGCCGCCTACTACTTCTACTCCAGCAGCAACAACCGGAAGCTGGCGGAAGAGAACGTGCGCAAGGGGGCCGAGTTCCTCGCCAGCAACCAGGAAAAACCCCTGGTGACCACCACCGCCTCCGGCCTGCAGTACGAAGTGCTGACCCCGGGCACCGGCACCGTTCACCCCACCGCCACCAGCAAGGTGAAGGTGCACTACGAGGGCAAGCTGCTGGACGGCACCGTGTTCGACAGCTCCGTCGCCCGTGGCGAACCCATCGAGTTCGGCCTCAACCAGGTGATCAAGGGTTGGACCGAAGGGGTGCAACTGATGGTGGAAGGGGAGAAGACCCGCTTCTACATCCCCGCCAACCTGGCCTATGGCGATCGCGCCGCCGGCAAGATCCCGCCGGGCTCAGTCCTCATCTTCGACGTGGAGCTGCTGGGCATTCAATAAACCCGCTAGGGGCCTGCGTTGAGCTTGGAGGTGGCGCTGCGGGGCATCCCGTCAGAGGACACGTCCGACGGACCCTGATCACAACGCCGGCGCACTGCGCCGGCGTTGTCGTTTCTGCCCCGGTCTCCCTCGCCCTGATGCCAGACTATCAACCAAAAGTGAAGAGTGCTTATCCATAAAGCCTGATTGTTAACCCATTAATAGGGGCAGATAATGACCACATCGTCAGCGGCATGTCGCCCTGGCCTCGGGTTGTCGGTGCGCCGCGCGCATCGGCACAACGCATATGGAGTCTGTCATGTCTATCGCCCCTGTCTGGTTCATCTCCCACGGCGCCCCGGATCTGGTCCTGCGCGATCAGCCCGCGACCCGGTTCCTGAAGCAACTGCACCTCGAGGGTGCCAGAGGGCTGGTGGTGATCTCGGCCCACTGGTTCAGCCGAAGCGAGCTGCAGATCAACGTCGAGCCCAGCCCGGCCCTGATGTACGACTTCTACGGCTTCCCCGAGCCCCTCTACCAGATCCGCTGGCCCGCGACGAGCCCGCAATGGTTGCAGGAAGCGGTGAGCGATCAGCTGCTGCTGGCCGGCCTGCCCGCCACCCCGGTGCGCCGCGAGCTCGATCACGGGGTCTGGTCCCCCCTCTCCCTGATGGATCCGGACAGTGAACTCCCCCTGGTGCAGATCGCCATCCCGGCCAGCTTCACCCCGGCCCAGCTGTGGCAACTGGGGGAGGCATTGCAGGGGCTGCGCGAGCAAGGGATCGGCATCCTCGCCTCCGGCGCCATCACCCACAACCTGCGTGCCCTCGGGCCGGACGGCTCGCCGGTTCCCCAGTGGGCGAGCCAGTTTGCCCGCTGGCTGGAGCAGACCATGGCAGAGGGAGACAGGGGGGCGCTGGAAGAGTACCGGGCCCGGGCGCCGGGCGCGGTGGAATCCCATCCCCACGACGATCACCTGCGCCCCCTGTTTGTGGCGCTCGGCGCGGCGGGGGCCGACAGACCCCGAAAGCTGCACGACAGCTGGGATTACGGCAGCCTCTACATGGGGGCCTACCAGTTCGGTTGAGGGCGGGGCGGCCAGGCCGCCCTGCTTGACGTGCTCTCGCCGACGCGCGTGGAGAAATAGCGGACTCGTTATAGCCATTTTCCGGTAGAATGGCCGCCATTGGATGAGGCTTGGCAGGGATGGCTGTCGCGTCGGGTGGCTAGATGAACCTATATCGAACACTGATCCTGCTCTGTCTGCTCTGCCTTCAACCTGTGCAGGCCCTGACCCTGCACAGCCGCTACGATCCCGCCCCGCTGCCTCCCCGCTGGTCGGAGGCGGAGCTCGGATGGCTGCGCCAGCAGTCCCAACTGCGGGTCGGCATCCTGCAAGAGGACTACCGCCCCTTCACCATGATCGCTCGCCAGCGCGTCGAGGGGCTCAGTGCCGACTACATCGACCTGCTGGCCCGGATGCTGGACAAACCCGTTGCCCTGAGCGCCTTCCCCGACAAGGCGCACCTGCTCCGTGCCCTGGCACGGGGGGAGATACACCTCGCCAGCCTCGGCAATCTCACCCTGGCGGACAGTGACACCCGGGCGATCCGCCTGAGCAACCCCTATTTCAGCAGCCCCCTCGTCTTCTCCGTGCCCAGACGTTATCGGGGGGCACTGCTCACACCGGGACAGCGGGTGGCCGCCGTCCGGGATCAGATAGACAGGGCGCGCTTTGGCCGCTACTACCCCACTCTCACCCTGGTGACCTATCCCTCCAACATGGAGGCGTTCGATGCAGTCTTCTTCGGCCGCGACGACATCCTGCTGGGGGATGCCCACGCCACCCACTACCTCAACAGCGAGCGCTTCGACAACCTTCGCCAGCGGGGCGAGGCCCCGCCCGATCTGGCGCCTGCCGAGTTCCGCTTTGCCGTCCCGGCCACCGAGCCCGCCCTGCTCAGCCTGGTCAACCGGGGGCTGGCGGCCATCGACGACCGGGCGCGCAACACCCTCTTCACCCAGTGGAACGGGCCCATCCGCGACATGAGCGAGCGAAGCGCCGATCTCTATGATGCCGCCGAGCGGGCCTGGATGCGGCAAGCACCCCCCATCAGGGTGTGGCTGATGGACAACCTCTACCCCTATGGCGCCCTGGATCATGACGGCCAGCTGGTCGGCATGACGGTGGACATGCTGGACAAGATCCGCACACGCACCGGCCTCACCTTCGAGTTCGTGCGGGCAGACTCCGAGCGCCAGCTGGCAAAAGCCATGCAGTCAGGCGCCATCGACCTCATCGGCGCCATCTCCCAGCAGGTGGCCGAACACTACGGGCTGCGCACCTCGGTGCCCTACGCCACCGACAACATCTATGTGATCCTCACCCGCCAGGAGGAACAAGGGATCGACACCCTCCGGAGTCTGGCGGGCAAGACGGTGGCGATGACGCACCATGTGCCCCTCGCACAGAGACTGGAGGGCAGCCGCATCACCCAGGTGGAGAGTGCCGCAGAAGCGATGGAGGTGCTCGCCCAGGGACGGGTGGATGCCGCCATCGTGCCCCTCTATTTTGCCCGCCATGCGCTGGACAATGATCCCCAGAGCCCCCTGCGCATCGCCGGCCCCGCCGATGACGAGCCGATCCGGATGGGGTTTGCCAGCCTGCCCGGACAGGGGATGCTGATGGGGATCCTCGACAAGACCATCCTCGCCATCCCCCCCAACGAGCTCGCCATGATGAGTTACGAGTGGCGCAACCGCAAACTGCCGGTGCCCGGCTTCATGGATCGCCACGCCCACATCGTCTACCTGGTGTTCGTGGGGCTCCTCACCCTGGCGCTGGTGCTGCTCTATCGCAACCGCATGTTCAAGCGGATGGCCAGCGCCGAGCAGGCGTCCCGCCAGCAACTGGAGGCCCATGTCAGGTTCATCCGGGCGCTGGGGGAGAGCCTGCCCCACCCCATCGTCGTGCGGGACAAGAGCGGCAAGGTGCTGCTGTGCAACAGCAAATACCTGACCCAGCTCGGCGCCGAGCCAAAGGCCATCCTGGGTCAGCCCTTCGCCCAGGGGCTGTCAGGGGTGCTCGATGCAGGCAGCATCGCCGTGCTGGAGCAGGACTTTGCCAGGGTATTGCAGGAGGGGCAGCCCATCTTTGCGGATCGCCTCTTCCATCACAGGGGGACCCAGAGCGACATCTATCACTGGATGGTGCCCTATTTCGACGGGGAGGGGGCCATCAGCGGGGTGATCGACGGCTGGATAGACATCACGGACCGCAAGCGGCTGGAAGAGGCGCTGCGCGAGGCCAAACAGCAGGCCGACAGCGCCAGCCGAGCCAAGAGCGACTTCCTCGCCACCATGAGCCACGAGATCCGCACCCCCATGAACGCCATCCTCGGCATGCTGGAGCTGGCCACCGAGGATCCCGCTCTCAGCCGTCACAGCGGCGAGCTGCTGCGCATCGCCGCCGACTCCGCCAACGGCCTGCTGGATCTGCTGGGGGACAGCCTGGATATCGCCTCCATAGAGGCGGGCCAGATGACCCTGACTCCCACCCCCTGCGATCTCGCCCCCCTGCTCTCGTCCGTCACCCGGGTCTTTGCGGGCATGGCCGAGCAGAAGGGGCTGATCTATGAGGTCAGGCTGCCCGACACCCCCATGCCAAGGGTGCTGATCGATCCCCTTCGCCTGCGCCAGATCCTCTTCACTCTCATCGGCAACGCCATCAAGTTCACCGAGCAGGGCCGGGTCGCCATCACCGCCACCCTGACCGGGGGCGAGCAGCCTCCTGTGCTGCACCTCACCATCACCGACACCGGAGCCGGCATTCCCGCGGACAAGCTGCCCCGGCTCTTCACCCCCTTCTATCGCGCCCACGGCCAGGGCCAGTTCCCCGGCAGCGGGCTGGGCCTCAACATCGCCCGCATCCTGTGCCAGATGATGGGGGGGGAGATAGCCGTTCACAGCCAGGTCGGCGAAGGTACCCGGCTCGAGATAAGGCTGCCCCTCACGCTCGCCCAGCAACCCCCCGCCCCAATCACGGCAATGCCGGCGCCCCAGCCCCACCAGGCTCAACCCCTCCCCCATCGGCTGCATATCCTGGTGGTCGATGACAATCACGCCAACCAGATCCTGCTGCGCCAGCAGCTCAAGCACCTGGGACACGACGTCAGTGTGCGCAGCAATGGCCTGGAGGCCCTGCGCGCCCTCGCCAGCCACCCCTTCGATCTGGTCATCACCGACTGCCAGATGCCGGTGATGGACGGCTTCGAGCTGACCCGCAGCCTGCGTGCCCTTGGCCATGGCCTGCCCGTCTGGGGCTTCACCGCCCATGCCCAGCCTCGCGAGCGGGAGCTTTGCCTCGCCGCCGGCATGAACGACTGCCTGTTCAAGCCCATCGGCCTCGCCCGTCTGCGCGCGGCGCTGGCCACCCTTGGGCCTGCGCCCTGAGTACCGCCAGCCCTTCCTCCCGTCATGTCGCACGGGCGCGGCTGAGAATGCGGCTGAGAGTGCGACTGAGAGTGCGGCATAAAGGGTCGCCCACAGAAACAAGAGACAACGTGGACCAGCCATGGATACAAGGCCGGTGGCGGTTCGAGACCCATAAAAAAACCGACACCAGGGTGTCGGTTTTTTTATATCGGGAGGTGCGCCCTGCCTGTCACGCCAGTCTGGCGCCGGGTGAAACGGGCGTCACGGGGAGGATCAGTAGAAGATCCGCTCCCCTCGCTCGCTCATCTTGAGCCAGACCGGCTTGGTGCTGGTCTTGCTCCAGATGCGGTGCAGGTAACTGTAGAAACGGGCGCGATCCCGGCGAAACAGCATCACCGGGAAGGCGAGCAGACCCGCCATCAGGACAAAGATGCGGCGAAGGATTATCTGAGTCAGGGAGAAGGGATGAAACATGATGTAACGCCTCACTGGTAAGACCACTTAACAAAGATTACGCCAATCATTGTAGGATTACTACACCGACAGCGCCATTTTTTGATAAAAAATGGGGCTAAAAGCCTAAAAATGAAACCGGGTTACATTCTTTAACTAAAAAACAACAAAGGTGGCAAAACGCGGCCCCTGTTCCAGAGTTAACGAGGACTGGACCAGAACGGGAGAACACAGGATGAAACTTGTGGATGCAGTGCTGCTGGGGGCATTGGGCGTGCTCGCCTGGAGCCAGTGGCAGGAGTGGCGGCTCAATCGTGACGTCGCCATCGACATCCCCTATCACGGGGTCCCCACCGCCAGCCTGTGGCAATGCGGTTTGCTGATAAAGGAGATGGCCGCGCTGGCAGAACAGGGGGGCGAAGAGAGGTCCGGATCCAGGGGCGAGGCATTGGCCGAGATGGATCAGCATCTGCACAAGACGTGGCAACGGGAGGGTTGTTCACGGCTGACTGATATGCAATGAAGCATCATCCTAGGCCGCCATGGCGGATGGACAACGTCAGGGATATGGAAAACAGGGAGAAGATGGAGGCACGTTCCGGAGTCGAACCGGACTAAACGGATTTGCAATCCGCTGCATAACCGCTTTGCTAACGCGCCATGCTGACAAGGCATTGCCTTGAGAGTGATGTCCATGGTTGGTGCCATGGAGTATTGGAGCGGGAAACGAGACTCGAACTCGCGACCCCGACCTTGGCAAGGTCGTGCTCTACCAACTGAGCTATTCCCGCATTACTGCTTGCGTGCCAGTTGCCTGACAACGAGGCGCATTATACGTACCCCGAGCCTGGGCACAACCCTTTTTTCTCACTTTGAGCCCTTTCCCGTGCTATTTGCTCACCCTTTAGACGCCTTGGTCGAAAATCCCCCCGCTCCCTGTGACCCGACGAGCGAATTTAAGATAAAGCCATTGAAATAGTTAGCCTTTAGTCAGAAACTCATCGCGCTTAGTAACTGGATTCTCAATTGAAAATCATGCGATGAAATGGAACTTCAGGCCTCGGGGGCTCAGACCGCAGCTGATGCTGGCTTTTTTCATGTTGGGCCTGGTGCCCTTCCTGGTCGTCACCCTGTTTTTCCTCTATAGCCACGGCAAGGATCTCACCACCCAGACCTCCAACCATCTGGTCTCGGTGCGCAACATCAAGAAAAACCAGCTGCAAGACTACTTCGGCAACCTCAAGGAGCAGATCATCAACTTCTCCCAGCAGGACTTTGCCGGCAACAGTATCGGTCGCTTCTACGGTTTCACCGGTGCCTTCGAGAAGCTCGGCACCACGCCGCAGGAGGCCCGCGCCCGCGCCCAGGCCCGCTATGTGCCGGGCTCCTGGGACAAGCTGCAACAACCTGACAGTCAGGTGGAGATAGAGCCCTCCATCAGTGCCCTCATCCTGGCGGACGAGATGTATGGCCGCGTCCACCAGCGCTTCCATCGCGGGTACGCCGACATGGTGCGCAAGTCCAACTACAGCGACATCTTCCTGGTCGACCTCAACGGTGACGTGGTCTACTCGGTCACCAAGCAGGCCAACTTCGCCACCAACCTGCTCTCGGGACCCTACCAGTCCAGCGGTCTTGGCAACACCTTCGCCAAGATCAAGCGCCGCCTCGATGGCGGCCAGAAGCCCCAGCAGATCTTCGAGTTCACCGATTTTGGCCGCAACGAGCTGACCGGCCAGGTGGTCGCCTACCTCGCCGCTCCCGTGATGCAGTACGACTATGTGCGCGGCGTGGTCATCTTCGAGCTGCTGCCGGACAAGCTCAACCAGATCATGGCGGAGCGGGAGGGGCTCGGCGCAACCGGCGAGACCATTCTCATCGGCCCGGACAAGCGGATGCGCGCCAACGCCTGGCTCGCCCCCGAATTCAGCGTGGAGAACAGCTTCAGCCCCGACTTCCGACCGCTGCAGACCCCCCTCATCATCAAGGCCCTCTCCGGGGAGCAGGGGGTCGGCCCCTTCCTCTCCTACCACGATGACGAGGTGCTGGCCGCCTATACCCAGGTGAAGGTGTTCGATACCGAGTGGGCCTTCATCGCCGAGATCTCCACCAGCGAGGCCTATGCCCCCATCCGCCAGCTCGAGACCCTGGTGATCCTGCTGGGAGCTGGCTCACTGCTGCTGCTGATCCTCTTCTCCCGCTGGCTCTCCCACTCCATCACGGCGCCCCTGCGATCCCTCACCGCCGCCGCCGAACAGGTGGCGGACGGCGCCCTGGATCACCCCATCACCATCCCCCGCACCGACGATGACATCGACCGGCTGGCACAGGCATTTCGCCACATGCAGCGCTCGGTGAAGGACAAGATCGAGCTCATCGAACGCCAGACCCAGGAGCTGCAACAGCAGGTCAAGCTGACCCACAAGCAGAACCTCAGCCTGCAACAGGCGGACAAGCTCAAAGACGAACTCCTGGCCAACACCTCCCACGAGCTGCGCACCCCCATCCACGGCATCAAGGGGATGGCCGAGTCCATGCTCGCCAGCCAGCAGGACCTGACCGAGGGGCAGCAGAAACAACTCGGCCTCATCATCAAGAGCGCCGACGGTCTGGCGCGCCTCGTGGACGACTTGCTCGACTACCACCAGATGCGCTACGGCCAGCTGGAGATCCACCCCCAGCCGGTCTCCTCCAAGGGGGTCATCCGGCTGGTGCTGGATCTCTGCCAGCATCTGGTACAGGCCAAGCCCCTCACCCTGGTGGACAAGAGCCCCGCCGAACTGCCCCCTGTGCTGGCGGACGAGCAGCGCCTCGAACAGGTGCTCTACAACCTGGTGGGCAACGCCATCAAGTACACCCCCCAGGGCAAGGTGGTGCTGAGTGCCCTGGTGGAGGGCAACTTCCTGCGCATCAAGGTGACCGACACCGGCATCGGCATCGCCAGGGACCATCTGGAGCACATCTTCGAGCCACTGGTGCAGATGAGCCCGGAAGTGAGCAAGCAGGGAGCGGGGCTCGGTCTCTCCATCACCCGCCAGTTGGTGCATCTCATGGGGGGCGAGCTGTTCGTGGAGAGCGAACCGAGCGTCGGCTCCACCTTCGCCTTCACCCTGCCGCTGGCCAGCGGCAAGGCGGGCAGTCTGACCCTCGACAGCCGCCAGATAGAGCACCAGTTGGTGCGCCAGCAGCCCGTCATCCTGCCGGACTGGGAGAGCGAGGATCTGCCGCCCCCGCCGCAAGATGCCCCCGTCATCCTGGTGGTGGACGACGAGCCCATCAATTTGCACATACTGCGCCACCTGCTGCAGCCCTGCGGTTATCGCATCCAGCCCAGCAGTGACGGTCACGACGCCCTGACCAAGCTGGCTCAGGAGCCGGTGGATCTCATCCTGCTTGATGTGATGATGCCCACCCTCTCTGGCTTCGACGTCTGCCGCCGTCTGCGCCAGCAGCACCCCAAGGATAAACTGCCGGTGCTGCTGCTCACCGCCCTCAACCAGCCCAAGGAGATTGAAGAGGGTTTCAACGCCGGCGCCAACGACTATCTGGTGAAACCCTTCTGCAAGGAGGAGCTGTTTGCCCGGGTGAGGGCCCTGCTGGAGGCCAGCGCCGGGCGCGCCTCCCTGGTGGAGAACCGCCTGCTCAAACAGGAGATAGAGCACCGTCTGCTGCTCCAGGAACAACTGCACCAGGATCAGGAGCGGCTCCTCGCCCTGCTTGGCGAGGGGGCCGACCCCATGGTCTTCCTCGATGAGCAAGGAGGAGTGCTGTTTGCCTCCCGGGCCCTGGCTCGCCTGTTGGGTCAGGAGCCGGAAGCCATGGAGGGGCAGAGGCTGGACGAGTGGCTGGCCACCCCGCTGGCAAGCCAGTGGCCCGACATGACCGCGCAGCCGGAGCGGGAGCTGGACTTCCTGGTGGCGGGCCAGCGAGACACCCTCAACGCCCGCGCCCTGCCCATCAACCTGGGGGGGCAGCACGCCTATGCGCTGACCCTTGGCACAGAACCGCGCCAGGACGACAATCGCATGGCTGCACTGGAGAACGCCCTCAAGAGCCTCTCTCGCCAGGCCATCATCGAGGATGGCCAGTTGCTGGGGGAACTGAGCCGGCTGGGAGGGGAGTTCAGGTCGCTGGCGGACGATCTCATTCGCCAGCAGGATGACGAACCTCTGCGCCGCGCCCTGGTGGACACCATGCGTCTCACCCTGGAGACCTGGCAGCAGAGCACCGGCAAGGGCAAGATAGTGCTGGCGGAGAAGAGCAAGCTGTGGCGGGTCTACATGGACCGCTCCAGTCCCCAGACCCGCACCCTCGACAAGTACCTGAACCTCGACACCCTGCCCAAGGCACCGCGCTGGAAGACGGTGGTGGCCAGCGCCGAGTACGTGCTCAAGCACTGCTCCCTGAACGAGGTGCAGCACCAGAGTCTGCACCAGAGCACCCAGCGCCTTCGCCAGCTCGCCAGCCGCAAGGCATGAGTCTCCAACCCGCAGCCACGTTGCTCTGATGATGGCTGCGGGGTAGAAAACCAAGCACCAATAGCGAGCTCTGGACACATCTACCCGCTGGCTTTCTGCACCTATCAGGGGGATCGCGATGGCTGAGCTCGCGGGGTCGGCCAGATGACCCTGTAGGTTCGGGCCCATGCCCCATCACCATGTTGGTGATGACCCCGGGAGACCTGTCTGGGCCGGCAAGTGGCTAATCAGGTGAATAGACATTCGAGAGAATGGGGTGAGACTTCGCGACCCCGTGACCACAGGCCTCAAATCGGAAAAGACATTGGGAGATGGCTGAGGCGGGGGATGGACAGAGATGAGATAGAAATGACAAACCCGCGACGGACGCGGGCTTGAGGGGAATAAATGGCGGAGAGACAGGGATTCGAACCCTGGGTGGCATTGCTGCCACAATTGATTTCGAGTCAATCCCGTTCGGCCACTCCGGCATCTCTCCACGGGCACTCATATTGACCCAACCCTAGCCGGGAAATCAATGTAAATCTCGTTGCAGATCAGACGACTGGCGATAAAACCGCCATCCGGCGATCCCACCCCTCCAAACACCAGTGACGTTCACCCGGCAGCGCCTCCTCGCTCACTGTCTCCACCCTGTACCCGGTTCCGGGCGGGCGAATACGGCGAGCCTGATGGGCCAGTGACACCCTGTGACGCGCTCGCCACCGCCCTCCCGGCAGTCATGGTGCCGGACTGGTAATCCCCGCGGGATTCGTTGACAATCTCTGCTCATTTTTTGGAAGGGAACCCGTCCCTCGCCCCAGCCGATAGGAACAACCATGCTCAACACTCGTATCGTCTCACTGCTGCTGGCCGCCGCCAGCCTCTGGGCCGCACCTGTCTGGTCCAACACCTATCCCCTGCCGCCAGCGGACAGCCGTCTCATCGGCGCCCTGGAAGATTACATCGTACAGCCTGGCGATCATCTGGAACTGGTCGGCAAGCATACCCGGACAGGCTTTCTGGCACTGCTCGAAGCCAATCCCGGCGTAGACCCCTATCTGCCCACCCCGGGCACCCGGCTCACTCTGCCGACCCAGATGCTGCTGCCCGACGTGCCGCGAGAAGGCATCGTCATCAACCTGCCTGAACTTCGCCTCTACTACTTCCCCAAGGGCAAGCAGGAGGTGATGGTGCTGCCCATCGGGATCGGTGACATCGGCCGCGAGACGCCGGAGATGACCACCACCGTCATCGCGAAAAATCCCAACCCGACCTGGGTGCCCGGCCCCATGGTCCGCAAGTCCTGGCTGGAGCAGAAGGGGATCGATCTGCCCGCCGTGGTCCCCCCCGGCCCCGACAACCCCCTCGGCAAGTTCGCCATGCGTCTTGGCTATGGCAACAAGGACTACCTCATCCACGGCACCAACAAGGATTTCGGGGTCGGTCTGCGAGTCAGCGCGGGTTGTATCCGGCTGCGCCCGGATGACATCGAAACCCTGTTTGGTCTTGTTCCCGTCGGCACCCCAGTCCGAGTCATCAACCAGCCGGTCAAGATGGCGGTGGAACCCGACGGTCGTCGCTGGCTGGAGGTACACTCCCCCCTCTCCCGCACCGAAGCGGAGATGGCACAGGGGGCGCCGCTGGTGCTCTCCCCCGAAGCCGAGCAGTTCATCGCTGCCCCCGACATCGACAGTGCCCGGGTGACCGCCCTGCTCGAGCACAAGAGCGGGCTGCCCAAGCCCGTGAGCGGCTGAAGGCCTGACCACCATGAACAGAATCAGTCATGTGGTTTGCCTGTTGTTTCTGCTGCCTGGCTCCGCGGCGATGGCGGACATCCTCTGGATGCGCAACGGCGATCGTCTGAGCGGGACCATAGAGGAGATCACGGACGAGCAGATCCGTATCAAGCCCGCCTACAGCCAGGCCATGACGGTCCCGCGCCACGCCATCAAACGCTGGCGTCTGGACAAGCAGGAGAAACCCAAGCCGCTCACCAAGACGGGGATCCCCCTGCTGGACTCTCCTGACGAGGCCAATGCCTGGCTGCTGACAGGGAACGGGGATCTCAACATCAAGCTCAAGGAGAACACCAAGAAGACCAACAACGTCAATCTCAAGGTCTCCACCGAGTTTGCCAATCTGGACTGGCGTTACAGCCTGGATGGCGAGTACATCTACGAAACGGCGAACAACATCACCGACAGCCACGAATACAAGCTCAAACCCAAGCTCGACTTCTTCTTCGACGATCACTGGTTCCTACGCTCTTCCGTCGACATCGATTACAACATGATCGAGGCAGGCTATCTGGAGATTGACTATGCCTCCGGCCCCGGCTACCGCTTCTGGAATGACAGGCAACGCCGGCTGGAGCTCATTACCCAGCTCGGTCTGGAACGTGCCTATTTCAGGCCGGAGGTGTGGAGCAACTCAGACCTGTTTGACGACAGGATCATCAATTACCCCTTCGTCAGCCTGGGTTGGGACTACCGGCAGCCCTTGGCACTCTGGGAAGAGAAGTTCGAGCTGTTTGGCAAGGGCAGTTATGAAAAATTCGTCGATCAACCCTCCCCCTACCTGACCAGAAAACAGTCCGTCAGCGGCAGCCTGGGCCTCAGGTACTATTTCAACGATCACCTGCGCCTCTCCTGGTCAAGCGAACTGGATTGGGACGATGCCTGGCTCGACTACCACGGTCTGCACATGGATGTGAGCGAGAAAGAGTGGCGTCACCTCATCACCCTGGGAGCGAGTTTCTGACCCGCCAGAAACGGCACAGGCCCACCGAAGTGGGCCTGTGTTCATGGACGCAAGACGAGCGCGTCAGAAATAGATCCGGGTGACCGACTCGATGACGCAGCCAGGGCGACGGATCCCCTCGATCTCTATCTTGATCTCCTTGAGGAGCTCGATGCCTCCCTTGATGGGCGTGACACGCGACAGCTTGGTACGGGCGCGGATGTTGCTGTCCACCTTGATAGGATAAGGGAAGCGGACCTGTTCCAGACCGAAATTCACCACCATGCGGGCGGTCGGGAACTCCGGCGTGCTCTCGTCCACCGAACCGGTCAACTGGGGCAGCAGGGCCAGAGTCAGGAAGCCGTGGGCAATGGTGGTCTTGAAGGGAGACTCGGCTGCCGCACGCTCGGGATCGGTGTGGATCCACTGATGATCGCCGGTCACGGTCGCGAACTGGTTGATCAACGCCTGGGTGACCTGCAACCACTCACCTACATGGGTCTCTTCACCGATGCGGGTCTGCAACTCGGCATAGAGTGCCGCTGCTTCGCCTTCGAGCTCCACCACGGGATCCTGCGCCAGGGCAGGCTGGCCATTCGCGACCTGGGTGACTCTGGCAGCCTCTTGCTGGCGGGCATCCTGTGACTCCCCCTGCAGATCCAGCACTCTTCCCAGCAAGGGGTGAAGGTGTGCCTTTTGCTGAAACTCACGCCAGTAGTCGCGGATCGCCGGAGAGAGCCAATCCTTGAGCTCAAAGGGGTGTTGCGCCAGAATTTCGCGCTTGTGCTTCAGAAAATCGACAACTTTCATTTACCGATCCCTATTCGATTCAAAGCCTGTAAAGAGGTCTAACCAGTCCTATTTTATGAAAGTTTCATCAGCAAGTACAAAAAAATCTCGGCGTACACCTGTACCAGGCGCGAGAGTGGTCACTAACATGCGAGCAAACACGGGCAGGAAAACGATTGAATGAAAGGCTGCAAACGAATCAACATCTGATCTGAAAAAGAGACGGGGCCCGTGTCGCCACTGAGCCCCGTCCTCGATCATCTCCCCTGGGCTGTCCACCAGGACTTGCGCTGCCCATCGTCCAGGAAACTCCAGGCGAGGACCCGGCTCACCTTGTTGCCTTGCGCCATGTCGATCACCCTGACATCCTGCGCCCCCACCCGAGCCAACGCCTTTCGTGCGGCAGGCAGGTTTTCCTTTTTCGACACCAGCGAGCTGAACCAGAGGCATTGGCTGGCAAACTCCTTGCTCTGCTCTATCATGGCCGCCAGAAACGCCGCCTCGCCCCCCTCGCACCAGAGCTCGGCCTTCTGGCCGCCGAAATTGAGCACGGGCGCCCCGGCCACTGCCTGGCCCTTGCCCAGGTTGCGCAGCTTTCGCTCCGTCCCCTTGCTCGCTTCCGCCAGAGAAGCATGAAACGGCGGGTTGCACAGAGTCAGGGCAAAATGCTCCTTCGGCCCCAGGATCCCGCGAAAGACATGCTTGGGGTTACCCTGATGACGGCATGTGATCTGGTTGCCCAATCCATTGCTGGTGGCCAGCAGGGTCGCCGCCTTCACCGACACAGGATCGATGTCTGAGCCCACGAAGCGCCAGCCATACTCCCGGACGCCCAGCAAGGGATAGATGCAGTTGGCCCCGACACCGACATCCAGCACTCGAACCTGCTTGCCCGTCGGTACGCATCCCGCGCTCTCGGCCAGCAGATCCGCGGCTCGATGCAGGTAGTCTACCCGGCCCGGAATGGGCGGGCAGAGATAGCCGGGGGGCAGATCCCAATGCGCAATGCCATAGTGCAGTGCCAGCAATGCCCGGTTGAGCGTCTTGACGGCGGCCGGATCGGCAAAGTCCAGGGTTCGGGTGCCGTGCTCGTTGGTGAACACGAAAGGCGTCAACGCCGGGGTACGCTGGCAGAGCGCGTCGAAGTCGTAGGGTGCCTGATGGCGATTGCGCGGGTGCAATCCGGTTTTCTGCTGGGGTGTCATGCTGGACCTGCCGAGGATCAAGGGGGCCACACTATAGAGAGTCGACCAGGGAAAGTCTAAACGAGGGTCATAAAAAAACCGGGCCCTGAGGGCCCGGTTCAAGTGAGGTTGGAAAAACAGTCCGTACTGCGAGCCGTTTGTCCAGCCTGACTCAGATGTCTATCCGGCGTGCCTGCCAGAATTTGCTGCGCCAGTAACTGCTGTCGAGCTTGGAGCGTGTCACCCCGGCGCGGGTGGAGGCATGGATGAATTCGCCATTGCCGACATAGATGCCCACGTGATTGAGGCGGCGGTTGATCTTGAAGAAGACCAAGTCTCCTTCGACCAGATCCTGTTTGGAAACCCGAGTGCCTTCATGGACCTGGGAGCGGGTATCACGGGGTAATTCGATGCCGACGGCATTGCGGAACACTTCACGGGCGAAGGCGGAGCAATCGATGCCTCGCTGGCTGCTGCCTCCCATCCGGTAAGGAACGCCGCGCCACTCTTTGTATACGGTCAGGATTTCGTTGACGTCAGGGGTTGGTGAAACTTCGGGTTCAATCACGGGTTCCATCATGGAAACCTCGATCTTGCTCGCGACCTCGGGTTGGGGTGCCGATGCACAACCCACCATTCCGAGCGCGACCAGCAGTAGCATCAGGTGGCGCAATCCTTTATCCCCGCAAAAAGAGTGAAACTTGTTAAAATGCAGCCCGAAAGGGCAATTTATAAGGCAACAGCACCCGACTATATCCAAGAATTCTATCGAGGCAAGCGAAAATCCCAATCGACCTCACATTTTTGCAAGGAAATGCTCTGTTTAGCGCAATTTATGTGATCATGCCCAAACAATATACAATCTTGAAAGCATCGGTTTTGAGCGCATCAAACGGACTATTATCGCTATTTCACCCCCATTTTTAAGTGAAATATTATGCTATCTGCGGATCTCTATTTGTTAAATACGGCAAGCGTTGATGCAGACCTGGTGATCAGGCTGGCATCCGAACTCGCCCCGGATGAACGCCGTCACTGGCACGAGATCCACCAGGCGGGTCGCCAGCATGAGTACCTGCTCGGCCGGGTGCTGCTGCGCCGCCTGCTGGCCGAGCGACTCCATTGCCGGGCCGATGCCCTGACTTTTGGTATCGGTGCGCATGGCAAACCGACACTGCTCAGTCATCGCTGGCAGTTCAACCTCAGCCACAGCGGAGAGTGGCTGGTGATCGCCCTCTGTGAGGAGGGCCCCCTTGGGGTGGACATCGAGATGGGAGTGCGTCACCGCCCCATACTGCCGCTGGCCAAACGCTTCTATGCGCCAAGCGAATACCAATGGTTGAGCGCCCAGCCCCGAGAGGAGCAACATTCGGCCTTCTATCGGCTATGGTCTCGCAAGGAAGCTGTGCTCAAGGCGCATGGCGATGGTATTTCCGCCGGGCTCGACAAGATCTGCTTCCTTCCGGAGCAGGCATGGCAGCTCAATAATCATCTCGACAATCGCCACTATGAAATCCGTGACTGGCCCACGGGCAGCGGATGGCTCAGCCTGGCTGCCCCGACCCGCCGGGTCGATGCCCATCTGCTGGACGCACGCTTGAATTCCACCCCGCTGGACCCCATGTTGATCCACACCATTTTTCGAGAGTCAGCCTCATGATCGTCGACATCACTCCCCAGAACTTCCACGCAGAATTGCTCGATGCGTCCATGAAAAAGCCGGTCGTCATCTATTTCCACGCGCCCCAGATGCCGGAATGCCAGGCCATGACCCCGCAAGTGGAAGCGCTGGTCGGCCCGGCCAATGCGGCGGTGACCCTGGCCAAAGTCGACATGAACGACCCCCAGTTGCAGCCTCTGGCCAGCCAGCTTGCCTTGCGCGCACTACCAGCGCTGGTGCTGTTCCATCAGGGACGTCCGGATGAGCAGGCCATTCTGGAAGGGCCGCAGGATGAAGCCACATTGCGCCAGTATTTCGCCGCCTTTGCCCCCAAAGAGGAGGAGTTGCTGCTCGATCAGGCAAAGCAGGCGCTGGAGAACGGGCAAGCCGATGTGGCGCACACCCATCTTGGCCAGGCCCATCGCCTCGCCCCCGAGCGTCACGACATCACGCTCTGGCTGATACAGGCGGCGCTGGATCTCAATCTCCTTGACGAGGCGCAGAGCCTGCTCTCGACCATCCCCATGGTGGCACAGGATGATCATTACCAGACCCTGAGCTCCCGCCTCTCGCTGGCGCTGCAGGCCAGCGACAGCCCTGAGCTGCGCGCCCTGGAGCTGCGCCACGCTGAACAGCCGGATGATCATGCCCTCGCCCAGGAGCTGGCGGTGCTCTACAGCCAGGTTGGTCGACAGGAAGAGGCATTGGCCCTGTTGTTCACCATACTCAAACGTGATCTCGCCTTTGGCGATGCCAAGAAGATCTATCTCGATGTGCTGGCAACCATGGGCGCGCACCCGGCGGCGCAGAGTTATCGTCGCAAGCTCTACAGCCTGCTCTATTGAGCGACAGGAAAATCAGAAGAGGGGATGCCGATTCGTCGGCATTGCCTTGTCAGGCGGGTTTCAGCGGGGAAACGCGGTAATTTGATGAATTTCAGGCAAAAAAAATGGCGCATTGAAATGCGCCATTTTTTCGCATGGATTACTTCTTGTAGGAAGTAGCCATGTTGTCGATGCGCTGGTTAGCACGCATAGCTTCTTGCTTGGCTTCTGCAACATCAGCAGCGATCTTGGACTGATCAGCACGAACAGCGCTAACATCTTGAGCCAGTTGGTCAACTTTGTTAGACAGATTCTGAACGGAAGTTTCCAGTTCGCTGGTGTTTGCACAACCGCCCAGCAGAGCGGACAGACCAACAACACCTACCAACAACATTTTTTTCATTTTTAAAAGCTCCCTTTAACTCGCCAGACGTTTAGCAAGCGGCGTGATTATGGCACAAAAAAATCATAGTTTGGATAGGCCTCATCACAGATAAATGCGTTAAAACCCTCATTTTTTTTTAGTTGCACACTTTCCGTACAAACTTTAAGCAAAAATGAGTGTCCCTGGATGAGGTTCGCACAAAGCGTAACCAAAATTTGGGCTTATTACAATTTCGTATGAGGCTCAGGCTGAACGTTCTGACAGCAATTGACGATATTGCACCAGATCTTCGATGGTCAGGACCGGCATCCGGTGCTGGCGACCGAAGGCCACCAGGTCCGGCAACCTGGCCATGGAGCCATCTTCCTTGGTCAACTCGCACAATACTCCGTAAGGTTTGAGCCCGGCGAGCTGCATCAGGTCGACGGTCGCTTCCGTGTGACCACGGCGGGTCAGCACCCCACCCGTGCGGGCGCGCAGCGGGAAGACATGGCCGGGTCGATGCAGATCGGAGGGCCGGGCACCGTCGGCGATGGCCGCGCGGATGGTGGTGATGCGATCGGCGGCGGACACCCCGGTGGTCACCCCCTGCGCTGCTTCGATGGTCACGGTGAAGGCAGTCTGATAGTGGCTGGAGTTGGCCTCCACCATCATCGGCAGCTCGAGCTGGCGAACCCGCTCATCGGTCAGACAGAGGCAGACGATGCCGGAGCACTCGCGGATCATCATGGCCATCTGCTCGTTGGTCATGGTTTCTGCGGCAAAGATGAGATCGCCTTCGTTCTCGCGATCTTCATCATCGGCCACCAGCACACCCTGACCGGCACGCAGGGCGGCCAGCGCGGCTTCGACGCGAGCAATGGGATCACCGAATTCACTGAGTAGAGACTGATTCATGGTAAGACTCCTAAAAAAGACAAGGACCAGAATCAGGGCATGGAAAGGCAGACAGAAGTAGCCATGCGGCGGCCAACCCGTCAGGGTCTGGCCAGCAATATCTGTCTTATCCTCTTTCATCCGGACTATGACCGTCGGCTCCGGCATCTCACCGGATCTGCTGACCCCGTCCCGGATGAATGCCGGGTCGGGCGCTCGCGGGCTCCCCGAGTCACATCGGGATACCGCCGGTGGGGAATTTCGCCCCGCCCTGAGAATAAGCGCAGACAGCCTAAAGAAAAAAGACGCAGGATGCCAGCCAAAAACCCATCAAAGACAAACCGGGAGCTGGCTGCACTGCAATTTTCGCGCGAGCACCACCCGATACACGGCGCGCTGTCCTTTCTGATTTCGTTTGTGGCATAGTGCCAGCAAAAACGCGCGCGCCCGCGCAGACCGGGTGCCAACATCACAAACGGAATCATGACAGAGATGGAAAAGAAAATACTGCTGACCGATTGCCCCGACGCCAAGGGTCTCATCGCCAAGATCACCAACATCTGCTACAAGCACCAGCTCAACATCAACAAGAACGACGAGTTCGTGGATCACGAAAACGGCCGCTTCTTCATGCGCACCGAGCTGGAAGGGCGCTTCAACGACGAGACCCTGCTGGCCGACCTCGATGATGCCCTGCCTGCCGGCGCCCAGCGTCGTCTCGTCAAGGCGGGCAAGAAGCGCATCGTCATCCTGGTGACCAAGGAGACTCACTGCCTCGGCGACATCCTGATGAAGAACTATGCCGGCGCCCTGGACATGGACATCGTCGCGGTCATCGGCAACTACGACACCCTCGCCGAGCTGACCGGCAAGTTCGACATCCCCTTCCACTGCGTGAGCCACGAGGATCTCAGCCGCACCGAGCATGAGGAGCAAGTGCGCACGCTCATCGATGGCTACCAGCCGGATTACGTCATCCTGGCCAAATACATGCGTGTGCTGACCCCAAGCTTCGTGGAAGCCTATCCGCGCAAGATCATCAATATCCACCACTCCTTCCTGCCTGCCTTCATCGGCGCCCGCCCCTATCGTCAGGCCTTCGACCGCGGGGTCAAGCTGATTGGTGCCACCGCCCACTTCGTCACCGACGATCTGGATGAAGGCCCCATCGTCGAGCAGGACGTGATCCACGTCGATCACACCTTCAGTGCCGATGACATGGCCAAGGCCGGACGCGACGTGGAGAAATCCGTGCTGAGCCGGGCGCTGGAACTGGTGCTGAACGAGCGGGTCTTCGTCTACGGCAACAAGACAGTCGTGTTCAAATAAGCGGCTGCGCGCCCCCAGAAAAAAGGCTCCCGAAGGAGCCTTTTTCATTGCGCGGCACTCACGGGTGCAGCGGCAGACCATTGACGGTCACGGCCCCTTTGTCGAGCTTGAGCTCGGCCTGAAGCTGTGACTCCTGCGCCTTCAGATATCCCATGGCAGTGAATTGCTCCAGCATGGGGGCCAACTGGGGTACGGCCTGGCCCAGCTTCTCCCCAAGGTGGGCATGCAGCAGACCGGAGAGTGCCTGCATCCCCTCCTCGCTGCCCATCAACTGTGCCAGGGTGGTGGGCGCCAGCTTGGCCTCCCCTTGCAGGCTGACAGGCTCACCGTTCAATCGCGCACTCAGATCCGCCAGTTCCAGCGTGGCCCCTCTCTGGAGCATCTTGTCCAGCGCTTCCTGGATGGCCGCTTCGTCCACCCGTTTGCTGCTGGCCTCCTGCAGCGTCTGATACCCCTCGAGATCCAGCCCCTTGAGGGAGAGATCCAGATTTCCCTGGGTCAGCGCGAGCCGGTCTTCCTCGCTCTCCATGTTGAGGGTCGCCACCTTCATCTGATAGCGAGTGGAGAGCGTCTGAAGATCGTCCCCTGCCAGCTCGGTGGCCGTGGTCAGCCCCTCCAGCGTGATCTTGACGTTCCCCGGCTGGGTCAGGGAGAAGGCCGTGAGGGTCGCATCGCTGCGGGGAGAGAGCCAGAGCCCGCTGATCTCGGCCATGTCGGCACTGCCCTTGAGATCCGCCAAGGCCAGATCTGTCTTGCTCTGGGCATCGTGGACCGTCATCCCCAACCAGTGGGCGGTGAGATGGCCATTGCCGTCGAGATCCCCGCGATAGTCGCCGTTCAAGGGCAGGAAGGTGAACTCGTTGAGCCCCTCCTTGACCTTGAAGTCGCTCACCCAGAAGCGGGAGCTGTTGCTCATAGTCCAGAGGCTGCTCGCCGATTCGGCCCCCAGTTGCCACTGCTGCATCCCCAGGGTGGTCAGGATGGGCGCCAGCGTGCCCTGTTCGGTATCAAGCTGGAGGTGGCTCTTGATATAGAGCGGCAACAGGCGGCTGTTGAACGCGAACTGCATCTCTATGGGCTCGCTTCCCGCCAGCTGGGGATCAAAACTCGCCAGCGTCTGGGGCGGCACTACCACCTTGAGCACGCCGTCGCGGGTAAACAGATTCTCCGTCTCTGGGCTCCAGGTGACTTCGATCCCGCTCTCCTGCTGCGCCCTGGCGATCTGCTCGGCCAGGATCCGGTCGAACGTATTGCCCGTGTACCAGCAGGCGCCAAGCCCTCCCACCACCAACACGGCTCCGACGGCCAAGGCCACTTTTTTCTTCATCAGTTCTGTTTCTCCACAATGGTTCAATGGCGGGTGCATGGGCGCACTCTACGGGGAGGATGGGCATCAACACAAGCCAGACAACGGCTTGGGGCCCACGCTCTGGCTGTCACAGCAGGGGGCTGAACAGGTAGAAGATGTTCTCAAGCAATTTTTTGTACCAGGGGCGGGCACGCCACCTGGTCAGTGACATGGGGGTCGCCTCCAGCATGTAGCCCTGCACCAGCTGGTTCATCTCGGCGACAAACACCGGGTTGTCGATGAGCAGGGTGATCTCGAAATTGAGCCAGAGACTGCGCCGGTCGAGGTTGACCGTGCCCACCAGGGCGAAATCATCGTCCACCAGCACGCTCTTGGTGTGCAGCAGTCCGGCATCATAGCGGTATATCTCCACTCCTGCCGCCAGCAGATCCTCCATGAAGGAGTTGCTGGCGTGGTTGGCCATCAGGGAGTCGTTGCGCGCAGGCAGAACTAACTGCACCAGCACGCCGCGGGCCGCCGCCGAAGAGAGGGCCGCAGCCAGCGGATCGTCCGGCACGAAATAGGGGGTGGTCAGCACCAGATGGTGACGAGCCTGGTAGATGGCGAGCAGCAGGCTCTGCTGGATACAGTCACCACCGACGAAGGGGCCGGAGGGAATGAGCTGGGCCCGATAGTTGGTCTGTGGCCAGGCTTCCGGCTCATGTTGCAGACTGTCGAGCAGCCGTTCGCCGGTCTCCATCTCCCAGTCCCAGACGAAGGTGGACCACATCAACGGCACCACGGGGCCCTGCACCCGGATCATGATGTCGACCCACTGGCCGACCCCGGCATCCTGCTTGAAGAAACGGGGATCCACCATGTTCATGGAGCCGGTATAACCAACCTTGTCATCGATCACCACCAGCTTGCGGTGCATGCGCAAGTCCTGGCGCTGGAAGGGGATTCGCCAGGCGCCGACCGGCAACACTTCCACGACTTTGACGCCGGCGGCGCGCAAGGTTTTGGGCCAGGAGGAGCGGAAGAAGGTCTTGCTGCCGATGGAGTCGAGCAAAACACGACAATCCACGCCGCGTGCCGCCACCTCCATCAACGCCTCGCACACCTCGTCCACATCCCCGCCGGGGTGCCAGATGTAGAACTCCAGATAACAGGATTGGGAGGAGCCCCGGATGTCGCGCACTATCTCCTCTACGATGCTCTTCGGCTTGTGCAGCAGAGTCATCCGGTTGCCCGAGAGCATGGGCATGGCCAAGCGCCCCTGGATCAGATCGTGGAGCGGGCGTGCCTTGCTGCCCACCTCGCAGCAGTGCTGGGGGAAGAGGCGCGCGAGCTGGCGGATCCAGATGGCGTAAGGACGGTACATGGCCTGGGCCCGCTCCGCCCGCTTGCGACCGAGGCGAATCTCGCCAAACAGCACGTAGAAACCGACCCCGGCGAAGGGGATGGCATAGATGAGGGCCAACCAGGCGAGGGATACCCCGATGGGACGTCGCTTCATCACCACCCGCAGGGAGATCCCAGCCACGATCACGGTGTGAAACAACAGCAACAACCAGCCGAGAAAGCGGGAAAACAGCAACTGAATGTCATATTCCAGACCGTCGAGCAAGGCGACTCCTTGGTGTATTGGACAGATGGCACGGGCAGACCCCACAGGGTCGGGATGGTATGCTATGGGGCACACCCATTCTATCAGGTCGTTAGCATGATCCTGCAATCTATGCTGCTGAGTCTGGCCATGCTAGGTCAAGGCTCATATGACATCAATGAGCAGCAGATAAATCAGTACCTGCAGTCCCAGGTGCAAGTGGACAAACAGCTGGAATTGCCCGGCATCATCAAGGCCCATGTGCAACTCGAGCAGAGCGATGTGCAGATTGGTCGCCAGAGCCCGGATACCGCCAGGGTGTTTGGCAAAGGCAAGTTGAAAATCGCGCTCCCGGATCAGACCGAGTACGACGCGCGCCTCAACATGACCTATGAGGCGAGGCCCCGCTACGACAAGGCCAGGAGTGCGCTCTTCCTCGACAACATGAAGCTCATCGATTACAAGCTGGAGCCTGCAGCGGCGGAACAGAAGTTTGGTTTCATGCTGAGGATGCTGCTGCAGAGCATGGAGAAACGGCTGGAGACCCAGCCTGTCTACAAGCTGGATGACAAGGATCCCAATCAGGCCTGGCTCAAGGAAAATCTGCTGGGGCTGGAGCTGTCACCAGGCAAGATCCACCTGCTGACCAAACCCCAATAAGACGTCAGTTGAAAACAGGCGCCTTCGCCTGACGCACCAGCAGCTCGATCTGGTAACCCTGTTCGTGCTGCTGGTGATAGAGAGAGTGGAGGGGCCCGTCGAGTTCATGCAGGGGAAGGTGGTCAAATCCCGCCTTGAGGTAGAAGGGTTTCTCGAACGGCAGGGCGTGACAGATCACGGGCTTGTCGGAAAGATCGCGGCAGGCATGCTGCAACAAGCGGGACCCCAGCCCCAGGGACTGGTAGTGAGGGAGCAGACGAAAGCCGCACAAGTGGTAATAATCCTGTTCATCGCGCAGGCGCACCGCCCCCACCAGCCAGTGCGCGTCACGGACCACAAAAATCCGTTCTGCCAAATCCGGCACATAGTGGGAAAACGTCGTCTCGTAATAGTCTCTGATGAGGGAAAGATCCGCATCACAGTACTCTTCGAATCTGAGCTCCATCGCTCGCCTGCTTGTCATGCCCATTTCGCTCTGGCCATACCGGCCCTCTCCTGCTCGCTCGCTGGCTCCACGAAGAGATCAGACCAGAGTGGAGCAACAGCAAGATAACACGCCTTTAACTTACAAAAAAGCCAATAACTCGATGGAAAAGACGAGGTTGCGATCATCCGCCCCTTGACGCCATGAGCCGCGCCCCTTGTCCTGAGTGAGCACTCAGGTGGGACGTCCCTCTGCCATCACATTTCCAGCCTCCCCTGTTCACGGGCACTTGTTCTGCGCCATCCCGAATGCTTTACTCAACGTGGCTAACGAGGCTTAAGGAGCAAGCCGTTGAAAGCATGGATGTTGCTGGGCATGATGCCGCTGTTTTCCCACGCAGCCCCGGCTCAGATACCGCCACCGGCAGAAGTGGTGATCCTGACCCCGGAGACGGCTGTCTCCTCCCCGGTTCCCACGCCGCGTACCGTGGCGCTCACCCCGGCGCCGCTCCCCTCCCCTGAACCCGCAAAGCCTGCAAGCCGTCAGGTCCAGGTCTACAAGTCGGTACAAAAGAACGGGGTCATACGCTATTCCGACATGATGCCGGAGCAGGGTCACTACGAACTGCTGCTGTTCAACGACTGCTATGCCTGCGATCCGGCGTCCAAGGTCAACTGGCGCACGACAGGCCTCTTCCTTTATGACTACGCCAGCACCATACAGGCCGCAGCCAAGGCTTATCAGGTCGAGCCTGCCCTCATCCGGGCACTGATCCATGCAGAGTCCGCTTTCAATCCTCTGGCCGTCTCCCGCAAGGGCGCCATGGGACTGACCCAGCTGATGCCCGCCACGGCGCGCGAGCTCGGGGTCGGCAACGCCCTGCTGGCGGAGCAGAACATCTTTGGCGGGGTGAAATACCTGGCGGGTCTGCTCAAGCAGTATGACGGCAACGTGGCCCTGGCCACCGCCGCCTACAATGCAGGCGCCGGTGCGGTGCAAAAACACGGCGGCATACCGCCCTATGCCGAAACCCGGGCCTATGTGGAACGGGTCAAGCTGCTGCATCAGCGCTACAAAGAGATGCTGAGCGCCAAGGGACTGTGATCATGCCGTACCCTATCGTCAGCATGGCGCCCTGCCCGGTATTCCTTCAGGCATAAAAAAACACGCCCGGGGGCGTGTCGATACCACACGTTAACTAGCAACACATCACTCTTTCGTGGCGATCACACGATAGGCCAATGCACCCAGAATGGCACCGACAATGGGGGCAACCCAGAACAGCCAGAGCTGGCCCACGGCCCAGTCACCGACAAAAAGCGCCACGCCAGTGCTGCGCGCCGGGTTGACCGAAGTGTTGGTCACCGGGATGCTGATGAGGTGGATGAGGGTCAGGCACAGACCGATGGCGATGGGAGCAAACCCGGCCGGTGCACGGCTGTCGGTGGCGCCCATGATGACGAACAGGAAGAAACCGGTCATCACCACTTCACACACCAGTGCGGCCAGCAGGCTGTAACCGCCGGGGGAATGCTCGCCATAGCCGTTGGAAGCAAAGCCGGCGCTCACATCAAAACCAGCCTGTCCGCTGGCAATGACATAGAGCACGCCACCTGCCACGATCCCGCCAAGCACCTGGGCCACGATGTAGGGCAACACGTTGGAGGCCGGGAAGCGACCACCAGCCCAGAGTCCGACGGTCACGGCCGGGTTCAGGTGGCAACCCGAGATATGACCGATGGCATAGGCCATGGTCAGCACAGTCAGGCCGAACGCCAGGGCGACGCCCAGCAGGCCGATCCCCACATTGGGGAAGGCGGCAGCCAGCACGGCGCTCCCGCAGCCCCCCAGCACCAGCCAGAAGGTTCCCATAAATTCAGCAGCAAAAGGTTTCACTCTTGTCTCTCCCATGATGACTAACACGCGAACCTGAAAGGCTCATACGGACACTGTTATTGAACAGGCGCCATATTATGGGAGTGTGGCGGAGCAAGACGAAACCGACCCGATTCATCGCGGATATGTGATGAATGTCACAAGTTATTGATAAAGTAGAAAGATATTCACCCGCTCGGTGCGCTTCTCCATGGGAGTCCCATCGAGGGACGCGACAGATTGTGACCCGACCAGCGATTTTGCCAGCAGCTCCCCGCGCTCCCCTGCCAACACCAGAAGCCCTCCTCCCCCGGGGATCAGCGATAACGGCCGCGCACCGATCCGCTGGCCCGCCCGGCCATGCGAATGAGGCTCTGACGGGTGTGGAAGTGGCAGAGCGCCACCCCGAGAGCATCCGCCGCATCCGCCTGGGGGGTGGCAGAGAGCTTGAGCAGGTGAGTCACCATGTGCTGCACCTGCTCCTTGGCGGCGCCACCAGTGCCCACCACCGCCTGCTTGATCTGGGTGGCCGAATACTCGCTCACCGGCAGCAGGGCATTGACCGCCGCGACGATGGCACTTCCCCTGGCCTGGCCGAGCTTCAGGGCCGAGTCCGCGTTGCGCGCCATGAAGACCCGCTCGATGGCGAACTCGTCCGGCTTGAACTGGGTGATGATCTCGCTCACCCCGTCATAGACCTGCTTCAGGCGAGACGGCAGCTCCCCCAGATCGGTGCGGATGCAGCCCGATCCCAGATATTCCGCCTTGCCCGCAACGATGCGAATGACCCCGTAACCGGTGATGCGCGAACCAGGATCGATCCCCAGAATGATGCTCATGAACGGAATACCCCGCCCACTGCGGTCAGCCATCTCATCTTCGACACCTTCTTCATTGCGATCTCTTGCCCTGCAGCTCTTGATGGCCGCCAAGATAACAAACCCGCCTTCGCTTGGCTCGCTCGCTGGCACCTTTCCCGGCTGACTGCGCAAGGAGCCACCATCTCATACAGTGCTCTGCCGCTTCTCTGGCCAGTGATGCCTGCCGGTGTCACCAGCCCCTTGCCTCCGGGTCATCCCTTTGCCAGGGCGACGAGGCGCTCCGCCAGTCGATGGCTTTTCAGGTAGCTCTCGACCAGCGCCCCGTCTGCCCGCCCGGCGTCAATCTGCCCATACCAGTGCTCGAGCATGGCGACAAAGCCTCGGCTCGCCAGCACGGGCTGCCAGTCGCCCGGAGCCAGAGTCTGCACTGTGTTGTCTCGCGCAAGCAGGCCACGGGTGCAATTCTCGATATGCAATGAGAGGTTGTCGCCATAGGCATCGATGCGCTCCTCGGTCATGCCGGCGCTGCGATTCATGCTGCCGCTCACCGCCATCTGCCCGCTCTGCCAGGCGACGCTCACCCCGGCCAGCAGCTCGGGCTGCTCACTGCTGCGTCGCAGCACCGCATGCAGCTCCTCGTCCGGCTCGCCGCCATAACAGCAGAGGCTGTCGAGCACATGGATACAGTCGTCGAACAAGAACTGGCGAGGCGCCCCCGGCAGGGCGTGCCTGTGCTTTTGCCAATGGAGCTCGGTCAGCGGCTGGCCGCGTGCGGCGGCCATGGCGGGCAGATAGCGACGGTTGAAGCCCACAAACAGCGGGCAGTCTCTGGCGATGGCGAGATTGGCGAGCGTCTCCACCTCTCCTGCGTTGTCACACAGCGGCTTGTCCACAAAGGTGGGAATGCCGGCACGCAGGCACAGCTCCGCCAGTTTGCCGTGCACGGCGGTGGCAGCGTGGATCATCACCGCATCAGGTCGGCTCGCCAGCAGCGCATCGACCTCGGTAAAACACTCGCCAATCCGGTACTGGCGCGCCAGTTCGCCGAGCACCGAGGGACTCCGGGTACAGAGCAGCGGGGTGACTCGCTCGTCGTTTGCAAGCAGCGGCAGATAGGCCTTCCGGGCGATATCGCCAAGGCCAATCAGGGCAATGCGCATGGGCACTCCTCTCAAGGGGATAACCAGATAACTGCCTGCACGATCTCAGGATTTCCCTCGCAGATCCAGCCTTGGCGCCATCTCGCTCCCGGCGCCTTCTGGTGCAATGCGGCATCGCCCCGCGACACCCTGGCCACCTTCCTCCATCGAAGCGCCCCCCGGCGGCGCGGCGCTTGAGCGGCAAACCGCGATAGCAAAACAGGCAGGGCGACAACTGTCGCCCTGCCTGCTACACCCGCACACACCGCCGCACTCGGGCGATTGGCGCTCTTCTCACGTCGAGTTACTCTGCCGATCCGGCCTGCTCTTTGGCATCCCGCCACTTGCCAATCCTGGCTCCCAGTTCGGCGCAAAGCATGGCGCTGACCATGGCACCTATCATCCTGGTCATATCCGACATCTCTGTTGCAACCGGAAGCAGAGGCACGATCAGGTTAAAGGCGATGAGCCCCATCACCAGCCCGAGCCCGCTGCCAATCTTTTCTCTTCGGGATCGCGTTGTTATCGCCATCTGATTGCTCCTGACCAAACCCTTTCGACAATATTATCAAGCAATGCGTTCAACAGAGGTCTTGCAATGCTTCGCACTGCCTGTGCCCCACTCTATAAACTGTTGTCAGACATATTTATCGACAATTAATCCATTATATAAACGGGATGCCAGACGTTATTCTGCCCATGAACATTATTTCACCAACACTGTCAGTGGGGGCAACCACATACTTCCCCCAACAGCCCTCATCCTCAATAGCGATAATCGGCCTGCGCCTTTCACAAACCATAAGAGCGTCGCCATATCGCTCTTTGTGTTCAGCGTCGGTGAGATGGGCAAAGATATTGGAAAGTTGATGTTTTTCCTATGGTTGCATCACTTTTCCACTCGCATGATCAGGCTCGTTTGGCTTATCATAGCCACTCGATACCTATTGAACCGCATAGATAATTGCCTCTTCTGACACTCAGGACATATCAGACACAGCCGCTTGCGAGAATGATCACGCCTGGCTCCGATATTAAACATCAGCCCGCGTTAATATCTTTAATGTCAGCAAGTGTCGATATTTCACTCCACCCGAAGACGCTTTTCTCTGGCCTCACTGGCATGTCTGAATCTCGCTATTAAATATAAATGGCAAGGAATCGCTATGGATAAATCGTTTCGTCTTGCACCTCTCAGCTGTGTATTGATTGCCGCCGTGGGTTGCAGCTCTCAGCAGATGCAGAATTTCAAATCCACGGTCAATGATATCGGCAAGGATTACGGCATGCCGGTGCTTTGTGGGGCTGGCATGATTGCAGGAGGGGCTGCGGGCTACGCCATCAACGGGAAAAAAGGGGCTGTCGCGGGGGTTGCCCTCGGTGGGGCGCTGGGCTGCGCGGCAGGCTATATGTGGCAGTCCAGGCTACAAGAGCTTGACCGGATAGCAAAGGAAGAGAATCTCAACATCGCGACCGAGAAACTGACCGTTGCCGAGCCAGCCGCAGTGACCGGTGTCCCTCAGGACGCCGGCCTTGTGGCCCAGATCCCCGATTCCGGCATGTTCTCGAGTGGTTCTGCCCAGCTCACAGAAAGCGGCCTGCGCGTGGTCACGAAACTGGCCCAGCTCTATGCCAAACCCGCAGCCGCAGACGCCTCGGATCAGCGCCGTATCCTCCTCGTCGGCCACAGTGACGCCACCGGCCCAGCAGAACTCAACCTGCGACTCTCCGAGCAACGTGCGCGAGCCGTCGGCAAGGTCCTGGTCGCATCGGGGATCCCGGCCTCTTCCATTTACTATCAAGGCGCAGGTTCGTCGCGTCCCATCGCAGACAACAGCGACCCCTTGCTTCGCGGTCAGAATCGCCGGGTCGAAATTGTGGAACTGGCGAACGAGCAGGCTCTGGTCATGCGGGCCCAATCCGAAGAGAACAACACCCGCTATTTGCGTTACGGGGCTTCCGATACCGCCAAACCGCGTGTGGCTGCCACCAAACCGGCGGCTCAGTCCACAAGCGGTTCAAGCAAGGTGGCGGCCACGTCGCAAACCGCCCCTCGCCAACCCGCCGCCAAGCAGAGCGCTGACACCAGCACGGCCAAGGCCCTGTCCAATGCCAAGGCCGCAGTGGACTTCGGCGGCAAGCCTGCCGGCACCTATCAATGGAACATGGCTCAGAACATCAAACCCAAGGCGAGTGGTTTTGCACTGATCAGCAGCGCATACGCAAGCGATATGCCGATGTCGAGCTGTGAGGCAGATAAGCCACGCAGTGCGGGCCAGGTACTGAGCATGGCAGACGACAAGCCTCTCCCGCGCCATGCCACCAAGGAGTACATGCCCGGCTATAACAATCGCGTCTGGGCCAATACCGTCAACGGCCACCTGGTGACTGTCTCTCCGGTTTCCATCTTGCGTGACAACGCCCAGGTCGATCGTCAACCGATCCTGCAAGTCGTTCAGGGTTACAAATCCTCGAATCAGAAGAAGCCCCAGACCCTCAAGGCGGTGGCCAACACCTATGAGGGCGAGAGTGAGGTGCTATACCGCGTCTTCACCAGCGATCCCAAGGCGTCGGTGTCCTGCATGGACCTCGTGTTCAGCAAAGGCAACGCCAAGGTCAGCCAGGGAGCCCTGTTCTATCCGGCAGGTTCCGAGGCTTATGTGGCTTCGTACCTGCCCATTCCCGCCACCCATTCCAAATAAGAAAACGGAGAAACTTAGTGGAAGACTTTTCTTTGGCAGCGCTCAAGACGCTGATCCTCGCCAACCAGATGCTGACCGTTGGCATTGTTTCATTCCTCGTCAGCGCCGTGGTGGTGTGGCGGCATTGGGAGCATGTCTCCTACTTCCTGATCCGGGTATGGCACAGCCTGCCGCTGATCGGCACAGTGGCCCGTCTCGCCCGCAAGCCGGCCTCGGTCGATGGCGATGGCTGGATCAACCATGAAGTGACCCTGTCAAATGTGTACTACCGCGAATACAAGAAGCATTTAAAGGGAACAGATGCCTACAACGCCTCCCTCGACTACCTTGCCAAGGCAGGAGAGGCCGGCCGCTCCCCGCGCCCGGCGTGGGTGCTTGCTCTGGTGCTGGTGCTGGTGCTGGTCGAGGCAATGGGCTTTGCCTATGTGCTGGCAGGCTGGATGAACATGGATGCCTCCACCAATGACCGTCATCTGCTGGCAGCCGCGACGGCTCTGCTGCTCGCCGTTGCATCCGCATTCCTGGCTGAAGTGGCCGGACACTCCCTGCATCACAACAGCCTGATCGCCCGGGCGCGCCACTGGTGGCAAGGGGAAGAGCCTTCAAAACGCTCCCGTACCCTCAAGGCAAACAAGGCCATCAATCTGGAAGACTCCTTCTCGGACTCTGACAAACCTGACTACGAGCAGCTGCTGGCCCGCCTGAAAGACGTGAATTCAGGTGTCAGCCGCAAGTTTGTCTGGCTGATTGTCTGTGCTTCGTTTGTTGCCTGCATGGCCGTGGGCGCCTTCGTGGTGCGTTCAGCCACCCTCGACAGCATCGAAACCGAGATGGTCAACAACATGCGCGCCGAAACAACGGCACAGAGTGACAGCAGCATGGGGTCGCCGTTTGATCTGCCGGAAGAGTCTCAAGCCATCAACAACGAGGCGGAAGAGGCCACCATCGAAGACAAGATGCAGGCCATCCGTGAGGCCAGCCTGACTACCTACGTCATGCTGTCGCTTATCTACATCGCCATCCAGGGGATCAGCATCTGGCTTGCCAGCAAATACCACTTTGCGGGCACCCATTCCAAAACAGCCTGGCGTCTGACACACGAATACGCGACCGCCGAAGAGATGCTGGACGCGATGGACCAGCAACGCACCGCCATTGCCAGCCATGCCGATGACAAGCTCCGCCGCTTGCAGACCCTGTTGTCGAGCCGTGACCATACCAACTCGGGTGTGCTGGGGGCGCTGGAAGGGGAGAAATCCGCCCATCGCAATTTCCTGGCCTTTATCGAGTACAAGGCAGGCACCGTGCCGCCCAAGCCGGCCCCTCAGGCGGCCCCCCAGGTCGCACCGGCAGCGCAAGCCGAGCCGGCACCCGCCGTACAACCGGCTGTTGCGCAGGCAGAGGCGGCTCTCCCGCCCACCACTGACGCCCCCGGCCAGACCGGCGCTGCCGTCAAGGCCGCCGATTTCCATGATGTCACTGGCCTGCCCGAAGAGAGTCTGGCAGCAGCCAGCCGCGCACTGGGGGTGGACGAAGCGCAGTTGCGTGATATCCGTGAACAGCAGATGGCCCTCAAGACCCTGGGCCTCTTTCCCACCAAGCAGAGTGCCTAATCGTGAAGATCACCCAGGTATTGCTACTGTCGTTGACGCTGCCTTGTGCAGCGTTGGCGGCCGAGCGTAACGACATACAGAGCTGCTATGAGCGCAATGGCCTGACCGACATCAAGCCTGCGGGCACCGGTCGCGAACTGGTGGTCATCATCGACCAGACCATTCCGATGCCTGACGATCTGCAACGCAGCAGTTGGGGGCAGATCGAGCGCTTCGTGCAGGCTGGCGATCGCGTCAAGCTCTATACCTTCTCCGCCTTCTTGCCTGGCGAATACCTTCGCCTCGCCTACGCGGGGCAACTGGATATGCCGCTGGAAGGGGAGGTCCGGGACGATGTCAGCATGCGCAAATTGCGCGGCCTGGATACCTGCCTGACGACGCAGACCAAGGTCTTTCGTAACGGCTTTGGCAAACAGTTCGTGAAAGCACTGCGTGATGCCCGCCAGGACATCCCCAAGAGCGAGATCATGAACTCGCTGCGCAAGGTGGGTGAAGATATGAAGGCCGAGCAAGGCGTCAATGACCGCGTCGTGTTCCTCATTTCGGACATGCTGGAGCACTCCGATTACACCAGCTTCTATGCCACCAACAAGATCAAGCAGCTCAATGTCGGTGACGAGCTCAAGCAAGCCAAGAGCAAGGGGCTGTTTGCCGATCTGCAAGGCGCTCGCGTCTACGTCACGGGCGCCGGGCTGGTGACCGACGCGGTGAAACACGCCTATCGTTCCGGCAAGACCATGGATGCACTCGGTGACTTCTGGTCACAGTACTTCGAGCACTCCCATGCCACCCTGGTGAACTTCGGTGCTCCTAGCCTGAGCACGGATTTGCAATAACCGTCACCTTCACAGGCAGAGCACGCGCTTCTGCCCATCACACAAGGGCGACCAACTGGTCGCCCTTGTTATTTTGCCAACGCTGCCCCCCTTCGAGATATCGGCCAACCCGCCCCTTCGCATCAGGTTTGATCAGGCGAGCAAGAGGTGGGTCCCCATCTTTGCCGACTCTCGTAAAAGATCCCCAAGGGACGTCGTCATCTCCCCCCTTCTCCATGGACCGAGCAAGATAAGCTCCCTTTTTATTTGGGACAGCCATCTTTGTGTACGGATTGTTCCATTGGAGGAACCATACCACCCACTCTGTTTCACTGATGCAAAAATCACCTGCTCAAGCAACACCCACGGTGTCGCAGCGTTGTGAAAAAACGGCCTGATAACAAAGGGCCGATAGCCCCTTTTCCCCAACCCGCCTTATCAGGACAGCCACCTTTTGGAGAAAGCCTTCATCCAGCGCCCAGCACAACTCGTCATCCAGCATTTGCGATGGCATTTGTGAAACTCGGGGGATTAAAGAGAATGTCTTGGCATCGATGACGCCAATTCAGATGCGATCACACAGGCGGGGAGCTGGCGCGATACCGGACGTTGTTATGATGCGAGCATTCATCACTCAAAGGGATGGTTGATGACACCGTCGCTGGCCACAGTGCCAGGCAAACTGCTGACAATGCTCTTTGTCACCCACCACTCTGATGCCCTGGCGCCGAAACAGCGTCACTTGCTTGAGCCAGCGCACCTCGTCCACCCCCAGCCGCGTCAGGATGGGGGTGTAGTGGTCAACTAAATCCGGACACACAGTTAAGCCGATTTTCGGCCTCTGCTGGCGGTATCCCATCATTGTGTTGATGCGGGCGCCGCCAGTTGTAGTAATCCATCAGGTAGTAGCTGATATCCCGCTTGGCTTCCCGCAGGCTCATGTACCCCGTGGTCGGAAGCCATTCCGTCTTGAGGCTCCTGAACAGCCGCTCCATCGGCGCGTTATCCCAGCAGTTGCCACGCCGACTCATGCTCTGGGTCATGCGATAGCGCCACAGCCGTTGCCGAAATACCCGGCTGCCGTATTGGCTGCCCTGGTCGGAGTGAAACAGCACGCCAGACGGGCAGCCCCGTTGCTGATACGCCATGTCGAGCGCTTTCACGGCCAACTCAGCATCAGGCCTGCCGGACATCGCCCAGCCCACGACCCGTCGGGTGTGGAGGTCGAGCACCGCGGCCAGGTAATGCCAGCGGCCACCTGCCCATACGTAAGTGATGTCGCCGCACCACACCTGATTGGGTTGCTGGACATCAAATTCACGCGCCAGAAGATTGGGAATATCCGGTCGTTCAGACCGCGCGACCTGATAACGATGAGCTCCCGGTTGTTTGGAGACCAGCCCGGCCTCCTTCATCAGGCGACGCACCTTGAACCGACCAATCTGATGCCCCAGTGCCCGCATCATTGACATCAAGGCCCGGCTGCCAGCTGAGCCTCTACTCTCTTTGAACAAACACCGTAACTCACTTCTCTGCTGCACCCGTTCACGGTTAATTGTGCGCCTGCGAGCCAGATAGTCGTAAAAACAGGCGGTTGGTATACCGAAAGCGCAACAGACCAGGGTGGTGGGGGCTTGCTCCCTTAATCGGTCTATCAGCGCGTACGTTCGAGTTCGTCCGCCATCAAGAGAGCAGTAGCCTTTTTTAGAATGGCCTTTTCGCGTTCAAGCCGGTTGATGCGGGCTTCCAACTCCTGAATTTTTTGCTGCTCAGGGGTCAGCGCCCGGTTAGCAGGTGTAGCGCCACTTCGTTCTGATTGAAGTTGCTGAACCCATCGACGCAGCACGGTTTCGCCGACATCCAGTGAACGGCTGGCTTCGGGGACTGAATAGCCTTGGTCGAGCACCAGGGATGCGGCTTCCAGCTTGAACTCGGCAGTAAATGAGCGACGTAATCTTGTCATTGAACACCTCAAATAATGGTGGCGACTGTACCACCTAAAACGGTGTCCGGGATGATTAGACCACTACA